>JANXLV010000193.1 GCA_025355005.1 Myxococcales bacterium | reverse complement strand
ACGCGACCGCACACCTTGTCGTCCGCGACGCCGAGCGGCGTGTTGAAGGTGATGTGCATCACGCCGGGGCCTTCGCCATGAAAGTCCGCCTCGTAGTTCCAGCGCTGCGCCGGGGGGTTGTTCTCCTTGATGAGATCGTGCCGCGACTCGATCACGGTGAGCTGGCCGAGCGTGGTCGATGCGTTCACGTTCATGAGCCAGTGCGCGTAGGCGTCGCCCTTGGGGAACGACTGATCGATCTTCGTGTCGAACGGCGGATTGAGGTTCGCCTCGATGATGGGGTACTCGCCCTTCCACGTGCCGGTCGAGATGAACGGGCCCGTCGGATCACCCGCGTCCGCGCCCGCGCCCGCGAGCCACACGTAGCCGTAGTGCGTCGTGAACACGCGGCCGCCGGCGTTCGCATACGCGGCGAGGTTGCCCTTGGGCGAGACACCGCCGTCCAGATCCGGCTTGGCGATGGGCTCGCCTTCGCATGGAAGCATGATGATGTCGTGCTTCTTCATCTTGGCGAGGTCGTTCCAGAGGCCGTCGGCGTCCGGGCCCTTCGGGCTGAGGTCCACGCCATTGGACTGGTAGTAGTGGACGCGTCCGTCCTTCATTGCGTTGTCGGGCGTGAACTCCGCCTGGTCGATCCCCATCTTGAGGAGCAAGCACTCGAAGGGGTCGGATGCGCCGGTGGCGATGGCCATCTGCGGCATGTCGCCTTCGGCTTGGTTCTTCGGCAAGCGGATGGTCTGCGGATCCGTGATGGGCAGATCCGTGCAGGCCTTGACCTCCGGGATCACGATCTGGCGACGCCACTTGCCGACCTGCACCACGAGCGGGATCGATTTGCCCACGGGGACATTCACCAGCTTGAACGAGCCCGTCGCATCCGTGATCGCAGTGACGAGCGGCTCACCGGAGACTGCGCCGCACTTGTCGCACGTGGCGCCGGTGGTGATCGGATCGACGGGCGCGTTGGGCACGTAGACCACGGCGTTGTAGAGCGGCACCTTGCCCGCGGGGTCATAGACCTTCCCGCTGATGGACGTGACCTTGCCGCCGTCGCACACGACCTGCTGCTTGCAGAGGTTCACGCACGGCTTCGCGCCGTCACCGAGACCCGAATCGCCGTGACCGAATGGATCGATCGAGCCCTCGCCTCCGTTGCCGCCATCCGACTCCCCGTCCTTCTGGTCGAACACCGAGCCGCCATCGGTGCCACAGGCAACGAAGATGGCAGAGGTCGTGACAAGGGCGCATGTGAGCAAACCAAAGGTGAAGAGCGGTTTCACATCGTATGGATAGCGCAACGCGCCCAAACCTCCCGCCCTTCTGTGCAGGCCGTGAAGTCTGGGCTCTCCAAATCGGGCTCTCCAGAGGGGTTGACGTGCACCCTCCGCATCGTCATTCTTAGGAAAGAGCCCATGAGCAAAACGCGCAGCGAAGTCCTCACCGAATCCAAGAAGAAGGGCGTTGTCGCCGGAGTCACCACTGCCGGAGCTGTTGCGGCGGGCGTGCTCCTCGCGCCCGTGGCCGGCGTTGTGCTGGCCGTGCCCGCCGCATACTTCGGCTGGAAGTGGTGGAAGCACCGCGGCGAAAACGGCATCAAGTTCTGACCCCCGCTGACCCCCCCTGACTTCCCCTGACCTCTGACCGGCGCTTCCGCCGCCAACCAGGTTGACGGGTCCGGCCTCTCGTGCGACGTTTTCAGGCGTTCGCATGGCGCCAACTCAGCTGACAGGTCCCTCCGCCGAGATCCCCGGCGCCGTGGCGTCATTCACCATCGTTGGCCGGCTTGGTCATGGTGGCGCGGCGCTCGTGCTGGATGCGCGCGGGCCCGGTGGCGTCCGCGTTGCGCTCAAGATCGCGCACGCGGGGCATGAAGAGATCCTGCTGCGCGAGGCGGAGCTGTCGGCGCGTCTGCGGAGGCGATGGGGGCCGGGGCTCGTCGCGTTCGGTCACGACGCGGGGCGCACGTACCTCGCGCTTGCCTTCACGAAGGGCGAGCCGCTCGGCGTGGCCGCAGAGGAACGCCGCTTTGCTCAGGGTGCGCGTGGCGATGTGCTCGCGCTGGCCGTGGGGCACGCTGTTGCATCTGCGCTGACGGAGCTCCACGAGGCGGACGCCGTTCACGGTGATGTCACGCCCGCGAACATCCTTGTTGGCGCGCGGTGCCCGAAGACGAATGCGGCGGAGGAGCGCGCAGCCACGCTGATCGATCTCTCGCTCGGAGCCACGCCCGCCTCGCCTCGTGCGGGGCTGACACCGCGGTATGCGGAGCCGAACGCGTCTTTGCTGGTCTCGCCCGAGACGGACGTGTTCCAGCTGGGGCTCGTGCTCGGTGAGCTCCTGTTTCCCTCCGTCGCGCATGCGCCGTCGCCGCACGAAGCGCTGATGCGCGCGCTCGCCGGGGAGAAGGCCACGCCGCTCACGCGCTTGCTCCTCGCGATCGCATCACCGCTCCCCGGCGCGCGTCCACCGGCGAGCTACGTCGCCACGGAGCTCGGCGCGCTGCTGGGGCTCGTGGACAGCGAGGAGGAGGCGTCGCTGTCGCGCCAGGCGAGCATCGCGCGTCACTACCTCTTGTGTCGTCGCGCAGACCTGTTCTTGCCGGCCATCGTCAGGCTCGACGGCCCGCCGCGCGTGTGGGTGGTCGAAGCTCGCGCCGCGCTTTCTTGCGTGGACGGCGAAGGCGGCGCGGAGCTCGGTGCGCTCGACTCCCTTGGGCGCGCGCGGTGGCTCACGCGCATCTCCGGTCCCGGCGCGACGAGCCTGGTGCCTGACGAGATGCCCGAACCAGAGCTCGCCGAGCGGCTCCTCGCGCTGTCGTCGCATCTTTCGCCCGCAGCGTTCACGCCCGCGGATTTCTCGGCCGATGCGGGCGCCGCTCCGCGCACCGAGGCCGCTCCCCCGCTGGGGACAACGCAGGACTCCGACCTCCTTCTTCTTCGCACGCTCTCGATGCGAACGGTCACGGAGCGCACGCTGCGTGCGGTGGAGGCTCGCGCCGCGTCGTCGCCGTCGCCGCTGCTTCTTGCGCTGGGGGAGCGCCTGCTTGCAACGGGGCAGGCGGCGCGCGCGGCGCTGGTGCTGTCGCAGCGTGAAGAGCCGGAGATCGTCGCGCTCACGGCGGAGGCTCGGCGGCGGACAGGAGATCGCGAGGGCGCTCGTGCGCTTGCGGAGCGCGTGCTTGCGAGCTCCACTCCCAACGCAACGGAGGCGCGAAACCGTGCGCATTTCGTGCTGGCGCGTGTCGCGTGGGAGCTCTCTCGATACGACGAGGCACGCGCGCACGAGGCGAATCTGGGCGGGGCGGAGGCCGCCGAGATCTCCGCGCTCTGTCACTATGCGAAGGGCGAGATCGACCTGGGCCTGCGCACGGTGGAGAAGGCGCTCCTGCGCGAAGGCACGAGCGCCCGCCTGTTCGGGCTCCTCGGCATGCTGCGCCACGCAGAGGGTGAGGCGGCGGGAGCGCTGGCCGCGTTCGGTCGCGCGGTGGAGGCATCCGTAGCGGTGGGCGCCGTCTCCGACGAGGCCACGTATCGCACGGGCGAGGCCGCGGCTGCGCTGGACCTGGGCGACGTGGGGCGCGGGCTGTCCGCGTCCACGCGCGCCGTGCTGCTGTGCGAACGCGGACGTGATCGGCACCTCTCCGCGCGCGCGTGGCTGGCCCGCGCAGGCGCGCTCACGAACGCTGGCGCGACCTTCGAGGCGCTCACCGCGCTTCGCGAGGCGAAGGAGCGCGCGATCGAGGCGAGAGACGCGCGTTGCTCGCTCTACGCAGACCTGATCCGGATCGATCTGATGGGCGCGAACGCGCCCGGCCGTGACGAGCTCGCGAGGACCGCGCTCGTCGCTGCGCGCGGGCTGGGCGCCGAGGACACGCTCCGAGCGCTCTGTCGCGGACCGCTGACGGGCGACCTGCTTGCAGAGGCGGAGTCTCTGGCCGCCACCGCGAGCGTGACTGCGCGGCTGGAATACCTGCGCGCGCGCGCGGAGCAGTCTCTCGATTCGTTGCAGAATGCACGCGAAATCACCGACGGGCTCCTGGGCCTCACGGGGCGCAGCGCACCAGCGCAGGTGCGCGCCACGGCGTGGGAGCGCGGTCAGAAGCTCGCGCTCCGCGCTGGTGACAGGGAGGCCGCAGGCCGCTTCGAGCACCTGCTCGCGGGACTGTGCGCGATGACCGAGGTCACGGTCCCGCCCGCATACAAGAGCCGTTTTCTGGGGCAGGCGTGGGTCATGCAGCGGGGTGAGGCGCGCGGGCTCACGCTGCCGTCGGCCAAGCTGGGTGAGCTCTTCTCGATCACACGCGCGCTCTCCGCCCGCGAGAGCCTGCGTGAGCTCTGCGAGATGACGCTGGACGCGATGGTCCTCTGGTCTGGGGTGGAGCGCGGCGTGCTCCTCTTGCCTGCGCCGGACGGTACGCTGAAGGTCCGGTCGGCGCGAAACATCGCCCGCGAGGATCTGCGCGGTGGTGAGACGCAGCGCCTCTCGATGAGCATGGCCACGCGCGCGTTCGAGAAGATGGTCACTGTCGTCGCGGACGACGCGTGGGCACAGAGCGGGAACGTGCAGGGCTCGGTGCATGCGCTCGGGCTGCGCAGCGTGCTCGCTGTGCCGCTGGTCGCGCAGGGCGCGTGCGTGGGCGTGGTGTATCTGGACGATCGGCAGAAGAAGGGCGCGTTCGGTCGTGAAGAGCTGCTCTGGGCGGAGCTCATCGGCCACCTCTCCGCGATCTCGATCCGCGATGCGCGCATTCGCGCGTCCCTGCGCCGCATGACCCGGCGAGCGGAGCGTGCGCAGGCGCGGCTTGCGTCGCTCTTGTTCGAGCGCGAGAAGGAGCTCTCCGTGGTGACGGAGCGGCTCGCGCAGGTCGAAGGCCCGCACATCTCCGGCATGGTCGGGGACAGCATGGCCATGCGGACGGTGGCGTCGCTGGTGCGTCGCGTGGGCAAGAGCGACGTGCCCGTCCTCATCGCGGGCGAGTCCGGAACTGGGAAGGAGCTGGTCGCGCGGGCGATCGCAGAGGCCAGCGCGCGCAGCGGTCGCGCGTTCGTCGGCGAGAACTGCGGTTCGCTGCCGGAGCCGTTGCTCGAGTCGACGCTCTTCGGTCATGCGAAGGGCGCGTTCACTGGCGCCGTGTCCGCAAAGGTCGGCCTCTTCGACGTGGCGGACGGCGGCACGCTCTTCCTGGACGAGGTGGGCGAGATGTCCCCCGGCATGCAAGTGAAGTTGCTACGCGTGCTGCAAGACGGCGAGGTGCGCCCCGTGGGCGGCAACAAAGCACACCACGTGGACGTGCGGATCGTGTGTGCGACCCACCGTGATCTGCCGAAGATGGTGGAGCAGGGGCTCTTCCGCGAGGATCTCTTCTACCGGCTCAACGTCATCCAGGTCCGCGTGCCCCCGCTCCGCGAGCGCCGCGAGGACATCCCCGCGCTGGTCACGCACTTCATCGCGAAGTACGGGCCCGATCGTGACCTTGCGATCACGCCAGCGGCGATGCGGAAGCTCGCGTCGTTCGCGTGGCCAGGCAACGTGCGGCAGCTGGAGAACGAAGTACGCCGTGCTGTCGTGCTGTGTGATCGCGTGATCGACGTGGACGCGCTTTCGGAGGAGGTCTCACGCACCAAGGGCAGGGGCCAGGGAACGCTCCGCGCACGAATCGATGAGCTCGAGACCGAAGCCCTGAAAGAGGCGCTCCGCCAGACGAACGGAAATCAAACCCGAGCCGCCACGCTCCTCGGAGTCTCTCGCTTCGGCCTCCAGAAAATGAAGAAACGCCTGGGCCTCGACTGAGGCCGCTCGCCACCGTCGAGTGAGAAACCCGTTCGCGTGATCGAAAGAACGAGGGAACTGCTGTGGAGTCGAGGGGGATCGAACCCCTGACCTCATCCATGCCATGGATGCGCTCTCCCAGCTGAGCTACGACCCCGGGAAGGCAGAGCAGGCGGAGGCCCTGCAAAGCGCAGCTTTGATACCACATCTTTCGCGGTGGCCCAGAGCTATTTCCGCGGCGTTCGCGGCGTGTACATCGATGGCCCGCTTCGTTTGACGGCAGGTTTTGCAGCGTTTTTAGCTGTTTTTCGGCATCGGACGGACGAGCCCGTAGGGCGGTGGCCACGCCAGACCCGCGAATCCAGCCTCTTCTGCTGCGTGCATCGTGAAGTAGGGATCGCGCAGGTGCCCACGCGCCAGCACCACCAGATCCGCCCGTCCTGCCGCCAGGATGGTGTTCACCTGATCGGCCGTGGTGATGTTGCCAACGGCCATGGTGCGAACGCCGACCTCGTTCCGGATCTGGTCCGCGAACGGGGTCTGGAACATGCGGCCGTAGAATGCGGGGCGGCCGTGCGCGACGGTCTGACCGGTCGAGACGTCGATGAAGTCGGCGCCGTGGTCCTTGAGTGCGCGCGCGATCTCGACGGAGTCCTCGCCCGTCATGCCGCCCTCCGCCCAGTCCGTGGCGGAGATGCGCACGCTCATGGGCTTGTCCTTCGGCCACGCGTCGCGCACGGCGTCGAAGAGCTCGAGCGGGTAGCGGAGGCGCGCGCAGAGAGAGCCGCCGTACTCGTCCGTGCGCTGGTTCGTGAGCGGCGACAGGAACGTGGCGAGCAAGTAGCCGTGGGCCATGTGCAGCTCGAGCCAGTCGAAGCCTGCGTCGATGCTGCGCTTCGCCGCCAGCACGTGGTCCGCCGTCACGCGCTCCATGTCGGCGCGGGTCATGGCGCGCGGGGTCTGGTTCTTCGGCAGGTAGGGGAGCGCGGAGGGCGCGATGAGCTCCCAGTTGCCGGAGTCCAGCTGCGCGTCCTGCGCCTCCCACGGGACCTTGGTGGAGCCCTTGCGGCCGGCGTGTCCGAGCTGGATGCCCATCTTCGCTCTGGACCGCGCGTGCACGAAGTCGGTGATCTTCTTCCAGGCCGCCACGTGACCGTCCGTGTACATGCCCGTGCAACCCGGCGTGATGCGCGCGTCCGCCGACACGTTGGTCATCTCGGAGATGACGAGGCCCGCGCCGCCGATCGCGCGGCTGCCGTAGTGCACCAGGTGGAACTCGTCCGGCGTCCCATCGGTTGCAGAATACATGCACATGGGGGAGACCACGACGCGGTTCTCGAGCGTGACGCCGCGCGCAGTGATCTTCTGGAACATCGGCGGCGCCGCCGCGTTGCTCGCCTTCACCACAGTGCCGCCGCTCACCACCGCAGCAGACGCTGTCGCGAAGGTGTCCGTCACCTTCGACATGAGCACCGGGTCACGCACGCTGAGGTTCTCGTAGCCGATCCGCTTGCTGCGCGTCAGGAGGCGCGTCATGAACGCGAGCGGCTCGAAGCTCTTGTAGCGCTTCACGTGCTCGAAGAAGAGCAGGCTGTCCTGCGCGGCGGCCTGCGTGCGCTCCACGATCGGGCGGCGCTCCGCCTCGTATGCGACGAGCGCGGACTTCACGTCGTTCCCGTTTGCACGGAGCGCCTTCGCGAGCGCGATGGAGTCCTCCATGGCCATCTTGGTGCCAGAGCCGATGGAGAAATGCGCAGTGTGCGCCGAGTCGCCGACAAGAACGACGTTGTCGTGGCTCCACGCGGCGCATTTCAGCGTGTGGAAGTGGATCCAGGTGCTCTTGTTGGAGAGCAGCTTCTCGCCGCCGAGGTACTTCGCGAAGAGCTTCTCGAGAAAGGCCAGCTGCGCGGGCTCGTCCATCGTGTCGAGACCGGCGGCTTCCCACGTCGCGGGATCCGTCTCCACGATGAACGTGGAGCGCGTCTTCGAGAACGGATACGCATGGACCTGGAAGAAGCCATCCGCGAAGGGCTCGAAGACGAACGTGAACGACGTGAAGATCTTCGGAGTTCCAAGCCAGATGAACTTGCACGTGCGCTTCTCCAGTGATGGCTTGAAGACGCCCTCGCTCGCGGCGCGGAGCTTGCTGTTGAGGCCGTCGGACGCCACGTAGAGATCGAAGCCGGGTGGCAGGGTGTCGACCTCGGTGCGATCCGTGAGCGTGACGCCGAGCTCCTGTGCGCGCTCGCGAAGGATGCGGATGAGCGTGTGGCGCGACACGCCGGAGAATCCGTGACCAGAGGAGCGGACGACCTCGCCCTTGAAGTGGACGTCGATCGCGTCCCAGTGCGCGAACTCCGCTGTGATCTTCTTGTGCGTGGGTTCGTCGTTGTCGGCGAGGTACTCGAGCGTCTCGTCGGAGAAGACGACGCCCCATCCCCAAGTCTCGCCGGGCGGGTTCCTATCGAACACCGTGATGGTGACGCTCGGGTCGAGCTTCTTCATCAGGATGGCGAAATACAGGCCTCCGGGACCGCCGCCGACACACGCGATTCGCATGGTCCCAAACGGTACCATGTATGATGAGGCCGGTGGACGAGGACGACCGGGCGGACATCGCGGACGGGATAGAGCGGGGCGCCGAGATCGCGGCCGTCCAGGTCGCGCTGGCGGCCACGAGCCCGTAGCGTTCATGCGCCGCGCTCACAAGGCTGCCTTGACGATCGCGCTCGCGTCGCTTCTCGTGGCGAACGTCGCACATGCCATGCCCACGGCGAAGCTCGTCTACGTGCGCTCGCCCGGTGCGGAGATCTGCCCGGACGAAGACGCGCTGCGCACCGAGGTAGAGAATCGCCTTGGATACAAGCCGTTTCGTGTCGTCGCCGACAACACGCTCTTCGCGGAGGTGCGTCGCGGCGCGCCCGGCTTCGTCGCAGACGTGAAGCTGATCGGCTCCGACGGCGTGACGCGCGGCGTGCGTCACCTCGAGAGCCAGAGCGCGGACTGCGGAGACATCGCGCGAACCATGGCGCTCTCGATGAGCATCGCACTCGATCCCCTGAGCCTCACACGCCCACCAGGCACACCACCCCCCGACGACCCGCCTCCGCTGGAACCTCCGGCCCAACCTCCGGCCCCTCCACCTCCACCTCCACCTCAGCCTCCACCTCCACCCCAACCGCCTCCCTCGACACGATGGCAGCCCTCCCTCGGCATCGGGGGCGGCGCGTCCGTGGGCATGAGCCCCGACGTCGCCCCGCAGCTCTCGCTCGCCGCGGCCGTGCGTTACCGGTTCGCGTCCGCAGAGACCGGATTCCTGGCGCAGCTCCCGACCGAGTCCTCCACGAGCCAAGGTGGCAAGGTGTCCACGCGTCTCCTTCTTGTGCCCGTCGCGGCCTGCGGCCATCTAGGGCCAGCGTCGCTATGCGCTCTCTCGCTCCTGGGCGATGCGCATGGAGAGTCCACGGGGATCACGAGCCCGCGTTCGCGGAGCCTCTTCTTCGCGGCGGTCGGGCCACGTGCTGGTCTCACGTTGCAGCTCGGTGCAGGCGCGTTCGTGCGTGCCACCGCGGACCTCCTGTTTCCCATCACGCCGTTCTCGCTCGACATCAACGGGCAGACCGTCTGGGCGTCGAACGCGCTGATGGGGCTTGTTTCAGCGCATGTGGGCTACCTCTTTCTTTGACGAAACGCCCGCGCTCATCCCAAGCAAAAGACGGGTATGGTCCCGGAGGTCGTGCGCGCCGATGTCTCATCATTCCAGCGAGTCTTCGAGACCGAGCTTGGGTACGTCGCAACGTCCCTGCGCCGGCTTGGGGTCGCCCCGCGCGACGTCGAGGACGTGGCGCACGACCTGTTCGTCGAGGTCTGGAAGCGCTGGGCCACGTACGAGCCGTCGCGGCCCATCCGTCCGTGGCTCTTCGCGTTCGCCTTCCGGTTCTCGTCCGACTACCGGCGCCTATCGCGTCACAAGGTCCTTGTGTTCGTGGAAAAGGACGGCGCGGCGCAGGGGAAGGCCGCTGACGAGCTCCTCGTGGAGCACGAGCAGCAGCGCGTTCTCTTCTCGGCGCTGGAGTCCATCAGCGAGGATCGCCGCGGGGTCTTCATCCTCTTCGAGCTCGACGGCGTGCCGATGCACGAGATCGCCGACTCGCTCGGCATCCCCGCAAACACCGCCTACTCGCGCCTGCGCCTCGCGCGCGAAGAGTTCACGGCGGCCGCGAAGCGCATCAAGTCGAAGGAGGCACGATGAGCGAGGTCCCTGACCTGCCCGACCTTCCGGCGCTCGACGACGACGCGCTCGCACTCCTGCGCGGAGGCTCCGCCCTCGTGCAGATGAAGGACGACGGACGCACGCGCCTCTCCGGTCGCGTGACGTCGAGCATCGCCGCGCTTTCACCTGGTGCTGGCGGCGGTGGTGGCGGCGGAGGAGGAGGGGGAAGCGCTGGCCGGTCCGCCATGTCGACCATGTCGGCTAGCGGCATCGTGGGCATGGGGGTCACGTTCGTTCTCGGCGCGGCTCTTGGCTTCGGCGTGCGGCCTCTGGTCGGCGTCGGCGGCCATGAAAACGTGCAGAATACAAGTATTCGGCCCGCCGCCACACCTCCGCAACGCTCCGCGCCGCGCACGCTCCAGCCCGTCCTGCCCGCGGCGTCGACGGAGATCGTCGAAGGCCCCGCGCTGACGCCATCGGCCGGCTCTGCCGCGAAGGTCGGTCCTCTGCGCGATCTCTCCGCGGAGCGCACGATGCTCGACGGCGCACGCGCTGCGCTCGGGCGCGGGGATCCGGCCGCGGCAGTGGTCGCCGCGAAGGCGCACGAGCAGCGCTTCCCGCGCGGGGCGCTGGCGGAGGAGCGCGAGGCCCTCTACGTGCAGGCGCTCGCACAGAGCGGAAAACTGCCGGAAGCACGGGCGCGCGCGGCCAGGTTCAAGCAGACTTACCCGGACAGCATGCTCCTCCCCGCAGTCAGCGCCGCCACGGAAGCGCCCAGCGCCCCGCCCAAGAAGGACGCGCCATGATGCGGCTCCTCGTACGCGGTGTCGGCGCGATGACCGCGGTCGCGATGCTCGCCATCGTCGTGACGTCGGTCTCGTGCGCGCGGCAGACCGTGGACGTGGGCACGAACGATGCCGCGCCGATCACGCCCGCTGTCGTCGCGACGGACGGCAGCGTCTTTCCGTCGGGCTACGGCTGCGCGAACTGGGTCGACTCGGACCTCATGTCGCTGCGCGGAAATACCTGTACGGGCGGCTGCAGCGACGCGTTCGGTCCGCTCTACGCGCTCGCGACCCAGGAGGAGCTCGAGGCGGCGACCGCCGGACAGTGGCTCTACTGCGGAGCGAGCCCGTTCGGCCCGTCCGATGCGATCGGGATCGAGTTCGCGCCAGGGTGCAGGCTCTTCTTCCTGGTGCGAGACCAGAACGGCGACATCGCGCGCGGTACGCTCCAGGCCTACCAGGCGAGCTTCGACATCTACGATCTGTCCGCGCCTGGCGCACCCAAGCGCGTCGACATCAACCTGCTCGGCGACGCGGGCCCCGCGACGGAGAAGACCATCACGCTCGACGTGCGTGCCTCGGCGTGCCCCAACCGGGTTGAGCTCCTCGATAGAGCCGGGAAGGTCGTCCTCTCGCTGTCCAGCGATTGCGGCGACGCTGGCTGCCGTCCGCCGGTCGTGAAGTAGATCGCGTAACGCCTGCTCGATTTCGTGACGACCGCCACGCGCTCATCCCAAGAGCGTTGCATGAGTCGAACGATCCTCCTCGCGGCCGCGATCATCCTGCTCGTCGCGTGCGGTGGCCGCATCCAGCCCACAGACGACGGGACCGCTGATCCGGCGACCGGCACCACGTCCGGCGGGCAAGGCGCGAACGGCTCGAACGGCTCCAACGGCGATGGGACCAACGGCGGCGGAGGTGGTGGCGGCCAGGGCGGCGGCTTCGGCAGCGGAGGTGCCAGCGGCGGTTCGGGGAGTGACGGCTCGAACGGGACCAAGCCGTCGGCGACGTCCCTCGTGCTCGGTCAGTGCTCGCTGCGCGCGACCGGAGCCCCCTCGTTTCCGCTGGCCGTGGGAAAAGCGATGGGGCTGATCGAGGGCAGCGGGCGCGCCGACTACCTCTCGTGCGAGGTGCGAAGCAACGACGACTGGAGCTTCACGCTCATTCCCACGCGCGACCCGGGAGTGACAGCGACGGCCGTGCACGCGCAAGGCACGCTCTCGTCGTGGCAAGGCGACTGCGGCTGCCCGTCATGCGACTGCGTGCAGCAGCCATTCGGGACGGTCACGTGCGACGTCATGCCGATCGAAGACGACAGCACGATGTTCCAGGCCTCGTTCGTGTGCGACTTTCCGCCGCACGGCGAGGACCTGCCGGGTACGCACGTGACCGGCGCGTTCTACGTGCATCCCGTACCCGACACGCTGAAATAGCGCTCTACGGAAGCTCCGGCGCAGCGGCTCCGCGCGTGGTCGCGCCATGGATCTGGTACGGCTCGCCGCGCATGCGCTTCCACGCGAGCACAGCGCGCCACGTGAGGTAGGACCGGTTGAACCCGACGATCTGACGCTTGTCGAAGTATGGGTTCTGGATCCCACCGAGCTCCGACAAGAGCAGCACGATCTCCGCGATGCTGATCGGGCAGCCGTCCAGGCGGATGAACGGGCGCTTCTTCGCCTCCATGATCTTCGCCGTCATGGCGGCCATCTTCACGTAGATGTCGTTCGCCTTGACGTCGTGAGGATCGATTCCGCTGCGATCCTTGTACTTGCTCGTGATCTGCACGAGCTCGCCGTCGATCTGGCCGTCCCACTTCACGCAGTCGCCGATGAAGACGACCTTCTCGCCGTGGCGGATGTCGAGCGGGCCCTTGTAGTCGCCGAAGACCATGTGGATCTTGGGCATCTTCTTGTCGCACTCGGTGTCGTACAGACGGAGGATCTCGATGACCTCCTCGAGGACGCCGGGACAGCCGCCCCAGCAGTAGCCCTTCTCGTCGTGGCCGGGCGGCGGTCCTGAGTAGGCGTTGATGTTCGTGCCCTCGAAGTACTTCTCGACGCGGATGAGACCGCAGCGGAAGCCCTTGGCGCGCTCCTTTGCCTCTTCGAAGGTGACGTCGCCAGAGAGGGCGATCTCGCTCATCTCCATGGGGCCGAAGCCGCGCTCGTGCGCGAGCTGGATGTGCTCGATGTCGTGCGGGTCGAGTCCGATGATGCGCGAGCACACGCTGTCGAACGCGACCTGGTTGTTGCCCATGATCACGAGGCGGAGCTCCTTGGGGATGGGCGTGAGCATGCGCCCTTCCCCGGCGATGATCGCGTCGATCGCGATGAACTGCGGCTGGACGATGTACTGGAGGTCCGCGACCTTCTTGTTGAGCGCGTGATCGTGATCGATGAGGCGATGGCGGTCGTCCTGGATACCGATGTAGTTCTTCATCGAGAACGTCACGGTGGTCCACGGATGCGCCTTGAACTTGGGCGCATTGACGAAGAAGTCCGCCTTGGCCACGGGCTCCGGCGTGAAGAGGAAGTCGCGGAGGCGCCCTTCGTGCGTGAGCGGGATCTCGACCTGTGGGACCTCGTCGAAGCAGTACCGCTTGACGCCGACGCGCTCGAGCATCGGATCGTAGCCGGCGGCCTCGTACGCGTAGCGCGTGGGGACGGTGATGCCGCACCGCTCACCCACGGCCAGTTCTTCCAGGTTGCCCTCGCCGCGATCTTGCAACGCAAGGAGCAGGCCCTCGGTGAACTCCACGCGTGTGTGCGCGTGCTCGAAGAGCGGGCCCGCAGCGACCACGTTCGGCTTCACCAAGGTGCGTCCGTGGGGTCGCAGGTGGAGCTCCTCCAGTGCCTCGCGAACGACCGTGCGAATGCGCTGTGGATCGTAGCTCGGGACGTGCCGGATGATGACCTTCGCGCGGGTGTCGGGATGCGGCATGCCGCGAAGCATAGCCTCTTTTATTGTCGCCGCACTCCCCGTACGCTGCGCGCATGCGCCTCACGAAGACCGCCGCGATCGCCTCTGGTTTGCTGCTCGGAACCATCGGCGTGGCGCACGCTGAAGAGACATTGCCTGCGCCGCAGCCGTCGCCCACGGTGCAGGCCTCTGACGCCGCGCACGAGCCGACGGTACCCGAGCTCACGGACGCGATGAGCACGTACTTCATGGGCGAGAGGAACCAGGGCTATGGGTGGGGCATGGCAGGCCTGGCGGGGCTCACCATGGGCACTGGACTCTACGCGCTCGACAAGCCTTTCGAGCGCGCGGCCAGCTATCCGATCTTCATCGTCGGCGTCATCGAGTCGGTGGTCGCGGTGCTCTCGTTCGCACGGCCTCTGGGGCGCATCGCAGCCAACAAGGAGCTCATCGCGCAGAACCCGTCGATTTTCTTGCAGCAGGAGCGGGCTCGTGTGCGCACGGTGAACCGGTTCTTCGTCGGAATCGAGCTGTTCGAGACCGCCGTTGCGATCACGGGCATCGGGCTCGTCGGCGCCGGGCTTCACGACCACGACAAGACGCTGCAAGGTGTCGGCACCGGACTCGTGGTCCAGGGCGCAGCGATGTTTCTCCTCGACAGCATCGCGCACGAGCGCGCGGAGCGGTACGAGCACCTCCTCCTCGGCGGCAGCGCCACGAAGGACGGCGCGACGCTCACGATGGGCGCGAGCTTCTGACGTCCGCGCTCAGTAGCAACAGCACCTGAAATAGCCTGGATTCTGGCCGCGGATGGGTGCGCATCGACCGCGGGTATGCCCTGGCCAGCGGAGACTGTCAACGCGTCAAGACCTTCAGCCGCAGACCAGCGGGCTCAGCGCCTCGGCCACGGCGCGCGCGGTCGGGCGAGCGCTCACGTCTCTCTGCAAGAGCGAATCGACAAACGCCTCGAGGGCAGGGGGAGCGTCCGGCCGCAGCGCGATCATGCGCTTCGGCTCGCCCTCGAGTACGTGCTTGAAGAGCTCGGCCAGGTTCTCCCCGACGAACGGGAGCTGCCCTGTGGTGAGCTCGAAGAGCGTCACGCCGAGTCCCCACACGTCGGCCGGCGGGCCCGTGTTGGGGTCGTTTCGAAGCTGCTCTGGCGCCAGGTAGAGCGGTGACTCGTACGGCATGCGCTTGGCGCCGGAGCCGTCGCGTTCTGCTTGTAAAATGCCCATGCCGCGCACCCTGACCAGTGGGGCGCCGAACGGCGTGCGGCCGACCACCAGGTTCTTGGGACTCACCGCGAGGTGCAGCACGCCTCGCGCATGCATCGCTGAAAGCCCCAGCGCGGCCTGTGCGACCACGTCCACGGCGTCGCGGGGCGTCAACGGCAGACCGTCCATCACGATCTCATCGGCGGGCCGGCCGACGACGTCTTCCCACACGATGAACGGCAACCCGTGATCGCTGCTGACGTGGAGTGGACGCACGACGTGGTTGCTCGCGACCTCCATCGACAGCTCGACGGAGCGCCGGAACGCGGCGATGCCATCGGGACCCGCGATGCTGTCGGAAGGGAACAGCTCGATGCACACCGTGTGTCCGGTGCTGGCGTCGTTTCCGAGGTATCGCTCGCGCCGTCCTTCCGCGACGAGGTGGGTGATCGCATATCGCTCCGCGATCGTGTTCCCCGGTTGCCACTGGCTCATGGCCCCGAAGGTAGCGTCAGTGGTGGCCGACGTCGACGAAGGGAAGCAACGCAGAAGTTTTCGTGACGGAACTCCGCGCCCGCCCCTGCACGCGCGGCACGCCCGCGTCATACACCCCAGCCGCCGTCGCAGGATTCTAGGCTACTCGACGACGACCTTGTCTCCGGCTCCGCGGCCGAAGACCTCGGGGCTGTACATCTCTTCGGCCTTGGGCGGCGGGACGATGAAGGTGCCCGGAGTGGTGGCGCGTGCAGTATACACGTATTCGTGGACGCCTTCCCACACGAGGGAGGAGAACGCCTCCACGCGCTCGTCCCGCATGTTCTGGTGCTCGTACCAGGTGGAGTGCCAGTACCAGTAGGGGTCTGCGTTCTTCTGCGCGTTCGGATCCTGGGGAATGGTCCCCGTCACCGCGAGCGCCGGGTTCATGGGCTCGATGCCTGCCGGGATCGGGTCGACCAGCGCGACGTGATAGCGACGGGCGGGCGCGACCATCGTCACGCGCGCACGCACCTTCTTGCCGGCCTTGAAGTGCCAGACGCCGTCGGCGTCCTTCTTCACGTCGCCGTCGTCCTCCACGTACTCGTACGTGCGGTTGACGGTGAAGCCCTGGTCCGTGGGCGGCGGGCGGAGATCATCCGGCGCGTATTGCATGCCGAGCCGGAAATACAAGCGGCCCGCGCCTTCCTTGGAGACGGTGAGGTTGCCCTCTTTCAGGTCCGCGAGGAACTGCATCGGCACGTCGATCTGGCTGTAGTCCGTGGAGCGACCCTTGAAGGTGTGGTCGCCCGCGTACTTTTCGCCGAGCCACACGCGCGCGACGAAGTCCGGCGTGACCGATTCGTACTTGTTGAAGTACTTGTCGAGCGCGAGGAGCACGAACGCGTTCTCCTGCGTGCTGCCCCAGCGGCCAGCCTTGCGGTGGTTCAGGAGGCCCTTCACGAGCTTCGGGATGAGATCGCTCTCGGGCTGGTCGACGATCATCGCCTCGAGCAGGACGCCGTCCGCACGGCGGTCGGAGTGGAGCAGGAGATACGCGCCGTCACCGTATGAGGTCACGAAGTGCGCGGCGCCCGCGGTCTCTGTCACGCGGTTTGCGACAGCCATGCGGATCTTCGCGTTGTCCTGCACGCTGTTCTTGTCCTCGCTGATCGTCGGCCAGATCCAGCCGAGCGCCTCGAGGTTCATCTTGTCGGCGCCGCCGTACTCCGCGATGAGGCGCTTCGCCCGCGCGGGGTCCGCATCCTTCCAGAGCCGTCGCACGTAGAGCGCATACGCGATGATCGCGCGTCTGGTCTCGATGTCGTACCAGTGCGGGATGTGGTTCTCCACGCTGCGCAGGTAGCTGAGCGAGCGCTGCTTCACGGTCTCGTCGACCTTGTAGCCCTTGGCCGCGGAGCGAGCGAGCGCGTGCGAGACGTGGATGGAGAGGTACGGCCACTCCTCGCCCCACCAGAAGGCCCAGCCGCCGTCCCACTTCTGGCGGGTCTTCAGCTTGTCCATGTCGGTCAGCATGCTGGCTTCCATGGCCGCGGGCGAAGGCATCTCCTTCGACTTGAAGGCGGTGAGCACGTCACGCAACGACGCGATCGCGAGCATGCGAGAGCTGATCTGCTCGTTGCACTCGAACGGGTAGTGCACGAGGTAGAGCACCGCGTCCGTCAGGCCCTGCATGGCCGTCGAGGACGTCGTGATCTCGAGCCCGCCGAACTGCGTCACCACGTGCGACGGCATCTTCACCGGCTGCGCGATGGCGCCGTTGTCGATCACGCCGTAGGTCGCGAAGGCCTCCGTCGTCGCTGGAGTCCACACCGGAAGCTCGATGTTGCTGGCATCGGCGAAATTCCCGGCCCCGGCGCCGATCTGGAAGCGCGCCTTGCCCGGTTTGTCCGCGGACGCGAGGAAGCGAACCTCCACGCGATCGTTCGCGGCGATGTCCACGCGCTTGCCTGGCGTATCCGTGATCATCGCGTTGAGCGAGCGCGCAGCCACGGCGACGCTCATCGGTTTGTCGGTCTGGTTCTGCAGCACCACCGGCAGCTCGAACTTGTCACCAAAGTTCAAGAAGCGCGGCGCCGACGGACGCACCATGAGCGGCAGTCGTGCGGTGATGGTGGACTCTTGCGAGCCGAACTCACGCTCGTGGGCGACCGCGATGGCCATGACGCGGTAGCGCGTCAGGTTGTCCGGAAGCTTCACGGGCACCTCCACGTGGCCGCGCGCGTCCGTCATTTTCGACGGCTCGAACACCGCAAGCGCGGAGAAGTCGGTGCGCACCGCGATCGCCGTGTTGGCCATCGGCTCGGTCGGGGGACGCCCGCTCGGGCTGTTCCTGTCATCGGCAGCCTCACTGGCGCTCGGCTTGGATGCACGCTTCGCCATGGCGGTGGTGGTCGCGGACGGGGCGACCTGTGAAGGCTGCGCAGCCGGAGCAGCGGACGCACCGGCGAGCCGCCCGTGGCCGTTGCCGAAGCCCCCACTGATGTCCCCGAGACCACCGCCACCGGCGCCCATGCCGCGGAGCCCGAGGTCGCCGCCGGGCGCGCCATCCTTCTGCTTGGACGCACCCTTGCGCTCCTCGGCCTGGTTCATACCCTGTTGCATCTTGGTGGCGCTGGGCTTCGCCAGGATCACGTACTGGCGTGAGCCCGCCTCTGCGACGCCTGCCGAGCGACTCGGATAGAACGCCGACACCGGGTTGGGGAGCGTGTAGCCGGAGAGCGCGAGGATCGCCTCGTCCACGACGACGACCGCGACCTCTGCGCCGGGCACCGCCGCGCCCTTTGCATCCTTCACCTCGATGTCGACGGTGGTGCGGCCCGCGGGCTCCACCGCCTTGTCGCGCGGCGTGACGGAGATCTTGAGCGTGCGCGTTCCCGGTGGAATCGAGAGCGACGTGTTCCCGCGAGCAAACGCGGGTCGCTTTGGCAGGCTCGGGTTCGGGATACCGGAGTCGTCCTCGCGAACGGCGGCGCCGGTGAGCAGCACGTGCGCGTGGATGTTCGGAATCTGTCCGTCCTCGATCTTCACCTTCAGCGTCTGCATGCGCGACGTCATCGTGAAGCGCTCCGTGGAGACGATCCCCTGGCGCGCGAGCACCAGGACGCCCTCGGCCGGCGTGAACGGCGCGATCACGAGCACCTCCGCCGTGTCACCGGGCGCGTACTCCTTCTTGTCGGTGACCAGCTCCACTGCGTCCTGCTTCAGATCACGGCTCGGCGGTGTGTCGCGGTCCATGACCCACACGGACGCGGAGGTCTGGCTCTTGCGGCCGAACTCGTCGCTGACGACAGCGACCACGCGATAGCGGCCACCCTTCTTCGTGGGCAGCGAGCACATCACCGGCGCGTCGCCCGACGTGATGGAGCAAGTCTGCTCGTCGACCTCCTTCTCCTGGTAGCCCGTCGATGTCTGCTCCCAGTCGATGCGCGCGGCCTTCACTGCGACCGTCTTCTTGCCAATGGCGCCGCCGTCGAGATCCGTGACAAGCGTGTTCGTGCGGATCGCCTCGCCGGCGTTGATGAACGACTTCTCGAACTTGAGGCCGACGTACACGTTGGCCGGGTGAACGAGCATCGTGGTGTTCGCAGCCCACGCCTGGCGGTTCACATCCATCACGCTGGCGCTGAGCGACAGCGACATCGGATACGCGGGGTCCAGCGCGTCGAAATCCACGCGCATGTGGTGGGAGCCGAGCGGGTTCGTACGGCCCGTCCATGTCTCGTTCGTCTTGTCCGGCTTCGCGCCCGGCTTGCGCGGACGGTAGTAGCCGCTGCCCCAGTCGTTCTTTCCGAAGATGAACTCCGGACGGTTCGGCGGATGGAAGAAGCCGTCGCTGCGCGAGACGCTCCAGGTGACCTCGGCGTTCGGTAGCCCACCACCCGCGTAGTACTTGGCATCCACGGTGGCGGTCGCGTGCTCGCCCACGAAGTTCGGGCCGGAAGAGGAGCTCGCGGTGACCTCGAACTCGGGCCGGCGGAACTCCTGGATCTGGAACGTATGCGAGCCGCTGCTCTCGCCGAGCATGCTCAGCGTCACGTTCGCCTGGCCGAGGTTCGCGTTGTTCGGCGTCTTCACGATGAAGTCGAAGCCACCGAGCGGCGTCACCGGGCCCTCGCCCTTCGAGAGCTCTGCGCCGCGGGGATCGTGCGCGACCCAGTGAATCGTGTTCTTCGCCGGGTCGGTCGGAAGCGTCACGTCGCCGCCCTTCTCGTAGCCCACGTGCCGGACCCAGCCCTTGACGTGAACGTCCTCGCCCGGCTTGTACATCTTGCGATCGTCGAACGTGAAGTAGTGGGTGGGAGACGGCTGGTAGTGGTACCCGCGCAGGCCGTTCGGCATGAACGTGGAGTCCGTTCCCTTGCGAGCGATGATCATGTCGCCGCCCACACCGGTGAACTTCGCGAGGCCGTCCGGGCCGGTCTTTCCAGTGCCGTTGCCGGTCTTCACGTCCACATCGCCGATGGGCGAGCCGCTGTCGAGCGCGGTGACCCAGGCCTGCAGATCGTTCGAGTCCGCGACGCCCTCGAGTCCGAGGTGCGTGACCTGAATCCACTGACGGACCCACTCCTTCATCCAGCGCTCCGGCGCGGGACGCGTGGTCTCGACGATCGCGAGCACCTGACCGAAGCCGCCATTGAGCGCCGCCGTCATGTCGACGGGCGTCTCGGTGAGCTCGTCCGCCTTCTTCTCGGGGTGGATGATCTTGTCGGTGATGAGCTTGCCGGGAGGCGTCGTGAGCTTCCCATCGTAGTCGTAGTCCTGGCGCCACTTGTTGTACGCGGGCCAGTCTTCGGGCTTCACGGCGTAGAGGCGCACGCGCAGGTTCGGATCGTTCACCGTGAAGACGGGGAACTTGGGGCCGGCCGACGCCGGGTCCAGCACCACCATCTGCTGCTCCTCGGAGAAGAGGACGCTCTCCGCGGGGCCGACGTCGAAGGTGTATGCATCGTCCTGACCGAGCGTCTGCTCGAAGACGTCCGACACGTCCTTGGAGATGGTGACGGCGTACTTGGTCTTGCCCTTCTTGCGGCCGCTGATCGTGAGCCAGTTGCCGGAGACGGTGGACTTCATGTCCGGGATCTCGGGAGAGACGCGGACCATGGCCTTGTCGAACTTGGCGAGCTCGAGTGAGTTCGTGAACTCGATCGAGAACGAGCTGAACGGATTGCACGAGTAGCACTCGTGGCGCGTGACGCGCAGCGGCCCGTACGTGCGGAAATTGAAGGACTGATCGGCCGTGGTGGTCTTCGGGCCTTCGGCGGACGGCGTGCCCTTCGGGAACGTGATGTCGAGACCGGCCGCGGTCGAGAGCTTCTCCACTGGCTTCACGACGATCATGCGGCCCTTCGCCGCGTTGGCCTCGTACTGACCGCCAGCCGTGCGCTTGTAGTCACCCACGCCGAGCGACAGCGGGCCTTCGTCTTCCTTGCGCTCCAGGAGGCGCGTGACGTTGTCATCGTCAGCGATCTCTTCCTTCGTCGCGAACCGTACCTTGATGGCGTTGCCGTTCTGCTTCACCACCATGGAAGCGAGCAGCGCTTCGGGGTTCACCGCCTGGTCGAAGCGCGCGTAGATGATCGGGTCCAGCTTGACGGAGTTGCCGTACGGGCCGTGCTCCGTGAGCTTCACGGTGGGCGTCGCGAACGTCCAGTGCTCGGCGGCTGCGAGCGTGGCGCCCGTCACGCCCTTCGTCCCGACGTCGATGTCGACGGTGTAGTCGGTGGACATGGGGAAGCGCTTCGTGGGCTGGAACATCACCGTCTGCGTGCCGAGCCAGCGCCAGTTGCCGGGCGGCTGCGGCGCGAGCCGGACGGGGATCGGGAGCTTGGAGAGATCGTCGTGTGAGGTGATCGGCACCATCGGCGCGTTGAATGTGGCCGTGAGGTACGGCGCGAGCGACACGGCGCCCTCCGGCTCGTGGCGAAGCAGCTTGAGCGGGCCAGCCGCGACGGTCGGCGGTGCCCCTGCGACGACCGGGGGCGGAAACGCCTCCTTGATGGTGTCACCGGGACGCGGCGCGGGGATCGACTTGTCGCGCAGCGCGAACGACTTTGCGTCGTCGGCTTCGCCAAGCAGCTTCGGCAGTCGATCGAAGAGGTGCTTCGTGTCATCCGCCGAGAGCGGCGTGGTCTTGGCCGGCTTTGTCGGCTCGTCGGAGCCGTTGTCGTCGCCTTCGCTCAGTCGAAAGCCGAGGCCGCTCTTCGACATGCGGACGACGACGGGCTCCTTCGTCTTGGCTGCTACCTGCGCCGGGGTCTGCGGCGTTTCGCCTCCGGGTTTGGCGCCGGGACAGCCGATGGCGAGGCCACCAGCGAGCATGACGAGGACGATGCCAGATCGCTTCATGATGATCCTTGGTACACGAAAAACCGGGCCGCCCGTTCGATACTGCACGGGTGCCAGGGGTCGACCGCCGTGAGACGTACGAAGTTCCCGAAAGACCTACGAGTCGGTCACGCGTGGACGACAATGTGCGCGTTTCCGGGGGGGCTGCCCATCCGGCGCGCTACATGCCCTCGCTACATGCCGTCGCTACATGCAGATTGAAACGCCCTGGTACGGCGTGCATGCGCCGACCTTGCACGGGGTCTCTGGCGAACAGACCTGGAAGCAGTGCTCCAGCGCGCCCGCGTGCCTCCAGCCGGGCAGACAGGATGGCGCCGTGAACGGATCACCAGCCTCGCAGCGGAGTCGCTTCTCGCAGTCCAGCGCGTAGGTGCGCGCGCAGTCGGCATCGGGCGCGCCGGGAAAGGTCTCGCACGCAGCGCCCTTGGTGACGGCCGCGCGGCAGGCGCAGGTCTCCGTTACGCCGTCGGTGAGGACGGGAGCGTGGCGCGGTATCCGCTTGCTGAAGGTTGTCCAGTCATCCTCGTAGTCGCGCCCCATCGGGGAGTCGGAGCGCTTCCACCCGAGCGTGAGCAGGCCGTCCTTGCGGCGCAGCGTGACGTCGCCGTAGCCGCTCTCGAAGGTCACCGTGAGCACCGCGCTGTCGCCGTCGACGACGGGAACAGTGGCGGTCAGGAACCCGGGGCCGCTCATCGTCATGGCGTCGCGTCCCGCGCGCTTCGCGGTGATCGCGGCGGGCTTCGGGGCCCTGAACTCCAGGTAGTATGGATCGACCGACTGCTTGTCGGTGACGCACACCATGCGCACCCATTCGCGCAAGGTCGTGACGCGACAGTCGAGCGGGCACTCGTAGAGCAGACGATCCTCGAGGACCGGGCGATCGATCACCACGTGCAGGCCCCTCTTCCACTCCTCCTCGCTTGGCGGCCTTGTCCGTCCTGCCGGCAACGGGAGAGGCAGATCGGTGACCTGCGCTGGCTCGTGGAGCGCCGTTGCGATCGCAGAGGCAAGCGCGTGATGGCCCTTCGGCGTCATGTGCAGGTCGCCGATGAGGAATGCCCCAGGCTCCGCCGCGAGCAGCGCCTCGCGTGGATCGAGCGCGGAGATCCCATGGGTGCGAGACAGCACGAGGATGTCCTCCGAGAGCACGCGCGTGGAGGCGACGTCGATGGGCGCCGTGGCGAGTCCGTACTTCTTCCATTCGTCCGCGCTCACCTGCACGTCGAGCGGGAGCGCGACCACCAGCAGACGCGCACCGTGAGCGTCCGCGAGCTCCTTCATCTTCATGATGTGCGGCGCCATGGGTGACGACTCGCGGACAGACTGCAGCGGCGCGGCGAGCAGCGCCTCGAGCTTTCGCTGCTGCTCCGTGCGTTCCTGGAACGAGGCGACCAGTGTCTGGTCACCCTGTGTTCGCGCCCGCTCGCGCGCCACCTCCTTCTGGATGCGATCCTCGATCTCGTGTCTGACGTCCGCGCCGGCGATGAGCTGATTGGCGGTCACCTCCACCGCTCGCGCCTCCTCCGCGGAGACGAACACCTTGGTGGACGTGACGATGTCTTCCGGAGCGCCGTGGCCGCGGAGGTACGCCTGGCCGCGCACGTCGTAGACGACGTTGGGGTGCCTCTCTGCGAGGGCCTTCTCCATGTTGAGCTGCGCCTCGCGCGCCGCGTCTTCCACTTTCTTGCGGTCCGCTGCGAAGACCGCGGCTCCGTCGCTCTTCTGGTCGTCGTGCGCCAGCGAGGCGAGATCCTTCCACGAGCCCTCGGACGCGAAGCCAGAGCCGGGGTTCGCCGCAACGCCGACGCCGCGCAGCGCGTAGAACAGGTGTGAATCGCGATACAGCCAATCGCGGCCGGGGAACGAGGTCAGGTGGTCCGGCGCGGTCTCCTTGCGCACGGCCCACCCATCCCACACGACGTGACGGGTGACGTTCGGGCGCGACGCCTCGAAGAGATCGTTCGCCATGTTGATCACGTAGACGACGGTGAGCGGCTCCTTGGCAGCCTCCGTGCGCGCCGCGCCCGGATGGCGCTTCTCGAGCAGCGACTTCGTGACCGCGTAGTACTCGTCCGGCCCATACGTGGGCACGCCGGCGTTGATGACCGTCCGCCCTCCGAGCGTTCCGGAGAGGACGGCTGAGAAGGTCTCGTCCTCTTGCACGCCCAGCCCGAAGACCTGCGAATCGCCGACGACGATGAGCTCGTCGTTCGTCACGGGTGGCAGGCCCGCGCCACGAAATCCCTCGGGCCCGATGCGCACGTGGGTGAGCGGGTTGCCGTTGAACGCGAGCTCCTCCGTCGCGTTCGGCCGCAAGCGCGCACCCAGCGCCGGGTCCGCCTCGTACACGTTGAGGTGCGGAAACGCCGCGTGATCACGCGAGCGGAAAACGCCCTCGGAGATCGCGAGGCCGACGCCAAGCCCCAGAAGCGCAAGCCCGATACGACGTCGACGCTTCATGCGGGCTCGAAGAGGGCGCGAATGCGGCGCGACAGAACCATCAGTGCGATCCCCGCACCCAGGAGGAGCACCACGCCACCCACCGTCGACACGGCGGCGACGCGGCTCTCGGCCGAGAGTGGCCCGCCGAGGAGACCGCCCAGCATCTGGATCAGCAGGAAGCCGCCGATCATCACCGTCGCGGCCTTTCCGCGCACGGCGAGCGCCGCGAACACGACGCCGAGTGCGTACAGCGGCTCCGAGAAGCCGACTCCACACATACCGAGCAGCCGCACGGCGAAGGCGGGCACCAGGAGCAGCAGCGCGCTCACGCCGAACGCGACGTATCCGCCGCCCACGAACAGCGCGACCGACACCGGCGAGCGCTTCTGCGTCAGGACCAGGAGCACGACGAAGAGCGCAAAGGCGGTGAACGCGGTCGACACGCCTTCGGCGCCCTGGAGCCATCCGTACTGACGATAGTCCCCGTCCTCCGGCGGCCTCTCCGCCGTTGTCGCGACGAGATAGGCGAGCGCACCGGGGACCGCGAGACCAAGAGCGGCGACGATCGCGATCGGATCCACGCCCGTGGTGGCGCTGCCCGCTGCGCCGGGCTCGGTGCGGTATGCCGTTGGCTGCGCGGGCGTGTTCGATGGCGCCACACGGTCGCGATCGACGAGCAGGCTCGCGCCGAAGAGGACCGCGACGAGCACGTCGATCGCGACGCAGAAGAGCGCTGGCGTGCGGAACCCGAGGCGCTGCATCAACGCCCCGAAGACCGCGGGCGCGAGCAGCGCTGACACGTTGACCATGCCGAGGAGCAGGGTGGCGAAGCACGCAAGCGACAGGAACCTTCTGCCAGAAGGCGCGCAGAGCTCCGTCTCGCCCTCGAACGTGAGGACGCGCGCGGCGTACGCGAGCGTGCACGGGCGCACGAGCCCCGTTCCGAACGAGCTGACGAAGACGCCGAGCAGTGCCGTGGCTTCGCGGACGGACAGCGCGAAGATCAGAAGCCCCAGCGCCGCCGCCATCGCACCGATGACAGCGATGAGCCGCGGCGGTAGCACGAACGCCAGCGCGCCCGCGCAGAGCGTCGCGAAGAGCGACACGAGCATCAGCTCGCCGAAGACCGCCCCCATCTTCGCGACGCTGAGCGAGAGCTCGCTGGTCAGCGCTAGCGAAAGAAACGTGTGATAGCCGTAGTACGCGAAGCGCTCCGCCGAGATGGCGACGATGAGTATCCCGAGCGAGCCAAGGACGCGGGCGGGCATGGCCTCAGAGGATCCCGAGACGACGGCGCAGCTTGCGCGCTGATTGGCGGGAGATGTCGACCTTGGCGCCGGAGTCCATGTGAGCAATGTACCCGCCAGAGTGCACCGGCTCCAGACGCGACACGCGATCCAGGTTCACGAGAGCGCGACGGTGCACGCGCTCGAACAGGCCGCCTGGCAGCTTCGCCTCCAGGTCCTGCAGCGACGCGTCCGTGAGCACCTTCTTGTCGTGCGTATGCACCGTGACCAGCGCGCCGTCGAAGTCTGCGTGCGTGACGTCACCGGGCGAGAGCAGCACCACGCCGCCCTGCGTGGACAGCGCGAGCTTCTGCGTGGCGGCCGGGGCATCCTTCGAAGGGCGCGGGGGGCCGTCGAGGAATCCGCGCGCGCGTTCGACCGCCTTCGTGAGCCGCGCGGCGTCCACCGGCTTCAGGATGTAGTCCACCGCGCCCACGTCGAACGCGGCAAGCGCGTGCTCGGGGTGCGCTGTGAGAAATACCAGATACGGTTTGTCCTCCGTCAGGGACTGCGCGAGCTCCATGCCCGTCATGCCCGGCATCTGGATGTCGAAGAAGCACACGTCGACCTCGTCCTCGGCGATGCGCTCGCGTGCCTCTTCTGGGCGCTCGCACTCGATGATGCGCTCGATCGCGGGCAGATCACCGAGCAGGCGAATGAGGCGCTTGCGGGCGATGGATTCGTCGTCGAGCACGAGCACGCGTAGCGGCAGCACGGACATGGCAACAATCTATGTGGTGGTCTGCGTTCGTGGAAGCGTGATGCGCGCGAGCGTGCGCGGACCCGGCTCTCCCGCGCTGCCGTCGACGCCCTCGATGGTCACCTTCGCACGCGAGCCGTACGAGAGCCGCAGCCGCTTCTCGACGATCTCGACGCCCGTTCCGCCAGCGCGCCGCCCCTTGTACTTTCCGGGGTTCTCCACCTCGATCACCACGTGCTCCCCGTCCTCCTTCACGCGCAGGATGACGTCGCCGTGATTGCCTGCCGCGGGCCCGTGCTTCATCGCGTTCTCCGAGAGCGGAAGGAGCAGCATCGGCGGCACGGTGATGTCGGGGAGCTTCGAATATTCCTTCCTGTAGAGGAAGCGCTTCGGATCACGGATCCGGTGCAGGTCGAACAGCGAGAGCGACAGCCCGACCTCCTTCTCCAGCGGCCAGGACGTCTCCTTGATCCCGGTCATCACGGTGCGCAGCATAGAGGACAGCTCCAGGATCGCGCGCTCGGCCACCTCGCCGTCCTCACGACACCACTCTGCGATCGCGTTGAGCGTGTTGAAGAGGAAGTGCGGGTCGAAGTGGTTCTTCATCGCGATGAGCTGCGCGTGCTCTGCTTCCTTCTGCATCAGGTCGGCGCGCTCGCGTGCGCGGACCAGGTTCGACTCCAGGTCCACGTCGCGCGCCAGCCCCCAACCACCGACCCAGAAGAGCGCGGTCGAGACCGCCAGGCTGGGCTTGGTGGTCAGAAACGTGTATCCTACACCGAACATCGCGGGCACCAGGCGCCCGATTCCCACGACGAGCAGCGCGCCGGTGACGCTGTAGACGAGGAGCCCCAGGCCCAGGCTCGCGCGCTTGCCTTCGATGGGGAACAGCACGCGCCAGAGTGCCGGCGCGACCAGGATGAAGCTCCCGGCGAGCGCGGCGCCGATGGGCAGGGCGAGGTACTCGTGGCTGTAGCGCTCCTGCGCGACGAGCAGCGGCACCACGACGACCGCGATTGGGATCAGCCGCCTGGGCGCACAAAGCGCGAGCAGCGTGAACCGAAAGGACTCTATGAAGGCGCCCACGATGAGAGCATAGACGAGTCCCGAGCAGCCGACCGTCACCGCGCTGGTGAGGTGCCCGAAAGGCACGTCGAGCGGTCGCCGCTCACAAGCGAGCCGCGTGCTTCAGCCGCCGCGCTCGCGACCGCTAGAACGGCGAGTCGCGCACGATGCCGCCCTTGCCTGGCTGCGGTGGAGTCGTCGGCGGACGGGCTCCTGTCGGTGGTCGTGGGGGCGGCGGTCGCGGGGGCGTCGTCACTGGAGCGCGCGCGGCCACGATGGGCTTCGGCGGTGTTGGCGGCGGGGCTACGGGTGTGGCGGGTGTGGCAGGCGCGACCGCCGCGACGTCGTCATCGGACGGCAGCCGCGGGGCTTTTGCGGGGATGTCGACCTTTGCAATGGGCTTCGCGACGGCATCGAGGTTCGCAGCGACTGCTGGTTCCAGGTGCGCGGGCTCGCTGGTCGCGTGGGTCACGGGCAAGGCCGCAGCTGATGGCGTGGACGCTGGGGAGCTGCCGACCGCCGCCTTGACGATCACACCAAGGCCAATGAGCAGTACCAGCCCACCCATCGCTCCGAACACGATGCGAATGCGGCGCTTGTTGGCGGGTGGGACGAGCTCCTCAGTCTCCGGAAGATCGCGCTCGAATGGAATGGCGCGCGCAGGCGTGTGGCGCGGCGCGCTTATCTGACGCTGCGTGCGCTCTTCGATGACGACGTCACCCGTCGGAAAGCCGGTCGGCACCGTGATCGCGCGAGGGCGCATCGGCGACAGCGCCATCTCCGCTTGATCATCGCTGTGAAGCAAAGCGCGCGCGTCAACGGCGCGTGCTGTGTCATGCGCGGTGTCATGCGCGCCCGCCGAGCCTGCCGCCCGCGCGGGCGGTTCTGGGGCGGCGAGTGCATCCGGGATCGGCACGGCGCGATCGACCTCGGTGCGCTCCTCCGGCTCCTCGGGCGGCGAACCACGCATCGTGAGATCCTCGTGGACGCGGGGGTCGGTGATCTTCCGCTCTCCGCTCTCCTCGAAGCCGGACACCATCACCGGCTTCACGGTGGCTTCCTGGTCGGTCCGGGGCTGGGCCGTCACGCGCTCGATGGGACGCGGCGCCACCGCGCTGATCGTATCGGTCTCGACCGTCTCGACGGTCTCCCAGGCAGGGCGGATCTGCGCGGCCAGCGCGTCGACGCTCGTGATGTCCGGGGAGGACAGCGGAGCAGATGGAGCTTCGTTCTTGCTGGTCATTGGTCGACCCGTAGGGTGATTGTAGCACGGAGCATGCGCCCGGCGCCTTCTCGGCGTAGTCTGAACGCATGCGCTGGCGTCGGTACTCTGCTTCACCGTTCGCCGCGCTTCTTCCCATCCTTCCCGTCCTTCCCGTCCTCCTTGCTGTCGCATGTGGGAGCGGGAATGCGACCGACGGGATCGCGGATGCGGACGCGGGTTCAGGCGTTGATGGGGCCGCTTCGGAGGGGGATGGGAGCCTCGCGCAGGACGACGCGGCGGTCTCCGCGGACGCCGCTCGGGACGCCGCGGCCACGTGCGCCCCCGTTACCGACGTGTCGGACACCACCCTCCTCACTGCAGTTGCAGCGGGCGAGTACGTCCTCACGATACCGGCCAGGTCCACGTCCAAGACCTCGTGGGGAGCCGCACAGAACGAGGCCCTCATCCTCGACGTCCGGCGCAACGGGACCTTCCTCGCGCATGTCGTCTTGCATCAGGGCCAGGCGCAGTTCGCGTACACGATGCACACCGGCGCGCTCGCCAAGGGCGACGTGCTGACCGCGCGGGTCTCCACGCTCTCGGCGATGAACGCGGCCCCCAGCGCAACCATCTGCGCACCTTCGCTCGTCAGCGCAGCATCGTTCGGCGCCATGGCGGAGGCGGTCACGCACGCGCCCATCTACGTCTGGCCGATCCCCAAGCGCTTCGACGACGTTCCGCTCGTGGTGTCCTATGGACGCGGCAGCAAGGAGTTCGTCTCGTTCTTCACGAACGAGAACGGCGGGACCACGCAGCTCTGCGGCGGCGGCGCGGACGGCCTCACGCAGGAGATCCGCCTCTGGGGTCGCGCCTCCGACATCGAGAGCTCCTACAACGGCGGCACTGGCGTGTTCGAGCGCTGCGGGAACGCAGGCGGCACCGGCACGCTGCGCATGGAGGCCGCGCATCCGTTCCTCTACTACGGCAACGGTCACAACAACCTCTTCGAGGATCGCTCCGGATACGGAAACTCCTGCGGCTCTTCCGGGGACAACAAGGCCGACGGTGACCTCCCCGGCTGGGGCTCCGCTGCGTCAGGCGCGAGCGACGACACCAAGTATTCGGTGGTGCTGCGGCCGGTGCCGTTCGATTCCGATGCCATCGCGTACTCGCTCGGTGGCGCCCCGCGCGAGCGCGTGATCGCTTCGTACGCGCCGTGGCTGCACCGGCTCACCGGTCTCGAGGTCGGGCGAGAGGGCAAGGTCGACAACGTCGAGACGTTCACGTTCGACCGCTACCTGCACGCCGACGTGTACGTGGCGGATGTCGACGGTCCGAACTTCATGTGCCCGCCCACGTTCCAGGGCGGCGGCTTCGTCCTGCGCTCCCACACCAAGGACGGCGTGACGGACAGCGCGGGTCGGATCACCACGTACTCGTGCAGCGCTCAGCAGTGGAAGCACGTGTCGATCCCGCTCGCCTCCCCGCATGCCGCGTCCGACTTCGATCAGCTGATCTTCGACGCGTACGACAACGACGGCATCTACATCCTTGCCATCGGCGACGTCTACGTGGTCGCGGCCGACGGGGACAACGGCGCAACGTTGGGCAGCGTGCGGAAGGGCGCGAAGGTGCTGGGCCAGTACGTCGACGACGATCAGTCGGGCTGCGTCGCCGGCATGAGCACGTACAACGGGAAGATGTACCCGTGCGTCGCGAACCTCTACTCGTTCGCGCCCTGAACATCGTGGCGCCTCTCCAACAGGTGATTCGCGCGTGATCCACTCTACACCAGCGTGGCTCGTGTCACTTCCATGTAACCAAACATCTGTGGCGCGAAGATGCCGCGGCCTGGATACTGAAGGTTCGTGGATGAAGCCGTCGCATACTCGACACTCGCGCTGACCGTGACGCTGGCGGTGTCGCGCCCGCGCGTGGGATTGCGTGGCATCCGCGTGACGCCTGGAGCCGCGGCGCTCTTCGGCGTGATGCTGCTGTTGCTCTCGGGGCTCCTGGGCGTGTCCGACATGCTCGCGTCTGCGCGTCTGCAGTGGCGCCCCATCGTCACGCTCGTCTCGATCATGGTGATGACGGGCGTCGTGCAGGAGGTCGGCGCCTTCGAGCGCGTCGCGCAGCGTATCGAGGTCTACGCGCGCCGCACATCGCCGCAGCGCGCCTTCTCGGCGATGTTCGCGCTGAGCCTGCTCACGCCGGCGCTCCTGAACAACGATGCAGCGATCCTCCTGCTGACCCCGCTGTCCGTCACGCTCTCACGTCGCCTGTACCCCGGGCAGCCAAAGGTGACGGAGGCATTTGCGTTCGCGGTGTTCCTGGCCCCGGGCGTCGCGCCGTTCGTGATCTCGAACCCCATGAACATGATCGTGGCGCAGTTCGCGGGTGTCGGATTCAACGCGTACGCGTTCGTGATGGTGCCCATCTCGCTGATGGGCGCGGCGCTCACGTTCGTGGTGCTGCGCCTCGTCTACGCGAGGACGCTGCGCGAGGCCGTGAGGAGCGACGTCGCGGTCACGATCCGTCCCGCGCACGTCGCCGAGCGGCCGGTTGTTGCGCTGCTCGTCATCGTGTTCGGTGCATACCCGGTGATGTCGTGGCTTGGTGGACCCATCTGGGTCGTCTCTGCCGCGGGCGCCGTTCTGGCCTACGTGCTCGCGCGCGCATGGGCGGTGGCGCCGACGAAGCGGCTCATCTCGCACGTGTCCCCCGACATCCTGGTGTTCCTCTGGGGAGTGTTCCTGGTCGTCGTGGGGCTCAAGCACGTTGGCGTCATCGATCGCCTTGCAGCGTTCTACGATCGCGCGCCGGTGGGCAGCGCCAAGGAGATCGCGGAGGTGGGTCTGGTGTCCGCGTTCGGCTCCGCGGTCGTCGACAACCACCCGATGGCGCTGCTCAACATGCTCGCGCTCCAGAATCATGGCTCGAGCCGCGCGCTGCTTGCCGCGCTCGTGGGCGGTGACATCGGGCCGCGCCTTCTGCCCATCGGCTCCCTCGCAGGACTCCTGTGGATGCATCTCCTGCGACGCGAGGGCGTGCACATCTCGATCGGCAAGTTCGTGCGGCTCGGCACGCTGACGGTGATCCCCGCGCTGGCCGTGTCGCTCTTGATGCTCTGGCTCTCCCCCTGACCTGCGCTACGCCTTCTTTCCCAAGATCGCTTCGATCAGGCTGCGGTCTCCCTGCAATGCGGTTCGTTGCATGTAAAATGCAAGTCCGCGTCGACCGCCCAGCTCTTCGCCCGCGCCTGCGCGGCCCGGTCCGCCGTGGAGCATCTGCGGCATGACGGTGCCCGGCGGGATGGCCTGCGAGGCGATCTTGGACGAGCCGATGGTGACGCGGCCATGGTGCGCCGCGATGCCGAGGACGGCCTCACGCAGGAAGTCCTTGTCGTCGGAGTACACCGACGTGACGAGCCCGCCGCCGCCCATTGCAACGACGCGCACGGCATCCGCCGCGGTGCCGTCGTAGCCGATGACGGTGGCCACGGGCCCGAAGACCTCGTGGTTGTTCACCGCGCTCTGCGCGGTAGCAGTGTCCAGATGGAGCAGGGTGGGGAAGAAGAAAAAGCCCTTGCCCTCAGCTGCACCAAGCGGTGCCTGGTCCTTCACCGAGTAGACGATCGTGGCGCCGTCCGAGAGGAGCGCCGTTCCAGAGCGCGCGTCCGCGAGCTGCTGCGCGGTGGCCACGGGGCCCATGTTCACGTCCTCGCGCTCGGGGTTGCCGACCTTGATGGTGGTGAGCCGCTCCGTGAGCGCCTCCAGCACCGCATGGACCTTTTCGCGCGGCACGAGCACGCGGCGAATCGCCGTGCACTTCTGCCCCGTCTTCTGCTGCATGTCCCGCGCGACGTCGGCCAGGAAAAGTCCCCACGCCTCGTCGCCTTCGGAGAGGTCTCTTCCGAGCACCGCGGCGTTCAGGCTGTCCGCCTCCACGTTCACGCGCACCGAGCGCTCCACCGGGCCCGCGCCACGGCGCAGCGTCGCGCCGGTCTTGCTGCCGCCCGTGAACGCGATGACGTCTTGCCCACCAAGGCTGTCGAGCAGCGTCCCCGGCGACCCGCAGATGAAGGACAGCGAGCCCTCGGGCATGTTCGCCTCTGCAACGAGGAGCTCCATGATGCGATGCGCGACGTGCGCCGTGCTGGTCGCGGGCTTGCTCACCACGGGCATGCCGGCGAGCAGCGCGGTGGCCGCTTTTTCTGCCAGGCCCCACGCCGGGAAATTGAACGCGTTGACGTGCACCGCGACGCCGGCGCGCGCGGTGTAGACGTGCTGCCCGAAGAGACGCGGGCTTCGGCCGAGTTGGATGCCGTCACCGTCGACGAGCACATTCGTCTCACCAAGCTCTGCTCCGAGATCCGCGTACGCCGCGAGCGTGCCCGTGGCGCCGTCGATGTCGAACTTCGCGTCCGAGCGCGTGTTGCCGCCGTTCTTGATCGCGAGGCCGATGAGCTCATCGCGCTTGCCGTGGATCGTCCGCGACATCGTGCGCAGCAGCTCGCCGCGCTCGCGGAAGGTGAGCTTTCGCAGGTTCGGGCCGCCGACGGTGCGCGCGAAGGAGAGCGCGGCCTCGAAGTCCACGCCCTCGGTCGACGTCTCGCAGACCGTCTCTTCCGTGGACGGGTTCAGCAGCGCGCTCTGCTTGCCCGTGCCCTTGACCCACTTGCCGCTCACGAAGCTCGAAAGTTGCATATTGCACCTTGTTTGCGCCGGCGTCACCACCAGCGGCCAAGGGTCTAGCGGACTTCGAAGCGGCTTTCCACCGCTACCCCAGCGGTCACGTCTTCAGTTGCAGGCGACGGACATGGTCTGGGCGCCGCCCGCGGACGCGTTGCACTGCCCCTTCGCGGGCGCGGTGCAGGGCGTGGCCTGGACGGTGGAGCCGCACGTCTCGGTGCCCGTCACGAGCTGCGCCGAGCATCCGCACTCCGGGTACCCGGCAAGGCTCGAGCACGTGTAGAAGATCGAGAGACCGGTGCACGCGGCGCCGCCGAGCACCGGCGCGGGCGTGGCCTGGCCATCGCAGTTGTAGTCGAACGACTTGGCCACGCCGTACGACGTGGTGAACGCCTTCAGCTGGCCAGGGAACACGTTCGCGTTCGTGTCGTCGCAGTCGCCGTCCGTCTGCGTGCCGTCGGGCGCCACGGTGGGGCCGTAGCCCTTCGGGCAGGGGCCGCCGACCGCGGTCGTGGTGGTTCCCTTGGGATTGCCCCATCCGTCGCCGTCCGCGTCGGTGTAGCAGGTGATCTGCTTCGGCACGCACTGTCCGTTGTTCATCTCGTAGTAGTCGTCGCACAGGATCTGGCAGGCGCTGTCGTAGCTGGCCTTGGAGTCGTTTGGCGTGCAGGCCGCGTGGGCATGCGTGATCTTTGGCGCATCGCACTTCGCGCAGGCCTTGCCGCACGAGTTGAGATCCTCGAGCCCGACGCAGGCGCTGTTGCACGCGTAGCTCGAGATCGGATCGCACGTCTGCTCGCACTTGCGGTCCTTGCAGGAGACCGTGGTCGCCTTCGGATCGATCGTGCAGTCGTTGGCGGTCTCGCAGCCCTTCACGCACGTGCGCGAGGGCACATCGCAGCGCTGCTTCGCAGGGCAGTTGTCGTTGCTGGAGCAACCGGGCTTGCAGGTGTTGGTGCCCAGATCACAGTACGAATCGACCGGACACGGACAGGTAGCGGGCAGCGCGCTCCCACCATCGCTCTGTCCTCCACCTCCACCTCCGCCACCACCTCCGCCACCTCCGCCACCACCACCGCCTCCGCCACCACCGCCGCCGTTGCCCGCGCCGCCCTCGCCGACGATGTCACTGGGGCCCGCGCCGGCGCTGCAGCCCTGGGCCGCAATGATGCCGATGGCGACGGTGAGAGAGAGAGCGCAAGCACGTGAGAAGCTCGAAGTGTTCATGGCGGCGGCGCAGTGCAAGCGGCGCGCCGCGTGTCGCATCGCGGAGACAATTGGATTTTTCCGTGGTGAGCACCCCCGTCGGGAAGAAGTATTTTTCCGCAGCCTCCGCGTGGTCGGAAGAATCTTTCCGACCATCCGCGGTCTCGCATGCGCGGTCGATTCGAGATGCCGCGTTTCCCACTCGCGAACACGCTCCGTTGCGGATGGGCCCGTTTTTGCAGCCCGGTGCCTCGTGCGGAACCGAGCCCTCTCCATCATCACGACGATCGCGGCGTGCGCGTCACTCGCAGGTTGCGAAGGGCTCATCGGGGCCGACTTCAATCACCCGTCAGAGTCGAGCGACGCCGGGGGATCCGCTGCCGGCGACGCAGGCGATCTGCCTGGCAGTGGCCACGGGGAGGGCGGCGCGCACCCGGATGGTGGCGGCATCACGCAGCCGACGACTGACGCCGGACCGGGCGCAGGCACCTACGCAGCAGCGCAGGTCATGCTCGAGCAGAAGCGCTTCCCCGGTCCGCTCACGGCGCAGGGCTCGCGCGGCATGTGCACCGACACGCGCTTCGTATGGCGTGACTCCGACGGAACGCTCCACGCGTGGACCGCGTCGACGCAGATACGCACGGACTACGCGTTCAAGGCGCCGCAAGGCCCTTCGTTCTTCCCGGGCGACGCGTTCATCAGCGTCCCCAAATCCGACTACAGCGTGCTCGAGGTCTACGATCCCTCCGCGCAGAACGTCCTCGTGGGCTCCACGCCGTACAAGTACAGCTCGGCCGGGACGACCGACGGAGTCGTGCTGGGAATGCAGACCGGTGGTGGCACCAAGGTCCAGCACTGGACGCCCGGGACCGGCACCATCGACGACGTCTCCGCGATCCTCGCCACGTCCCAGCCGCCATCGTCGTTCGGCAACGACGAGCTCGTGATCCCCGCGAGCGTCACCATTCCATACCCGCTCTACATCGTGAACGTGGTGAAGAAGACCACGACGTCCGTCACGTTCGACGGCTCGATCGGCATGTACGAGACCATGTCCACGCCGCTAGGCCTCGTTGCGTCGTACGCGCGCAGCGGTCCTTCGCCCAACATCCGTCTCTATCAGGGCAACTCCGACACGAGCCGCGTGGAGATCGGCGACCAGCTCGCGAACATGCCCGGCCTCTATGCGGACAGCCCCGCGACGGAGCACAAGTTCCTCGCGCACATCACGCACGACGGGAACAGCCTGATCTACGCGAGCGCGTTCGGCATCTTCGCCTACCAGATGGAGCACGGCACGCTGAGCGCCCTCGCGCTCGGGCCGAACCAGAAGGTCTACGTGCCCGACGTGCTCTGCGTGATCCCGTCCGCGCACCTCCTCATGTTCCGCATCCAGAGCGACGCAGTCGGTCAAGTCTGGGCTCTTCCGCTGACCGGGCTTCTCTAGCCGCTCAGCGCATCAAGAAACCGGGGACGGTGTAGCCCATGCGGTGGAGCATCGCGGCGCCGCGGATGCGGACGCTGTCGGAGCGGTACCCGAAGTCGAGCGCGTTCGCGATGCGGTTGATCAGGTTGAAGAGGACCGCGACGTAGACGGCCTCCAGGAGCGCGCAAGGCTCCACGCCTGCGTCGAGCACGAGCCTCACGTCGGCGCGGTCGATCGCGTCGGGCTCACGCGTGAGCTTCTGCAGGAACCGGCACGTGGCCGTTGCGCGGGGGCCGTGTCCGCCGTCCTCCCAGTTGCGGAGCGCGCCTGCCCCCAGAAGGTTCTCGGTGATCACCTCGTGGGTGCCCACGCAGAACGCGCACTCGTTCGCGCTCGACACGACGGACCCGAAGAGCTCGCGCTCGCCCGCGCTCCATGCAGAGGGGCCGCGCATCGCCTCGCGCGCGAACGCGATGAAGGGTCCGCCAAAGAACGCGGGGCGATGAAAGATCACCTTCACCACGTCGTCGGCGTCCGCGCCGAGCAGCCGCGTGAGCCTGATGAATGCGCGATGCGCGAACCGGTCGCCTTGGATGAGCGAAGGCAGCCGCATCACTCGCTCACTTCGCCGATGACGCGTAGCGCGGCGCGCAGCCGCACGAGCGCAGCCCCGAGCGCCGCCGCAGCGGTGAGCTCGAAGACTGCGTCCTCGGTGAGGCCGGACTTGCGGAGGTCCGCGATGTCGTCGTCGGTCACGCGAACGGCATGACGGCGAACCTTCTCGACGAACGCGGCCACGTTCGCGCCCTCGGGCTGCCCATCGGCGGCCGCCTTGCGCTCGCTCTTCGTGGTGTCGCCAGGGCCATCGAGGACTGCTGCCTCGAGGGCTGCAACGAGAAGGCCGAGGCGCTCCGACATCAGCGCGGGGTTCGCAGCTTGACGCGATCCACGTTCGCGCCGTTCTTGTGCATCACGACGTTGTACGTGAAGCCCGTGCCCTGATCGCCGATGATGGCCGACCAGTGCAGGAAGAAGTGCCACAGGCGATACCAGCGCTCGCCGTAGGCCTTCACGACCTCATCGCGGTTCTTCACCCAGTTGTCGCGCCAAGCGCGCAGCGTGCGGACGTAGTGCGTGCTCATGTTCTCGACGTCTGCGATCTCGAAGCCTGCATCTTCCGCCGCGCGCAACATGCCCGAGAGCGGGAGGCTCGCGTCGGCGCCCGGGAAGATGTAGCGGCTCATGAAGAGCCCCCAGATCAGATCTTCCGGCTGGAGCTGGAACGCGCTGAGCGGGTTCTGCGGGTTGTAGAGGTTGCGGATGCCCGTCCACTGGAGAACGAACAGACCGTCGTCCTTCAGGAGGTCGTGGACCTTCGCGAAGTACGTGTCGAGGTTCTTGATGCCGACGTGCTCGACCATCTCGAGGCTGACGATCTTGTCGAACTGCCCACCGACGTTGCGGTAGTCGCAGACCTCGACCTTGGCGAGATCCGCGATGCCGTACTCCTTGATGCGCTGCGTGCCGAACGCGACCTGCTCTTCGGCGAGGCAGACGCCGAGCGTCTTCGCCTTGCGCTCCTTCGCGGCGCGCGCGACGAACGTTCCCCAGCCGCAGCCGATGTCGAGCATCGTCTCGCCCGCCTGGAGCTTCAGCTTGTCGCAGCAGTGATCGATCTTCGCGTACTGCGCCTGCTCGAGGGTGGTGTGCTCGTTCTCGAACCAGGCGGCCGTGTAGACCATCGCCGGACCGAGGAACCACTCGAAGAAGTCGTTGCCGCGGTTGTAGTGCTCACCGACGATGCGCTTGTCCTGCTTCTTCGAGTGGAGCATCACCTCGGGCAGGAAGTTCGTGACGCCCCACTTCAGGTGCGAGTCCGTGATGCGGAACGCCATCGTGTCGTGACGTGCGTCGAAGAAGGGGTCCCACTTCTCCTGCGGGATGTCGATGCGCCCGTCGATGAAGGCCTCGTACACGTCGGACATCGGGACCTTTTTGCCGGTCCACGAGCGGTCGAGGTCGCTGTCGCGGAAGGTCACGAAGTCGTGGATCGTCTTCTTCATGCGCACGCGTGTATCATCAAAACCGACTGGGGCCCACCCTGGCAGCACGCCTCCTGGCACTTGCAGTCCAAGCGGAAACCGTTCAAGGCGGAATGTTCCTTGCGCGGGAACTACATGCTGCTACATGGGTCCCAACATGAAACTCGGCCACGCCTTCCTCCTCTCTGTTCTTCCCCTTCTTGCTCTCGTTGGCTGCGCCGCCGAGACCTCCACGGCGAACGACGCAGAGACCAGCGACTCCACGGAGGACCTCACCGCGGGAGGCAACTCGGGCTACTTCATCGTCACGCACCGCGACCTTCGCCGATGCGTCTCTCCGCTGTGCGGCGGGGTCTTCGTGAAGCGCGTGAACCAGGCGAAGACCACCTGCGCCGACGGCTCGCTCCAGGATGAGTGTTACGTCTCGGAGATCACCTACGCGGGCGCCGGCCTCTCCACCCGCGAAGCGGCTGACCTCCACTCCGCCGTCGAGAGCGGCAAGGCTGTGATCAAGGCGCGGCTCTACAAGCACACGTGGAGCGGCACCACGCTGGGCACGCTCAAGGCGACGGAGGGTTGGCTCGGCGCGACCGGCTCCGCGGCGACAGGTACGTTCTACCGCGGCGCCGACAACGGCATCCGTTGCGTGAAGGCTCCGTGCCCGTCGACAACGGCCTACGGGTTGAACGGCGCGGACAGCCACAGCGTCATCAGCGTGAACCTCTCGAGCACCGCGACGAAAGCAGATCCGGACGTCCTCGCGAGCGCCGAGAGCGCGCTCTTCACGAAGGAAGGGATCCTCTTCGCGGGCGGCATCGCGATCCCGAAGTGCCTTCCCACGGCCGGGTGCGGTCCGTTCGCGACAGTCACGGAGTTCTACACGCGCGTGAGGCACACCGAAGGCAACTCGTGCGGCGGCCGCGGCATGGGCACGTGCGGGACGAGTCAGTTCTGCAACTGGACGGCGGGCGGCATCTGCGGCCGGGCCGACGCCGCGGGCTCCTGCGCGTACGCCCCCGAGGTCTGCTACCAGCTCGTGTCGCCGGTGTGCGGCTGCGACGGCAAGACGTACGGCAACGAGTGCATGGCACGCGCGGCGCAAACGTCGGTCTCCAGCACGGGCGCGTGCGCGCACCCCTGAGCGCTCACGCAGGCGCTCGGGTCGCGAGCTCCACCAGACGCTCCACCGATTCCGCGATGGTATGTTTGGACGTGTCGACCGTGTGATCGGCGCGCTTGTAGTGCGGCTCGCGCGCGGTCAGCAGTCTTCGCAGCTCCATCATGGCCTGCGGGCGACCTGACATCGGCCGGAGATCGCCCTGCGCTTGGACGCGCGCGTAGTGGTCCTCCGGCGTCGAGCGCAACCAGATCGTCGTGGTCTGCTTGCGTAGTCTTGCCCAGCTCTTCTCGTGCATGACGAGCGAGCCGCCCGTCGCGATCACGGATGGCTCCTTGCCACCGAGCACCTGGACGAGAGCCTCTGCCTCCATCTTCCGGAAGTATGCGTCGCCGTGGATGTCGAAGATGTTCTGAAGGCTCAGCGCGGCGCGCTCCTCGACCACGCGATCGAGCTCCACGAACACCACCCCGAGCCGCTGTGCAGCCGCCTTGCCGATGGTGCTCTTGCCAGCCCCGCGCAGACCGACGAGCGCGACGCTTCGCGGAAGCACGCGAACGGGCGCCGCGCTCTCGGTGCCTTGCTCCGCCTCCACCACCAGATGTGCGATGGTGGTCGACAGCGCGCCCGCCACTGCGGAGAGCTTGAGCAGGGAGATGTTTGCGCGGCCCGCCTCGAGGTCAGCGATAAACCTTGGGCTCAATCGCGCCGTCTTTGCGAGAGAAGCCTGAGTCAGGCCCCGGGCGGTCCGGAGCGACCGCACCACGTGTGCGAGGGAGCTGAGCAGCGGCGATGAAGGCATGGGGAAGAACCTATATAAGGGACCACATGAGCAGTAGCCAACATGGTATGGTCGGACCATGACCGAGCGGCGCCGCACCTCTCGAGCCGAGAACCAGATACCCACGAAGCGTCCACCTCCGATGATGGAGAAGGGCGCACGCAGAAGCACCTCGCGCCCACCGTCCAGCGGTGTGGTCGAGAGCGGTCCGCGGCCGACTCTGTCCGTCGCGATCGTCGCGCTCGGTGACATACCCACGTTGCTTGGCTCGCCAGCACAAGACGATGCGCCGCCGAGCCTCGCGCCGTTGCTCGCCGCGGTGGACGGTGACCTGACGGTGGCGGAGCTCGCCGACCGTGTGAGGCTCGATCCGGAGCAAGCGCGCGCCATGATCGCGGAGCTCGTTGACCGCGGTGTCATCGCGCTCTCGCGCAAGTCCGGATCAGCGTCCGGCGTGGGCTCGGTTCGCGCCAGTGCTTCGCGCTCGCTCGACTACTGGCTCGCAGGCCTCAAGCCCCGGACCAAGTAGCGGCACCCAGGTAAGAGAGCCCCGTCAGAGTGCCCGTCAGAGTGCGCCGGCCGTCTCGCGCTGCGCTTCCTCGAGCATCTTCTGGGCGGAGACTGCCTCGTCATCTGCGCGAGGGGCCGCGGCGGTCTTCTTCACCGGCTGCTGCTCGACGGGCGCGATGGGCGCGATGGGCGCGGCAGCGGCCGGCGGTGTGACGACGTTGCGGCGCGGCTGGGTGACGGCTGCGGTGCGGGGCTCGGCAGCGCGCGGCTCCGCGCTGGGCGGCTCCGTCGTGATCGTGATCGGAGGCTCGGCGGTCTCCTCGCGCGGCGCGACCGGCACGGAGACGGTGGGCTGCATGACGGGCACCATGGACGGCGCGATCTTCGCGGGGGCCGGCATCACGTTCGTGATCGTCGCGCCGGCGGATGCGTTCGAGTGCCTGTTGCTGCCGAGCGACGTGGTGAACGCGATGGCGAACAGGAAGACGGCAATGGCGATCGTGACGCAGGCCGCGGATGCGAGCGGAAGCCACGCGGCCACGTCATGCTTGCGAGCGTTCGCGGGAGCGCGCGAGAGGTCCATCGCCACGGGTGCCATCGACGGCATCGGCGCCGGCACGCGCGCCGGCGGCGGCTCGAAGGCCATGGGCGTGTCGGTCCACTGCTGCGGGGCGGGCCCAAAGTTGGGGAGGCGAGAGCTGCCTTGCCACATCAGCGTCGCCTGATCGTCCTCCTCGTCGCCCTCTACAGACACGCTGTCGGTGCCGCGATAGCTCGAGGGAGCAACCGGCGGGGGGGCGTAAGAGATGCGACGACGCTGCATGAGTGACGCGCAAGCGAGAACCTTGCCAGCAACTCCGCTCAACGATGTTCCGTCGTTACGACAAAATTCTACCAGGGCGACACCACTCGATGAGCGATCCGTGATCCATCAGCGTCGATGTGGGCAAAAGTCAAAACCGAACGCATTCGAGGGCTTGAGTCTCGCCACGGTCTCAGTCACCTCCTCGACCTCGACCTCGACCTCGACCTCGACCTTGACCCCGACCCCGCCCCCGACCCGTATGCATTATAATTCACTCAACAATATCAAGGCATTATACTTCTTGCGCCGCTTCTTCCCTGGCGCTAGACCCCTCCCATGGCCGTCACTGATTCCGCCAGCCCCGAGCCCGTTCGCTTCGAGACCCACCCGGACCGCTACAAGCACTGGCGGATGGAGCTCCCGGAGGAGCACGGCGGAAGCGTCTGCCGCCTCGTCATGGACGTGAAGGAGGACGCTGGGCTTCGGCCTGGGTATCCCCTCAAGCTCAACTCGTACGATCTCGGCGTCGACATGGAGCTCGCGGACGCGCTCATGCGCATCCGTTTCGAGCACCCGCAGGTGAAGACGATCGTGTTCGCGAGCGGCAAGGACCGGATCTTCTGCTCGGGCGCCAACATCTACATGCTCGGCATGTCCAGCCACGCATTCAAGGTGAACTTCTGCAAGTTCACGAACGAGACGCGCCTCTACCTGGAGGACATGAGCGCGAACAGCGGCATCAACTCGCTGGCGGCGCTCGCGGGCACGGCCTCTGGCGGTGGGTACGAGCTCGCGATCGCGTGCGACGACATCATCCTCGCGGAGGATGGCAATGCAGCGGTGAGCTACCCGGAGGCGCCGCTCCTGGCCGTGCTCCCCGGCACCGGCGGCCTCACGCGGCTCACGGACAAGCGCATGATCCGTCGCGACCTCGCGGACGCATTCTCCACCATCGCCGAAGGCGTTCGCGCCAAGCGTGCGCTCGAGTGGGGCCTCGTGGACGAGGCGCCGCCCAAGGCGAAGTTTGCGGACGCGGTCACGAAGCGCACGCAGGCGCTCGTCGCGAAGTCGAAGCGCACGCCCATGCCGAAGATCGTGCTTCCCCCGCTCGAGGCGACCCGCGGTGACAATGGTGCAGAATACAAGTATGTGTCGCTCGCGATCGAGCCCGGATCGCGCGTGGCGACGCTCACCGTGCGCGCACCCGACGGAGATACGCCGAAGACCCCGGACGAGCTCGCGAAGCAGGGCGCGAACGCCTGGCCGATCCGCGCGTTCCGCGAGCTGGACGACGCGCTGCTCGAGCTGCGGTTCAATCGCCTCTCCGTGGGCGTCGTGAAGGTGCTCACCGCGGGCGACGCTGACAAGGTGCGCGCCGTCGACGCGATGCTCGCCGCAAACAAGGACGACGGTCTCGTGAACGAGGTCGTCCTCCTCATGAAGCGCGTCCTGAAGCGCATGGACATGACGGCGAAGAGCTTCTTCGCGCTTGCAGAGCCCGGTTCGTGCTTCGTGGGCTCGCTGCTGGAGCTCGCCATGGCGTCCGACCGTCTCTACATGAAGGACACCGATGACGGAGGCGATGTTCACCTCGGAACCACGGCGATGAACGGCGGGCTCTTGCCCATGGGCAACGGCCTCTCGCGCCTGCAGTCACGCTTCCTCAAGGATCAGTCGCGCGCGCAGACGCTCGTCCTTAGCCCCGCGCCACTCAGCACGAAGGCCGCGCTCACGGCAGGTCTCGTCACGTACGCGCCCGACGACATCGACTGGGACGACGAGATCCGCATCGCCTTCGAGGAGCGCGCGAGCATGTCTCCCGACGCGCTCACCGGCATGGAGCAGAACCTGCGCTTCGGCGGCCCCGAGACCATGGAGACGAAGATCTTCGCGCGCCTCACCGCATGGCAGAACTGGATCTTCATCCGCCCCAACGCCACCGGTGAGAAGGGCGCGCTCACGCTCTACGGAAAACCGGAGAGGCCCGAATTCAACTGGCAGAGAACCTGACACGAAGCTCCGCCCAGAACGAACCACTTTCGCGCCATCCCTTCGTAGAACCGCAGAGAGAACAAGCCATGTCGTCAGTCGTCACCGAAGAGCGCATCCCGAACAACGTCAACCTGTCGTCCGACAAGAAGCTCCAGCGCGCGCTCGAGGCGTGGCAGCCGAACTTCATCAGCTGGTGGAAGGAGATGGGGCCCGAAGGCTTCCAGCAGGACGACGTGTTCCTGCGCACGGCCATCAGCGTCACCTCCGAGGGCTGGGCGAACTTCGATTACGTGAAGATGCCGGACTACCGCTGGGGCATCTTCCTGGCGGACGAAGTTGCGGATCGCAAGGTCGGCTTCGGCGACGAGATGGGCAAGCCCGTCTGGAAGGAAGTGCCGGGCGAGCACCGCAACACTCTGAAGCGCCTCATCGTCACGCAGGGCGACACGGAGCCGGCGAGCGTCGAGCAGCAGCGCCTCCTCGGGCAGACGTGCCCAAGCATGTATGATCTCCGTAATTTGTTCCAGGTGAACGTGGAAGAGGGCCGGCACCTCTGGGCCATGGTCTACCTGCTCCACTCGCACTTCGGTCGTGACGGGCGCGAGGACGCAGAGGAGCTGCTTCTCCGCCGCAGCGGCGATGAGAACAAGCCCCGCATGCTGGGCGCGTTCAACGAGCCCTGCACGGATTGGCTCTCGTTCTTCATGTTCACGTACTTCACGGACCGCGACGGCAAGTTCCAGCTGCTCGCCCTGTCCGAGAGCGCGTTCGATCCGCTGTCTCGCACCACGCGCTTCATGTTGACGGAGGAGGCGCACCACATGTTCGTGGGTGAGACCGGCGTGCTCCGCGTCTGCGAGCGCACGGCAGAGCAGATGAAGACCCACAAGCTGGATTCGCCAGAGGCCGTCCGCAAGATGGGCCTCATCGATCTTCCCACCATGCAGAAGTACCTGAACCTCTGGTACACGCTCTCGCTCGACCTCTTCGGTGGTGAGATCTCCTCCAACGCGGCCAGCTTCTTCGCGACCGGGATCAAGGGCCGCGCCAAGGAAGACAGCTACGACGACCACGTCTGCCTCGAGAAGTTCTACGGCATGGACGTGCCGAAGAACGGCGCCTTCACGCACGAGGACGTGCCGCTACGCAACGCCATGAACGAGGTCCTCCGCGACGCGTACGTGGAAGACTGCCAGCGCGGCGTGGACAAGTGGAACCGCACCATCGCGGAGCACGGCATCGACGCAAAGCTCACGCTCCCGAGCCGCCGCTTCCACCGTCACATCGGGCTCTTCGCCGATGTCGCCTGCGATCCGAGCGGCAACATCATCACGAAGGAAGCGTTCGAGAAGCAGAAGGGGAGCTGGCTCCCGACCGACGACGACAAGGCCTACGTGCAGAGCCTGATGCAGAAGCCCGTCTACGATCCGAAGCAGATGGCCAGCTGGATCGCAGCGCCGAAGCACGGCATCAAGGGCCGTCCGGTCGACTTCGAGTACGTGCGTCACCAGGTCTGAGTCGGCACGGCCGTCTGGCCCTCGCCGTCCTGTTTGCGACCCCGCTCGTAGCCGCGGCGTTCTCAGGGCTTTGGCGAGCTTTTTTTTCGTCTGATCTGCAGCAACGCGGTCCTCTTCTCCGGCGGCTCGGGCTCCGGTGAATCCGATGGCTCGACGATGAGGTCGAACAACCCGTTGTCGAATGGCAGCCCGCCCGCGTTCTCCCGCAGCACGAGGCGCTCACGCAGGCCCCTCTTCTCGAAGTCCCTCGCGCGGAAGTGGCAGTACGGGTTGTTCCCCGGCTTGCCGAAGAACGAGTGCGCCGTGAACGTGCAGCCGCCCTTGCACGGCTCGGCGAAGACGCACGTCGCGCAGTAACCCCACAGGTGCTCGGTGCCACGCTCGCGCGTGAATGCCACCTCCTTCGTTCCGTGCCAGATCTCCGCGAGCGGCTTCTCTCGCAGCGTCCCGCCGACGTAGTGCGAGGTCTGCAGCGACGGACATCCCTTCACCGCGCCGTCCGCCTCGATGCCCATCACGAAGCGCCCCGCCTGGCAGCCCGCGAAATGATCCGCGCCGCCGGGCGTGGTGGAGCGAAGGAAGCCCTCTTCCGGGCCGAAGTAGCCCAGGTTGTTGCCGGGCATGAGCAGGATGCCGTCGGCGTAGGCGCGCTCCTTCAGCTTTGCGATGCGCGGCACCAGCGTGACCAGATCGTAGGGCTGTAGCAGCATGTCGGGGCGGTCCGCTGCGCGCCCGAGCGGGCTCGTCAGCTGCACCTGCCAGCTCTCGATCCTCTGCGCGCGAAGGTGGTCGTACAGCGCCTCGAGGTCGTGCTGGTTCCAGCGATTGAGGTTCGTGTTCGCGTGGATGCGAATGCCTGCATCATGCATGTATCGCAGCGCCGCCGTGGCGGAAGCAAAGCTCCCGCGGGCCGCGCGCATCGTGTCGTGCGTGGGCTCCGTGCCGTCGATGCTCACGGAGGCACGCTCGAGCCCGGCGTCCTTCATCGCCTGCGCGAGCTCCTTCGTGATGCCGCGACCGCCCGTGGTCATCACGGGCCCGGCGCCGCGCTCGCGCAGCCGCGCGATGATCTCGAGGAAGCCGGGATGCAGGTACGCCTCGCCGCCAATGAGGACCACCTCCTTCGCGCCCATGTCTGCTAGCTCTCCCGCGACGCGTAGCGCCGCCGCCGTGCCGAGCTCGTTCGGACGCGCCGTCCCGGCGCGCGAGCCGCAGTGCGTACAGGGTTGATCGCACGCGAGCGTGAGCTCCCACACGACGTAGCGCGGATGGAACGCGTGGCTCGGCGCGTCGACGCCGTCAACGGTCGGTAACTTGCGGCGCGACGTGGCTGTCATGGTGTGAGGAGACGGGGGAGGGGCATCATCGCCGGATCTGCTGGGAGCCTACGGGATCCTTGTGTTTGGTATGCACATTGCTGACCATGCAGCATGCTCCGCTGCACTGCGTGCTCAGGCTTCGCCCCTCCGAAAACCGTCTCCTGTCCGCACTGCGGCAAGGAGCTGCGCGCGTCTTCGGATCGGATCGGGCGGATCGGCGTCGTCGCCTCCACGCTGCTCGGCTCTGCGTTCACGATGACGCTCATGGCCTGTTACGGCTGCCCGCCTGGCGAATGCAACTTCGCGGACAGCGACTCGGGTCGCGTGAGGAGCGACGCTCAGGTGAACAAGGACACGGGCGCACCCGACGACGCGAGCCCGACCCCCACCGACGGCGGCACGGGCAACGACGGCGGCAACGTGGGCGACGCCGCGATCGACGGGGGCGATCAGAGTGATGGGTCTTTCGACGCCGCACCGGAGTGAAGGCCTTCCCCGCACGCCGTAATTCACGCACAATCGTTCCCACGGATGAGTCACGGCGCGGCCACCAGTGGTGCACCTCTCTGGACCGCCGCCGCCGTCGCGATCGGCGTGTCGCTCGCCGCGCAAGAGGGCCGGTCGCACGGTGATTCGATGGCGCGGGCGAAGGAGATCGAGACGCTCGTCGTGCCACGGATCACTGGCGACGGGTTCCCGCGCGAGGCGTCGTTCGCGGTGGTCTCCACCGGGTACCTGCGCAGAAAGGATGGGCACCTCTCGTCGCCGGTGGTGGAGGCCCGGCTCTCCTACTCCGACGACTCGCTCTACATCGCCCTGGTCTCGGAAGAGCCAGAGCCAGTCGGCTCGCTCTTCACGCTCACGTTCGACAACGGGCGGCGACTCACCATCGTGGAGGTGGGCGCGGACGGCAGCGTGCGAGGGCCATCGATCCGTCCGTTCGCGGACCTGATGAGCGCGCCTGACGACACGGCCGACCTGGACTCCGCGCTCACGTCGAGCGTGCTGGTGCCGCTCGCCGAGCTGGGGTTGACCGGCGCCCCCGGCGAACGCATCGGGTTCTCGGTGACGCGCTGTCTCGCGGACGGGCCGCCGCACTGCGCTTCGTTCGGCGACACGAGCACAGGCGCGCCCACTGGACGGCTCGTGCTGGGCGAGTTCGTTGGCGGGCGTTGAGCTACTCGGCGTCGAGGGCTTCGCGCACCAGGCGCTTCGCCTCCGCGAGGCGCTCCTCTTCTTCCCGCGTGCGCGGCTTCCGGGTGGATGGCGGCGCCTCCGCTGCGCTGTCGGTCCTCTTGCGCCCGAAGAGGCGACCGAGCAGACCCGCCGGTCCCTGGAGCTTGAACACGCCGTCCTCGAGCGTCTCCGGATGCTCGCGCAGCGCATCCGTCAGGTGCGTGTTGCCGTCAACCAAGCGCAGTGCCTCGTCGAAGGCCTCCTTCTGGGTGACGGGAAGGTGAGCGCGAACGCGACCGGGTGAAATGTCGCGCGTGCGACAGAACAGCGCGAGGGCGCCGCACGTCTCCTCCACGCTCGCGACGGTGCCGCGGTGCACGCGCATCCCGCCGCAGCCCTTCTTGTAGACGGACGCGCCGAGCGCAGTGATCAGGCCAAGCCCCATCGCGGCGGCCGCGATCTCCGCGGCGAAGCCGAGCGACTGTCGCGGGATGTCGACCTCGGCCTCGGTCAGCACGATACCGAAAAGGCCGCGTGCGATCTGAGTGGTGAGGAGCGTGGGCTCGCTCACGTCGCGTGTGTCGAGAACGAGCCCGTAGCCGTCCGCGGTCTCCACGAACCCGCCGCGCGCCACATCCTCTTCCCCACCTTGACCTGGCGCACATGCGCCCGTGCCGCATCCAGAACCCTTCGCCTCGGCGTCTGGCTCCGCAAAGCCGAGCGCGAGCGGCAGGTCTTCCGACAGCGGTGTGTATGCGCGCATCCGATGGACGAGCTTCTCGATGTGGTCAGCGTCGAGCTTGAACGCGTCGGGGAAGTATTTTGCCGTGGGCTCGACCAGGTCGTCGGGCTCCATCAGAGGCCCGAGGGCGGTGAGCGCCTTTGCAGTGAGGGTGACGATTTCCCGGAGGTTGTCTTCGGTGAAGGCCATCACGGTTAGTGTAGCATCAACCAGCGTGTTTTCCCTCGCAACGTTCAACGTGAAGGATCTGTTCGACGACGCCCTTCGTGTGTCGTCGCCGCAATCCAAGCTCGACGAGATCGCCGCCCAGCTGGCGCGCGCGGACGCGGATGTGATCGCGCTCCAGGAGGTCGCCTCGCAGGAGGCGCTGCGAGAGATCCTGAAGCGCGTGCCGGGCGGCGCCGACTACCGGCATGTCGTGCTCGCCCTGCCGGACGCGCGAGGCATTCGCTGCGCCATCGTGTCGCGCCTGCCGTTCGTCCACGACACGGTGCATACCGCGGACGAGCTTCCATTTCCGATCTTTCGCGAAGGGGACGCACAGCCGTTTCCGAAGCGCATCCCTCTCCGGCGTGGCGTGCCGCACGTGCGCGTGGAGGTGCCGCAGGTGGGGCTCGTAGCCGTGCTCACCGCGCACTTCAAATCAAAGCTGCGCTCGGAGCTGGTCCGGCCCGACGGAACGAAGAAGGAGCCCGTCACGGAGATGGAGCGTGCGGAGGGAGACGTGCGCAGCCTGGTGCTGCGAACAGCCGAGGCGCTCTACGTCCGTGGTCTGGTCGACGCTGCGCTGACGGTGACGCCGAACGTCGCGCTCATGGGTGACCTCAACGACACCTTCGACGCGGTGCCGCTGCAGATAGTGCGTGGCAGCGCGGAAGGCATGCTCCACGCGTGCGCGGCGATCGTCCCGAAGGAGGCGCGCTTCAGCACCATGCACGGTGGCAAGAAGGAGCAGATCGATCACATCCTGGTGTCGTCGCAGCTGCGCGAGCGGCTCGAGACCGCAGCGTTCCAGAACGAGGCGCTCCGCGATCATGGCCCGTTCGTGCCTGGCGTTGCGCCCACGGTGGATTCCGACCATGCGCTCTTCGTGGCAAAGTTCCACGACAACCGCCTCACGCGGGACTCGGTCGTGAACACCCAGCGCTCGCGGTAGTCGTGTGCAGCTCGCGCACGACACATACGCGCGATGCGCGCGATGCGCTCCTCCTCGCGCTTCGTGATACCCGGCGGGGTAAAAGCGGATAGCCTGGAGACGAACATGAGCGACGAAAAAGACGACGCCCGTCCATCGCTGCTACCTCCCGTCTCCATTCCGCCGCCGTCGAACTCGGTGCCGCCGCCGTCGCGCGTGAACCGGAGCATTCCAGCGCCGCCGCCCTCGCGCGCCATGCTCCCCATGCCGGCGATCGAGCCCATGCTGGACAAGGCGGACGAGGCGCGCAACAAACGTGAATTCGAGGCCGCGCTGGACGAGTACAAGAAGGCGCTGATGGTTGTGGATCCGTCCGACAGCCATACGTGCGCATCGCTCTACGCGAACATCGCGGAGGTGAAGCGCGCCCAGGGCAAGCGCCGCGAGGCGGAGCTGAACTACGAGAAGGCGCTGTCTGCGATGGCGACGCACCGCCGCTCGCTCGAGGCGCTGGTGGAGCTCGCCGAGCGCGAGGGAGAGTCGGAGCGCGTCGTCACGTACCGTCGCAGGCTTGCATATGCGCTCGAAGAGCCGGACGCGCGTTCCCAGGAGCTGTGTCGCCTGGCAGCCGCGCAGCTCAAGGCCGGCGCTGACTACGAGCTCTGCGCAGAGTCGCTCGAGCGCGCGTCGGAGCTTCGGCCAAAGCACGCGGGCACGCTGAAGCAACTCGCGGAGCTCTATCGTGACCACAACCAGCACAAGAAGCTGATCGACGTGTACGACCGTCTCGTCGACCACACCGACGACGATCGAGAGCGCTCGCGTTATCGGTTCGTGCAGGCGGAGGTGATGCTCACCAAGCTCCGCGACGAGCCGCGCTCGCTCGCGTTCATGGAGCTCGCGCTCGTGGACGACCCCTCGCACGAGAAGGCGCTGGTCACGATGACCGCCATTCGCACGCGTCGCGAGGAATGGGGTGAGCTCGCACGCGTCTACGAGCGTGTGGTCATTGAGCTCGCGCGCGCCAAGAAGGCAGATGAGGCGTTCTTCGTCTGCAAGAAGCTCGCGACGTTGCGCCGCGACCGCCTGCTGGACGGACCCGGCGCGGTGGAGGCCTTCCGCGCGGCGCTCGAGATCCAGCCCGGGGACGTGGAGGCGCGCAGCGCGCTCGCGGAGCTCTACGTCGCGAAGGGAGAGCGTCATGCCGCCGTGCGCGAGCTCGAGACCATTGCCTGGGCGGAGCCTCGACGCGCGCAGACCTATCGCCGCCTCTTCGAGCTGCACATGCGAGCGAGCCGCCCGGACCGCGCGCTCTACGCGGCCGAATGTCTGGAGGAGCTCGGCTCCACCGACATGGATCACGAGCTCTATCTGCAGCAGCTCCGTCCCACGAGCCCCATCCGTCCCACGGTCCCTCTGAGCGTCGCGGACCTGCACAAGATCCGCCCCAGCGGCGCGGACGAGATCCTGGAAGAGATCCTCACCATCGTTCGCGACGTGGCCGTGCAGCATCGCGTGGAGGTGCTTGGCCGCGAACACAAGCTCTCCGTCACGGACGAACAGAAGAAGCTGGACCCCGAAGGCACGGGCTCCGCGGCGCGCACCTTCGCGTGGGCGGGCAAGGTCCTCGGGATCGATCTCCCGGATCTGGTGATCATGGACGACGGTCGCACCAGCGTCGCAGCCATGCGCGCGGCCGCGCCCGCGGTCGCCGTGGGGCCCAGCGTTCTCACGGGGCGCAGCGTGATGGAGCTCGCGTTCCTGGCGGGGCGCCACCTGGTCTACTACCGGCCGGAGCACTACGCGCTGATCTTCTACCCGACGCTCGCCGACCTCACTGCGCTCGTTCTTGGCGCCGTTTCGGTCGTTCATCCTGACCTCGGGAAGCCCACGGCCATCAAGGCGGAGATCGAGACCCTCTTCAACAAGCTCTCCGCGAAGCTCTCGGACGAAGCGAAGGCGCAGCTCAAGGCGGCCGTCGAGAAGCTGGACGCCCGCGGCGGCAAGATGGAGCTCCTCACATGGATGAAGAGCGTCGAGCTCCTCGCCACGCGTTGCGGCTTCCTGCTCACGTCGGACCTGCGCGTCGCGACCAAGATCGTGAAGGCGGAGGAGCGCGCGATCGCCGAGCTGACCGCAGAGGATCGGCGAAGCGACCTCCTTGCATTCGCGGTGTCTTCCGCGTTCGCCGACGTGCGTGAGAAGCTGGGCGTCTCCCTGCACCCGAGCATCACGATCCCGCCACCGCGCCCGGTCGACCCCGCGCCGAGCGGGTCGCTCGAGTAGAAGGCCCCCGCGCTGAGCGGGTCGCTCGAATAACAGGCCGTTCGAGGAGCAGGCCCCGCCGACCGGGTCGCCGAGTAACATTCCCGTCATTCGCAACTCAAACGGTTATGGTCGCGCTATGGTGAAGCCGGCCGCAGCTCTTTCTGCGCCGACAGGCCTCGCGGTTTTCCGGCTCGAGCCCGTTCTGGACCGGAAATACTGGCGGGCTGTCTCACTGCAAATATCTCCGCGGCGCCGGACGGCGCACGAATATCTCTCGACCACGCTCTTCTTCGCCATCCATGCCGCGCCCGCCATGATGCTGGTGTATCCGCCCACGTGGCGGCTTGGTGCGCTCGCGCTGGCAAGCTACCTGATCCGGATGTGGGCGATCACGGTCGGCTACCACCGCTTCTTCGCGCATCGCTCGTTCCGGACCAGCCGCGTGTTCCGCTTCATGCTTGGATTTTTGGGCGCGTCCGCGATGCAGAACGGGCCCATCTGGTGGGCAAGCTGGCATCGCGCGCATCACAAGCACTCGGATCAGCCGGGCGATCCGCACTCGCCGGTGCTCGGAGGGTTCTGGCATTCGCACATCGGTTGGTTCTTCGACGGTAGCCACGAGGTGCCCGATCTCTCCAACGTGCGCGACCTCACGCGCGTTCCGGAGCTGCGCTTCATCGAGAAGTATAACTGGCTCCCCATCGCGGTGTGGATGACGGGCTGCTACGCCATCGCAGGGGCCGCGGGCATCTTGTGGGGCTTCGTCATCCCGACGATCGCGGTGCTTCACCTCACGGCCGCCGTGAACTCGCTCGCACATACGTGGGGCACGCGCAGGTTCGAGACCAGCGACGACTCACGCAACAACGCGTGGCTCGCGGTGCTCACGCTGGGCGAGGGCTGGCACAACAATCACCACTTCTACATGAGCTCCGCGAGGCAGGGGCTCATGTGGTGGGAGCTGGATGTCAGCTACTACACGATCAAGGTGCTCTCGCTGCTGCGCATCGTCCACAGCGTGCGGCTGCCGCGACACTTCGTGCAGGCGGCCGCGGCCAATCGTCGTCAGTCCGCGCTCGAGCGGCGACCCTTGCGCTCCGCGGCGTAGAGCCCCGCAGCGATCAGGATCCAGACGACGGTGTGCAACGTCGCCTGGAGGCGCACGTCCGTGGCGACGTGCATGAGCGCGAGCGCGGCGCCTTCTTCCGGCGGCGGCGGGAACACGGCGAGCAGCACGAACGCGGATGCGATGCTCGAGAAAACGATCGCGAACCAGCCGAAGAAGCCGGCGGACAGGCTCTCCGCGTCCGGCAAGAGGGGCTTCGACCGGGCGCGCTTGCGTGCGTCGAACCGATCCAGGAACCCGTGGCCGAGATGGTGCGCGATGGCGATGAGCCCGATCGGCGACGCGATGTATCCGAGAAACGCGATGGCCCCGAGGCGCGGCGACTTCTCCCACAGCTCACCAAGGATCGGCACGATGACGGCCGACGCCACACCGAACGCCGTCAGGAACCCGTACAGCAGCGCGCCGTTGAGGAGCGGGACGAAGCTGGGCGCGCGAAGCTTGTTGTCGTTCGACATGACATCGAGCGTAGCGCAATCCCCAGGTCAGTAAACGGCCCCGCGTGGATCAGGCTCCTAGGCCCTATCTTCGACGGGGCGTGTCATCAGATCGTCCAGGAGGTGCTGGGCGGGCTTCCCCTCGAGGATCGCGCTCGCCATCGAATGGAAGATCGGCGCGCGCACCTTGTGCTTGTCCCCGAACGCGATGAGCTTCGGCAGGAGCTCCACTGCCTCGACGCGCATGCCGACTGCGGCGAGCGCATCCGCGCGCGACTTGCCCTTCGCGAGCAGGCGGCCGAACGCGACCTCGGGGCGCTCTGTCTGGCTCGTGGATGCGAGCAGATCTCCGTAGCCGGCGAGCCCGAGGAGCGTGCGCTCTTCGCCGCCCGCGGCCGCCGCAAGGCGCGATGCCTCGGTCACGCTTCGAGTGATCAGCGCGGCCAGGAGCCCGGAGTTCATGCCCAGGCCCTGCGCGTATCCGACGGCGATCGCGAGTACGCCGACGAGCGCGCTCGCCCACTCGAGCCCGCGCAGGTCGTTCGTCTTGTAGATGCGGAGCACGTTGCAGCCGAAGCCTTCGACGAAGACGTCGTTGACCTCGGGAAATCGCGAGCCGCACACGATGACGCTCGGGTTGCCCGCTGCGAGATCGCTCGCCAGCACCGGCCCGCCGAGCGCGCCCATGCGACGCAGCGGCGTCAGCCTGCGCAGGATGTCGCTGACGGTCTCCGTGCCATCCTCGCCCGCGAGGCCGCGGATGCCGTGCACCACATAGTGGCTGCCGTCCGTGTGACGGCCGAGCTCCTTGGCGACGTCCTCGATCACCGCAGAAGGGGTCGCGAGTACGAGCAGCCGCGCGTGCTTCGGGATGTCCGCCATGCTCTGCGTGACCTTCACGCCCTCGGGAATGGCAGCCGAGGCCTTGTCCTGCGCGCGCCTCGTATAAAGGAGGGTTGACGAGCCAGCCCGCGCCGCCGCCGCTGCCAGGGCGAGGCCCCACGGACCTCCGCCGATGATGCCGACATTACCCATGTGGCGTTCATATCACGAAGCGTCCGCAGCAAGGGAGGGGGCTCGCATTGCGAGCGCCCCGTGCTATCTGGACAGCATGACGCTCGTTCCGCTCGGGAAAAAAGGGGACAACGCGCGCCGCGCGTTTCTGCCCGTCACCCGCGAGGACATGAAGGCGCGCGGCTGGGAAGAGCTCGACATCCTCATCGTGACGGGCGACGCCTACGTCGACCACGCCGCGTTCGGGCCCATCCTCATCGCGCGCTTCCTGGAAGGCCGCGGCTACAAGGTCGGCGTGGTCGCGCAGCCTTCGTGGCAGAGCCCGGAGGACATCGCGCGCATGGGCAAGCCGCGGCTGTTCGTGGGCATCAGCGCGGGCAACCTGGACTCCATGCTGAACAAGCTGACCGCGCAGAAGAAGGTGCGCGGCAAGGACCAGTACTCGCCCGCCGGCGCGCTCGACATGCGCCCGAACCGCTCGAGCATCGTCTATGCGAACCTCGCGCGGCAGGCATTTCCCGGCACGCCCATCGTGCTCGGCGGGATAGAGGCGTCGCTGCGTCGCATCGCCCACTACGACTACTGGTCGGATCAGGTGCGCCGCAGCATCCTGCTCGACGCGAAGGCGGACCTGCTCGTGTTCGGCATGGGCGAGCGGCCCGCGTGGGAGATCGCGAAGCGCCTCGACGCAGGTGAGCACGTCTCAAAGCTCACCGACATTCGCGGCACCGCGCACCCGAAGAAGAACCGCCGCGCGTGGGAGCCGCTGCTCGCGGACGCATCGAAGTACACGACGGACGGCAAGCTGCTCGTGCTGCCGTCTTACGACGACGTGCGCACGGACAAGCAGGCGTTCGCGAAGATGTCGCGGGCCTTCCAGTACGAGACCAATCCGCACAACGGTCGTCCGCTGCTGCAGGTCCACGGCGACGAGGCCGTGTACATGAACCAGCCCGCGCTGCCGCTCTCCGAAGAGGAGATGGACGCGCTCTACGACCTTCCGTTCACGCGCCGTCCGCACCCCACCTACTCCGACGTGATCCCGGCGTTCGAGACGGTGAAGCACTCCATCGTCACGATGCGCGGCTGCTTTGGTGGCTGCACGTTCTGCAGCATCACCGAGCACGAGGGCCGCGTCATCCAGAGCCGCAGCGAGAACAGCGTCCTGCGCGAGGTGCGCGCGCTTCGCCGCATGGACGGCTTCTCCGGCGTGATCACCGACGTCGGCGGCCCCACCGCGAACATGTACAAGATGGCCTGCAAGGACGAGAAGACGGAGAGCGCGTGTCGCCGCCTCTCCTGCGTCCACCCTGGCATCTGCGAAAACCTGGTCACGGATCACGATCCGCTCATCTCGCTCCTCAAGAGCGTGCGCAAGGAGCCCGGCATCAAGAAGGTGTTCGTGGCGTCGGGCGTTCGCTACGACCTCGCGGAGCGCAGCCCGGAGTTCGTCCGCGAGCTCGCGCAGCACCATACCGGCGGGCAATTGTCCGTCGCGCCGGAGCACTCGCAGGACGAGGTGCTCGCCAAGATGAAGAAGCCGGGCATCCAGAGCTACGAGCGATTCGCGCAGGCGTTCTGCCAGGCCAGCGACGAGGCGGGCAAGGAGCAATACCTGGTCCCGTACTTCATCACGGGCCACCCTGGCTCCACCCTTTCGGACACCGTGGAGCTCGCGCTCTATCTGAAGCGCAACGGAATGCGGCCGCGCCAGGTGCAGGACTTCATCCCCACACCCATGGCCGTCGCCACGACCATGTATTATACAGGCATCGATCCGCTGTCGATGGAGCCCGTCTACTCTGCGAAGGAGCTGCGCGAGAAGCGCATGATGAAGGCGCTCATCTTCTACTGGGACGCGGAGCACCACGATCTCGCGCGCGAAGCCCTCATGAAGCTGGGCCGCCGCGACCTCATCGGCCGCACCCCGAACTGCCTTGTCCCGCCAGAGAGCGCAAAAGACCGCTTGATGGCGGCGGATCGCGCGCACCGCGCGGGCACGCTGGGTACGCCCGCGGGTCGGCCTCGCCGCGATCGTTCGCCCCGGCGCTGACAACGTCTCCCGAACGCGTCAGTGCGTGACGTGCACTTCCACTGTCATCTCTTTTTCCGCCGGCGAGCCGGCTGGCATCGCTCGAACGTACGAGAAATGTAGCTTTGCTGCTCCGTCGGCCTTTGCCGTGAACGTGAAGTTGAACGTTCCCTTGTAGCCGTCGCAGCCCGCGCAGTTGGCGGGCGGCGCGTCCGTGTAGTTGTGCGCGGTCATCGCCACGACGTTCTTGTCGGACTCGTCGAAGCGCCACTCGAACGGCGTGGTGACGTTGCCTGGCAGCACGACGTTGAAGGTCTCACCGACGCGTGCGTCGATCGCCTTCGTGGCCTGCGGATAGACCTTCGCGCCGGATGCGGGGGCGCCCGCGGAGGAGATGGCAGCGGTGTTTCCGCCGGGAGGTACGTTGGCCTCCGTCTTCGGCGGATCCTTGGGATCCGCTCCACACGCTGTGAGCACCAGCAGGCCGAGGAGCGCGAAGGTCTTGTTCGTGGTCATGGTGTCAGTCCCAGTTACTACAGATCGAGCCGTCGTCGGCCTCGAGGTGCTTGATGTTGTTCTTGGCCGCGTCGATCCAGTCCGGCGGCGTGCCGATCTCGCCGTATGCCACGGTCTCGAAGTTGCGGACCGCGTAGCCGCAGTCGCCCTGCGCCGCGAGTGACATGGCCATGAAGTACGTGCCGAACGGGATGTCCGGATGTCCGTCGGGCGCGGCGCTGACCATCGTGTAGAGGCTCATCGTGGACTCGCTGTACTTCTTCTGCTGGTACTGCGAGTAGCCGAGCCAGAAGCGCGCATCGTGGATGCGGGTGTCGCTCGCGTAGTGGTCCGCGAACTTCTGGAATGCGGCCTCCGCCTTGGGGCTGTCGCCGGCTTTGCGCGCGGTCTCGCCGATCGTGAAGATCTCGTCCGCGGTTTGCTCCGCCGATTGTACATGGCCGAAGTGGAACGTGGCGCGCTCGCGGCGCTCCGCGGAGTACGGGGCAGCGGCGATGACGAAGTCTGCGCCCTTGAACGCGGTCCACTGGTGCTTGCCGTCGTGCGACTTCGCCCAGACGCGCGCGGCCTTCGCCGTGAGAAACTGCTTGTTGTCGGTGCGCTTCACGTCCATCGATGTGCCAGGGGCAAGCGTGTACGTGAACGCAGCGGCGCTCGCGCTGGGTGCTGCCGGCACCCACGAGCCCGCGCCGGTGAGCGCGTCGACCGAAACGTCGAGCGGCTCGCCGGAGTCGTTCTGCAGCGTGAGGTAGCGATCGTTGTAGGTCGGGTTGGCCGGCGGGGGCTGGCGGACCGGCGAGATCCACGCGGCGTTCTTGCCGATGCTGTTGGTCCCGTACTTGATCCACATGTATCCGCCCTCGCCCCAGCGCTCGCTCCAGGAGTTGCGCAGGTGCCAGGCGCCCTTGGCGTCGTCCCAGCCGACGAGGACAACCGCGTGGTTCGTTGAACCCGTGTCGCCCTCGTCGAAGACGCCGCTCGAGTAGTGCTGGAATGCGGAGGTGACGCGCACGCTGGAAGACACGGGACCGTGGGCGATCAGCGCCGCCTTGATCTCGTCGACAGTGGGGTGCGGCGGATCCTCGCCTGCGTAGCCCCAGTCATCAACGCCCAGGTTCGCCGCTCCCGCTGACGAGTTGCAGCTCGCGACGGCGGACTTGTAGGGCACGGCCGACTCCAGGGCGTCGGCACCGCCATGCAGGAACTTGTATGCGTTCGTGGCGGAGTTGCCGCCGCAGTTCTCCGAGCCCGGGCTGAACACGGGGACGCAGTTGACGAGCTGCTGCTCCGCGAGATCGATCGTGGTCGGCTGGTTGTTCACCAGGATCTCGCCCGCCTCGAGCACGCCGGTGGCGGCGAACGCCCAGCAGCTGCCACAGTCGCCCTGATCCTTCACGGACGTGATGCGATCGCGCCAGCTGAACGAGGACGCGGAGGGCGAAGCAAACTGGGATGACGGATATCCGGCGTTGCCGTTGCCGTTCTGGTTCGTGCCTTGCGTGGTTGGACCCGTGGTGGACGAGTCCTTGCCGTCGCCCGCGTTTTCTCGGGCGATCGTCGCGTTCAAGAAACGCGCAGGGGGCGCGGCGCGCTTCTTCACATCGAACGCGATGAGGTTCGTCCTGGACGCCTTCTTCGCGCGCGCCGCTGCGTTCTGCGCGACGATCTGCGGGTCGTGGGCGGTCGTGGGCTCACCGGTGATCTTGGCGAGCGATTTGTGGGAGACCTCGGTGACGCCGACCTGGAAGGAGTAGTGGTGCTGCGCGATCGCCGCGCGCGCCTGCTGGACGCTGGTCTTCACGGGGGCCGGTGCGGCCTTCTCGTTCGCCGCATAGCGCGCCTGCAACACGCGCAGGTTCGAGGCCTCCGCGGTGGACGCGACACGCGTGGCCTGCCGGTGCCGCGAGACCAGCGGCGCCGTTGACCGACGCGCGGGCGGCTTCACGATGGACGAGTGCGGCGGCGTTCCGAGGGCCACCGCATGCGCAGCGGTGGTCGGGTGCACGGCGATGACGGCGGCCGCGCGTGCGCCACCGGGGGCGGGCGGCGGTGCGGCGGGAGCGGCGGCGGGATGCGCAGCAACGGCGGCCGGCGGCGGCGCGGCAGGTGCTGGCGCGGGTCGCGGAGCAGCTGCGTGCGGCGGTGCGTTGCCCGCAGGAGCGTTCTCCGGGGCAGAGCCGACCTGGACGTGACACGCAGTCGCGAAGAGCGCGCCCACTGCGCTCGTCATCAAGATTTTTCTCACGAAGCTACGCATGGTCGTCTCCTTCGCTCGACGTAAAGTCGAGCTCGACAATGCGATGCTAGGGGACGTCGTGCACAGTCGCAACGGCTCCGCGAGGTGCGGGCTCACCCGACATCTTCCAGCAAATTTCCAGCAAAACGCCCAGAAAACCGGACGTACGAGGCGCGAAAATATTCAGTGCTTCGGTGCCTGGGGGACCTTCGCGTCGCGTCCGACGGCGTGCTCCAGACGAACGCGCGCGGTTTTTGCGTCGACGTTCGCGTTCAGCACCTCGAGCCGGGCACGAACGAGCTCCGTCTCAGCGTCCGTCAGGGTGGTGGATGTCGCGCGTCCTGCGTTGAACAGCTCGCGCGCGACCCGATACGCCTCCTCGGCGCTGGCGATCTGACGCGCGGTCGTATCGATCGCGTAGTCGGCCTCCTTCACTGCGGTCCACGCCTGCTGTACCTCCAGGATGATCCCGTCGGCAGCTGCCTGCTTCTGCGCTTCGATGGCCGCGATCTTCGCGTCCGCATCCGCCGCACCACTCTTCGTGCTGAGCGCGTCGTTCGGCGACCACGTCAGCCGCGCGCCCACGTCCCATGTCGGAAACCACTCGTCCGATGCCGGGAACTTGCGCTGGTTCGGGTTCGCGTAGATCCCGTCCGCGAACGCCGCGAGGCTGGGATAGTACCCGGCGCGCGCGACATTGGCGGTCCGCTTCAGCGCTTCGACGTTTGCCGAGAGGCTCTTCAGCTCAGCGCGGTTGGCCTGCGCTTCCTGTGTTGCCTGCACCAGGGTCAACGAGACCGGTGGCGACTTCGTCATCACGTCCTCGGCGGTGGCGATCGGGGTGCCGTCGTCGGCATGGATGGCGACCTTCACCTGGCGCGCCGTCAACGTCTCCAGGTTCTTCGTGCGCTCGAGCAAGAGCTCCGCCGCCGCGACGCCGGTCTCTGCGCGGAGAACGTCCGCCTTCGACGCGTTCCCCACGGTAAACTGGTTCTTCGCGTCCTGAAGATGCGTCTTCTGATCCGCGAGCGCGCGCTCCGCCACGTTGACGGCTCCCTTCGCGCGCACCCAGCTATAGAAAGCAGCGCGCCCGTTCGCCTCTGCGTTTGCGCCCGCTCCCGCCAGATCGTATCGCGCGGCGTCCTCCGCGTTGACGGTGGCGGTGTAGCCTTCACCGATGCGCAGGAAGTAGTCGCTGATCGGAACGACGATGCCGGCGGTCAGGTTGAAGTTGTTGAGGATGAGCGGGAAGCCCGCAGACGGCGCCACGAAGAGCTGCGTTCCTGGGTTCAGGGTACCACCCGGATTGACCGGCGCGCCCGGTGCGGGCGTCGGCGTGATGAATCCCGGTTGCGAGCTCGGCGCGACCACGAGGCCGCTGAAGAGAATCGGCGCCGTGAAATCCGAGAGGCGTGTGTACGAGCCCGTCGCCGTGAGCCGCGGGAGGTAGTTCACCCATGCCTGGTCAACGCGCGCGGCGGCTGCGCGCAGCGACTCTGCTTGCGCCTTCACCGTGAAGCTGGTCGAGCGCGCACGCGCACCGACGGAGTCTGCTGTCAGGCCCTTCGGATCGATCGGTATCTGGTCCGCCGAAGCGGGCCGCGACTCACCCGCGTTCGGCGGAGTCGTGGCCGTCCCTTGCGTGGGCCCCGCTTGTGCTGGGACGGTTGCGGGCGGCTGGGCTGCGGGAGGGGGCGTCTGTGCAAGCGCGACGCCCTCGCGGCTCCCGGCCGTGAACAACGCCAGCAGAAGGCCCGACTGCGCAACGCGCTTGAGAGTTCGCATGGTTCGCCTATTGGATGCCGCACCGGGTGGAAGGGGGGCGCGGCGTCGCGAATCTAGAGCCGAACGTCATGGGAACCAGGGAAAAAGCAACGACGAGTTGCTTTTAGTCACGTGCGCGGCTGCGGAGCTGGGCTGCGGGCGCCTCGGACTCGGCGATCTCGTCCAGGCTCTCCGCCGGCAGCTGGTTCTTGGCTGCTCCTTCGAACACACGCTGCAGGGCGGGGGAGGCGGTGCTCGCCGCGATCCTGAGGAGGGCAGCCTTCTCGTTCGGGTCCGCGTTGGGAGCAAGGGCGATGGCCGCGCCTGCGCGCACGTCCGGTGGCAGCGTGGCGTCGGTCGCGTACGAGAGGACGCGCTCGCGCGGGATGGTGATCGCACGGTAGTGCCCGCCGCGCGCGTCGACGACGCTCTTCACGCCTTCGATCCAGTCGGCGACCCGTAGCTTGCCGCGCGCGAACCGCTCGGCGCCGAGGTCGTCGTCCGTGGGGTTGGCGCTGTCGCGCAGGTCCTGAAGGTCGTCCTCGAAGCGCCGGATCTCGTCGTCCGTGCCCTGGTACTTCACCACGACCTCGCGCCCGGCCTGCCGCGTCCAGACGTGGAGCGTGGGCGGCTTCTCCTCGATGGTGCGGGTCACGTCCGTGATGTCGGAAAGCGCGACGTAGTGCGTGCGGTTCATCCACTTCGTGTAGATGCCGTCGGCGCCGAGCGTGGTCTTCGGCTGTGTACTGACCACGAACGCGACCGCGGCGCCCGCCACCACGGCCGCGACCAGGTAGAGGCCGGGCTCGTTCGGCGTGAACATCTGTACGAAGCTCAGGCCGAAGGTGGCGCCACCGGCGATGAACATGAGGAGCATCGCGGTCTGCTGCGACACGACCGAGTTCTTCAGGTCGTAGCGCTTCGCTTCTCCACCGCCGGCCCCGCCTTGTGTATGTTTCTGCATCGTGAAGACACAAACCGTAGACGAGATCACGTCGCGCATCGAGGCCGCTCGCAACAATGCGCCTGGAGGGGTCGTGGCCTTCGACGGCGACGGCACGCTGTGGAGCGGTGACGTCGGCGAGGACTTCTTTTACGGCATGATCGAGGGCGGAGACATCCGCGTTGACGCGATGGAGGCGCTTCGGAGAGAGGCCCGGCAGGCAGAGCTCTACGACGGCGGCACCGGCCCCGAGATCGCACGCCGCATCTACGATGCGTACCTGGCGCACAAGTTCGACGAGGAGCGCGTCTGCGAGATCATGACGTGGATCTCCGCAGGTTGGACCGAGCCGGAGCTCACCGCGTTCTGTGACGAGGTGCTCATGCGCCGCGAGCTCCACGGACGCCTGCACGAAGAGGTGCAGGCCGTGCTCGCGTTCGCGAAGGCGCAGGACATAGAGGTGTACCTGGTGTCCGCGTCGCCGAGCGGCATCGTCGAGGCCGCCGCGCGCATCGCCGGTCTCCCGCACGAGAACATCGTCGCGGCGCGCAGCGCATTCCACGAAGGCAAGATGACCGCGACCGTGGTGCGCCCGATCCCGTACGGCCCGGGGAAGGTGACGGGCCTGCGCGAGCGAATCGGCGCGCGCCCTCTCTACGCTGCGTTCGGCGACAACGCGTTCGACGTGCCCATGCTGAAGGAGGCGACCGTGGGCGTCGCGGTCCGTCCGAAGGCGCGCCTGCGCGACAAGGCGAGCGACGTGCCGGGCCTCGTGGAGATCCTCGCGCCCCCCGTTCGATAGTCACGGCACCGCTGCGAGAAACCCTGCTGCGTCCGTCTACCGCAGAGCTTGGGGCCCATTTCCTTTGCCCGGGATTCGGCCTAGTAAGCTCGCCATGGATTTCGAGCTCACCGAAGAGCAGCGCCTGATTCGTGACACGGCCCACGACTTCGCCCGGACGGAGATCGCGCCGAAGGCCGCCGAGATCGACAAGAGCGGCCGCTGGCCGGCAGAGATCATCAGCAAGATGGCGGAGCTCGGCTTCCTGGGCATGGCGATCCCCGAGGAGTACGGCGGCGCCGGTCTGGACGCGCTCTCCTACGCGATGGCGATGGAAGAGATCAGCGCGGCGTGCGCGTCGTGCGGCGTGATCATGAGCGTGAACAACTCGCTCTTCTGTGACCCCGTCTACAAGTTCGGCACAGCGGAGCAGAAGAAGGACGTCCTCACGCCCGTGGCCGCCGGCAAGAAGATCGGCTGCTTCGGTCTGACGGAGCCCATGAGCGGCTCCGACGCGCAGACCATGGTGACGGAGGCCAAGAAGACGGGCGACACGTGGACGCTGAACGGCGCGAAGAACTGGATCACGAACGGGCCGCACGCGGACTACGTGCTCGTGTTCGCGGTCACGGAGCGGCCGAGCGCGCCCGGCGCCAAGGTGCGGCACACCGCGTTCCTGGTCCCGAAGGGCACGCCCGGCTTCACGCTGAACCCTGCGGATCACAAGCTTGGAATCCACGGCGCGCACTCGTGCACCATCTTCTTCGAGAACGTGAAGCTGCCGGACTCCGCGATCGTCGGCGGCGCGGGTGATGGCTTCAAGGTCGCCATGGCCACGCTCGACGGCGGGCGCATCGGCATCGCGGCGCAGGCGCTCGGCATCGCGCGTGCGGCGCTCGAGGTGTCGGTCGCGTACGCGAAGGAGCGAAAGAGCTTCGGTGTACCCATCTCGCAGCACCAGGCGATCCAGTTCATGCTGTCCGACATGGCCACGGAGCTGGACGCGGCGCGGCTCCTCACGTGGCGGGCCGCCACCATGAAGGACAAGGGCGTGCGCCATTCTGCCGAGAGCGCCGCAGCCAAGCTCTACGCGAGTGAGACTGCGACCAAGGTCGCCCACAGGGCAATCCAGATCCACGGCGGCTATGGCTACTCCACGGAGTACCCGGTGGAGCGGCACTACCGCGACGCGCGCATCACCGAGATCTACGAGGGCACGAGCGAGATCCAGCGCATCGTCATCGCCGCCAGCTTGCTCAAGGGCTGATCCAGATGCGAAAGATTGCATTCTACACCCTTCTCGCCGGGCTGTCGGTGACGGCGTGCGGCGGTAACAAGCCGGAGGCGAAGGCCCCGGACGAGACGCCCACGTCGGACGCGCCCACGGAGAAGCCGCGTGCGAAGCGAGAAGGCCCGAGCGTCTCGCAGGAGCTCGGCGAGATCGACGCGAAGGAGACCGAACGCGCCATCGCGAAGGTGCAGCCTGACGTGCTCGCGTGCCAGAAGGCCGGCGCAAAGCGCGTCGACTATCTCGCTGGCGACGTGCGTGCGTTCGTTCGTCTCGACGGGACCGGGCACGTGCACTGGAGCTACCTCGAGGGCTCCACCCTGGGCGATCGCGCCACCGAGAAATGCATCCTGGATGCGCTCGCGAAGGCACCATGGCCGAGGCCCGTCGGTGGTGAGGCCGAGATTCGCAAGAGCTTCCTGTTCGACGTCGGCGACGCGCGCGAGCCCGCGAACTGGGCGCCCGACAAGATGTTCGAAGCGATCGCCAGGGCAGATGCCGACGTCGGCAAGTGCAAGGCAGGTGTGTCCGGCAAGTTCGCGGTGACGGCGTACGTGGTCCCCGACGGCAAGAGCGGCAAGGTGGAGTCCGTGGGCGTCGCGCCGCCGAGCAAGGAAGGCGAGGCGAAGGTCGACTGCATCGTCGACGTCGTCCGCGCCATGAAGGTCCCGAGCCCCGGCAGCTACGCCGCGAAGGTCTCGTTCTCGCTTTGACGGAACGAAGAGGTCTACGGCCATGGATCTAGAGCTCACCGAAACGCAGACGTTCGTCCAGAAGACCGCGCGTGATTTCGCGACCCGCGTGATCCAGCCGAAGGCCGCGGAGATCGACAAGAAGGAGATCTTCCCGGCGGAGATCATGAAGGGGCTCGCAGCGCTCGGCCTCCTCGCCGTGAACGTACCGGAGGAGCTCGGCGGTGCAGCGGCGGGCGCGGTCTCCTATGCGCTTGCGATGCAAGAGGTCGCGCGCGCATGCGCCTCGTGCGCTGTCACCATGGCCGTCACCAACATGGTGGGCGAGGTCATCGCCACGTTCGGCACGGACGCGCAGAAGAAGAAGTACTGCACGGGCCTCGCCGATGGGTCGCTCGTCGCGGGCGCATTCGGGCTGTCGGAGCCGGGCGCCGGTTCGGACCCAGGCGGCATGCGCACGGTCGCGCGCGAGGATTCTGACTCGTACGTGCTCGACGGCGAGAAGCAGTGGATCACCAGCGGAGCTCACGCCGGCGTGATCGTCGTGTGGGCGCGCACGGCCCCTGCGGACACTCATCCAGGTACGCGCGGCATCTCGTGCTTGCTCGTGGAGAAGGGCACACCCGGCCTCAAGATCGGGCGCGCCGAGGACAAGATGGGCATCCGCGGCTCCAACACCGTGTCGCTCTCATTCGAGGCCTGCCGCGTCCCGAAGAGCGCGCTCCTCGGTCATCTGAACGGAGGGTTCAAGATCGCGATGATGGCGCTCGACGGCGGGCGCATCGGCATCAGCGCGCAGGCGATCGGGATCGCGCGTGCCGCCCTCGAAGAAAGCGTGCAGTATGCACGTGATCGCAAGCAGTTCGACAAGCCCATCTCCGAGTTCCAGGCCGTCCAGTGGAAGCTCGCGAACATGAAGGTGGAGCTCGACGCGGCGCACCTGCTCTGCATGCGCGCGGCGTGGCTGAAGGATCAGGCGCGCCCGTTCTCGCGCGAGGCCTCCATGGCGAAGCTCTTCGCGAGCGAGGCATCCAACCGCATCGTGAACCACGCGGTCCAGATCCACGGCGGCTACGGCTACATCCGTGAGTTCGCGGCCGAGCGCCACCTCCGCGACGCGCGCGTCACCACGATCTACGAGGGCACGAGCGAGGTGCAGCGCATCGTGATCGCCCGCGGGCTCCTCGTCGGCTGAGCATTTGATCCGCTCGGCTGAGCATTGATCCCGAGGAGAGCTGGGTAGCCAGCGATCCAGCAGCTGGGGTAGGGGAGGCCACTTCGCTACCTCGAGAGGCGCGTCATTCCATGGGTTTGCAAAGGTAGGTTTTCGGCACACACCTTGCGACATTGGGCGCATGCACCTTCGCACCTTCCTCCCCGTCCTCTTCTCGAGTGCGTTCCTGATCGTCGCCCCGCTCACGGGCTGCGCGGTGGATGCTACGGACGAGGGCAACGCTTCGGAGGACATCACGAGCAACGCGGCGCAGATCGTCGACTTCAGTCTCGACGGCACGGTCGTCGGCGCGAAGGACAACGACGCTCGGCAGATCGTCGTCTCGCAGCTCTTCTACACGGTCGGCCCGCTGACGACTCAGTTCCAGGCGAACGGCCACGTCGGACAAGTGGAGCTGACCAAGGTCACCGAGACCGTGCAGGGCGACAAGAGGACCATCAAGTACCACGCGAGGCTCCCCGTCGCCTGGCCGGCCGGCGTGAAGGTCCCGAAGACGTACGACGTCGTGCTCCCGGCCGACGCGACGGGCCTCGCCGCCTTCAATGCGAAGTACGACGGCACGTGCGGCAAGAACGAGTACGGGCAGGAGACCTTCTGGCACGACTTCAACCCGACCGTTGCAGGTTGCAAGCTCGGCGTCGACGCGGTCCACGCGAAGGCCAAGGTCACGAAGGATCCCAACGTCACCACCGGCAAGTTCCCCGAGTACGATCAGGTGTGGAGCGACGGCGCGTTCAACGTGGTCGCGATCTTCGGCGAGTCCAGCGGCGGCGCCACGGGCGACGAAGGCGCCGCGCAGTTCGAGCAGTTCGTGCGCGACGCGACCGACGCAGTGCCTGGCGCGACGGCCAAGACCAACACGACCACCACGTCGTTCGTGAAGGACATCACGGTCACCGGCAAGGTCCGCGTCGGCGGCACCATGAAGCCCGTCAGCGTCACCGCGCTGCTCATCGACACGCTCTACACGTCGGGCGACGACTTCGACGCGCGCTACAATCCGCTCAGTGAAAAGGCCGATTTCATCGTCTACAACGGCCACTCCGAGCTCTCCAAGAACACCAACGCGCTCGCCCGCAAGGGCACCGTCGCGAAGGGCAAGTACCAGGTGTTCTTCTTCGACAGCTGCGACACGTTCGCGTACCTCGACACCGCGCTCACCCAGCGCCGCATCGACACCAACGGCGCGGCCGTGGACCCCAAGGGGACGAAGTACCTCGAGGTGCTGACCAACGTCCTTCCGTCCTACTTCTCGAACTACTCGAACTCCTCGATCACGGTCTTCAAGGCGCTGATGAACCCCGACGCGCCCAAGACCTACAACCAGATCCTGCAAGACCTCCCGAGCGACCAGGAAGTGGTCGTGACCGGCGAAGAAGACAACGCGTTCCACCTGTAAGACTCTGTGAGATCACCCGTAGGACGCTGGGGGGTGTCGTCGCGGAAGAATCCTTGCTACTGACCGAGCGCGATGTCGAGGCGACTGCTCACGCTGGTTGCGCTGACTATCGGGTGCGCGTTTCGTGCGTATCTCTTCTATCAAACCGATGAGCACACCAGCATCGTCGAGTTCGTGAGCCTCAAGCTAGGCTTCACTCCGACCGAGCTGCTCACCTGGGAATATCCGAAGGCGATCCGCCCGTGGGTGCTGCCGTTCGCGTACTACGTCATCGCGAGGCTCGCGCAGCTCTTCTCCATCGACTCACGCTTCATGCACGTCGCGCTCTTTCGTCTCGCGACCGGCGCGTTATGTGTCTTCGCGTACGCGCGGCTCTGGCGCTTGTCCACGGCGGGGGTGCGCTCTCAGGGCTCCGTCTTCGCGGCGAACCTTCCATCCGCGCTCGTGATCCCGTTTCTTCCGTACCTCTTCACACGGACGACCGCGGAGGCCGTGAGCGGCGCGCTCCTCGCGCTCGCATGGGTGAGCTATTTCCCTGACGGTGCAAGCAACGCTGCCCGCACGTCGTCCACCGCGAGAAGTGGCCTGGTCGTGGGTCTCTTGTTCGGCCTCGCGTTCGCGGTTCGCCCACAGACCGCCATCTTCGCGGTCGCTCTGTTCTTGTGGACGCTGGTCTTCGAGCGAAGAGGACGGACGTGGTGGCTCGCGCTCACATCCGGCGGAGCGATCGGGCTCGCGATCCTGCTCGTCTGCGATCGCTGGGGATACGGGCGTTGGGTCCTCACGCCGGTTCGATACTTCGTGGAGAACCTCGTCGACGGGAGAGCGGCCGCGTTCAGCACTGCTCCGTTCTACGCATACGCGCCGTTGCTGCTCGAGAATCCGTGCGCGCCTGTCGTCCTCTACTGCGTCGTCGTGGTCGCGATCGCGATGGTCCGAAACCCGCGGCACCCGGCGACGTGGGCAGTGGGCGTGTTCATCCTCGTGCACTGCCTGCTGGGACACAAGGAGGACCGCTTTCTCTTCCCCATGGCGCCCATGCTCGCCGTCTTCGTCCCGCTCGCGTTCAAGGACGCCTCGCCGCGCGTCGTGCGATGGGGCGCGCGTCTTGGAGCGTTCGGTCGCGTGACCTACGCGCTAGGGTTCGTGGCGATCGGCTGGATGATCATCTCGCCGTATGGCAACTGCAACACCGGTCTGTCGCGCGCGATCGAGTCGACCGGACGGCGCGACGTGCCGGTCATCATGGTCGCGACACACGGGCGAAGCATCGCCCGCCAACCCTTCTACGAGCGGCAACCGTGGTACGCCGTGAGCGAGGACCAGCCGATCCCTGCGCCCATGCTCGCCGCAGGCTTCGCATACATCGTCACGGATGATCTGCCGCTCGCCGAAGGAGCATGTCCGACCGCCAATTTGCACGGGACATGCAGACGCGTCTGGTCGGAGTTCCCATTCGACGGACCCGAACACGAGAGAGAGCTCACGCGCGCCGAGGCCGGCGAGGAATGGCTACGCGCGCACTTCGCCGCTACGAGCCAGGCGCACCCGACCTGGGCTGCAGTCTACGAGTACCGCCCGCGCTGACTCAGAGAATGTCGACGCTCGCCAGGGGCCTCATCACTTCGGCGGCTCCAATTCTCTCGAGGTGTGCTGCTGCTGCCAGCACCGTTCCCTCGTCCCACGCGTCCCCGACGAGCTGAAATCCGATCGGCAGGCTCTGGCCGTCCTTTCCCGCTGGCACGCTCACCGCAGGAAGCCCCGTGAGGTTACCCAGGAACGTGAAGCGACACAGCCCGTCGATGAGCTGCGTGTCGAGCACGCCGCCTGCGCGCTCTTCTTCCGTCACTGCGGCGGCCGTGCACATGGTCGTTGGCAGCGCGAAGAGGTCCACGTCGAGGAATGCGTGCGCCATGGCTGCGCGCAGGCCGGAGCGGAGCCGTTGCGCGTCCATGTACTCCAGCGCGGAGAACGCCTCGAGCGCGGCAAACGTTACCTGCAGGTCGTGGCCCATCTCGTCCGCGTGCTCCGCCCACTCTTGCGACAGAGCGCTGCGCGCCTCCGTGGCGGTCGTCACGTAGCCGATCGCCGGTGCGTGCTTCATGAGCGGCAGCTCGACGCGGCGGAGGACTGCGCCTTCCTTCTCCAGCGCAGCGAGCATGATCTCGCCTGCGCGCGCGACGTCGGGCGCGGCGTCCTTCCACTCGCTCTCCACCACCGAAATGACGAGGCCGCGGACACCTCGCGACAGCGCGCGCTCGAACGCGCCGGCCTCCGTCGGCGGCGGCATCAGCGTCTCGGGATCCGCCGGATCGGGGCCGCTCACGGCGTCGAGCACGCGCGCGAGATCCAGCGTGCTGGTCGCGAGAGGCCCGAGGTGATTCAGCGTGCCCCCGAAGAAGTCGCCCCCGCGGCTCACGCGTCCCCACGACGGCTTGATGCCGAAGACGCCGCAGAGCGCGGACGGAATGCGGATGGAGCCGCCGCTGTCTGCTCCCATCGCAAACGGCGTGACGCCCGTGGCCACGGCCACGCCGGACCCGGTCGACGATCCGCCCGCTATGTGTCCTTCCGCGTGCGGATTCGCCGGCATCACGCGGCGCGGGTTGATGCCCGTGGGTGACATGCCGAGCTCGGTCATGGGCGTCATCCCCACGACGATCGCGCCGGCCTGCTCCAGCCGATCGATGCAGGTTGCATCTTTCTCCGCGCGCGCATCGGAGAGGAAATTCGTGCCCGCACGGCGCCTGTGTCCCTGGACCGCCGTCTGCTCCTTCACCGCGAACGGGATCCCGTCGAGCGGCCCTATCGCGCGGCCTTGTGCGATGCGAGCTCCGGCGGCGTCCGCTGCGTTAAGAGCGGCAAGGTCCCCGTACTCCACGAACGGGCCGATCGACGGCGTGCGCGCAGCGAGCCCGCGCGCCGCAGCGAGCCCGCGCTCCACCACCTGGCGGGGCGTGACGTCCCCGCGGCCGTACGCTTCGCGCAGCGTCTCGCTCGTCAAGGACCACGGCGCCTTCGCGAGTGGAAGCGCGAATTGTTGCGCGGCCCCGGTACGTGGCGGCCTACCCGCGATCGGGCGAGCGCCGATCGGGATGTCACCGCGCGCGGAAGCGGGCAACGCGGAGAGCTGGTCCAGGCGCAGGTCCTTGCGAAGGAACTTCTGCGCCGCGGCGCTACCCAGGCTCGTGCGCGAGAGCGACGCCAGCGTGCGGAGCGCGCGGCCCGACAGCCGGGGTGCGCTCATTCGTGGTCACTCGTCATCGAAGAAGAGCGGGTCGCGGAAGCGGATGAAGTCGCGGATCTTGGCTTCCTGGTCGTCCGAGAGCTTGTCGAACGAGACGCCCATGCCCGGCCACGTGTCGCCGGATGGGGTGGCGCCGCGCATCCATCGCACGGTGCCGGGCACCACCAGATGGGCGCCGGTCGGTAGAGTCAGCGTGACGTCGACCTTGGAGCCGATCGGCTTCGGTGAGTAGGTCGCGATGAAGACGCCCGACGCGCTGAGGTTCTCCGTGAAGCCAACGTAGAAGTTCGACTCGCTGCCGATGCCGACCTCCATCTCGATGGCGTAGCGCGGTGACGTGCGCCGCGAGTTCGGGCCCTGGCTCGGCACGGCGACCGACACGGGCGCCTCGAGCAAGTCAATCTTGGGGGGCTCGCTCGAGTTCTTGATGATCGCCGGACGGAGGCTCTCGGGCGGGGGCGTGATGCTCCCGCGCTTGCGTGTACGTCGCGCGCGCGACACCGTGTAGAGCGGCGGAAACTTCGCGGAGCGCAGGCCCTCGCCGGTGACGGAGCGTGCAGCCGTCACGATCGCCTCGTACTTCGGCGCGAACAGCGTCCACGTACGGACCACGTTGTCGCGCCACTCTGCGTGCTCCTTCGGCTCGCCAAGGCCGAGCTTCGCCTCGCACTTGTCCGCGAGCTCGCGTCCCTTCGCTGCGCTGTCCTTGGCGCCGTCGGCGCTGGCAGCATGCTTGTCCACGAGCGCGGAGAGCGCGCGCAGATCGAGCACGAGGTCGACGTCACCGTCGCCCTTCTTGATGCTGTCCACGATCGAACGCACGTCTGCGTCCTTGACGTTCGTATCCAGCAGCTTGACCAGCACATCGCGCTGCTTCACGCCGTCGTCGCGAAGGTCGCCGAGGGGAGGGGCCTTGCCCTCGAGAGGAAACCAGTCGCCGCCGAGCTTCTCCAGGCAGTGGAGGATGGCGCGGGAGAAGGTGCGAAGCTCAGCAAGGCTCTCCTCCGAGAGCTCCTTGTGGTCCTTCACCTTGTCCTTGAGTTCCGCGTGAACGAGGAAATCCGACGCCAGGAGCGCGGTGACGGCCGCAGAGTGCGGGTCGGCGCCAGGTTGGTCGGTGGTCTTCACGTCGGCGAGCTTCGCCTTCACGCGCTCGAAGCTCTGCAGGGCCTCGTCGGTCTCAGCCGGTTTGCTCATCCCATCAAACATACGGGTTTTTTCCTCTGGCAGGGAAGGCTTGAATTGCAGGGAAGGCTTGAAACGCGGGAGGGAAAATGGCAGCTAGGGGCGTGTCGAACATGGCCACCCATGGAATTCGCGTCTCGGTGAAGGCCGAGTACGTGCCAGAGCAGTCCTCCCCGAAGTCGCACCGCTACGTCTTTGCGTACACGGTGCGAATCGAAAACGAGGGCCAAGGTCCAGCGCAGCTCCGAAGCCGACACTGGATCATTACGGACGCCGACGGAAAGATTGATGAGGTCCAAGGTCCGGGCGTGGTGGGCCAGCAGCCGCTCCTCCGTCCTGGTGAGCACTTCGAGTACACGAGCGGTTGCGTCCTCGGCACGCCGCGCGGCGAGATGCGCGGCACCTACCAGATGTTCCGCGCCGACGGCTCCACGTTCGACGCGGAGATAGCGGCATTTGCCCTCGCGCTGCCCTACTCGCTGAATTAAGCGGAACGTCACGCAGTAGTGGTGGAGCAAACGAGCAGAGAGGTGCCTCTTGGATGAATCGCGTTACCAGAAGCTCGCGGATGCGACCTTTCGAAAGATCGAAGATCTGTTTCGTGACGTGGACACGGAGGTCGTGGACTGCGAGCGCGCGGGCGATGTCGTGACCCTCGTCTTCTCGAAGGGCCAGAAATGCGTGCTCAACACGCAGCGCCCCACCCAGCAGATCTGGCTCGCCGCCAACGCACGCGCCTGGCACTTCTCCTACGACGAGACTAAGGACGCATGGCTCTCCGACAAGGACCGCAGCCAGGAGCTCTTCGCGGAGCTGCGCCAGATCGTGAAGACCTCTGCAGGCGTGGACGTCTGAGGGGACGCAAGGTCGCAACGCCTTGAATCAGGGCGATAACTTCCGCCACTGCTGAACGCGCGAGTCCCTTTTTTCTGGCACACGAGAAAAAACGTCGTATACCGACGGCCGGGAAGAGGAACGGGGTGACGGTGAAGAGCCAGCGACGAACCGACCAGCCAGAAGAGCACATCAGCATCTCGGAGGAGGATCTCGCGATCCTCGTGGCCACGCGCAATGGTGCGGCCTACGTGGTGGATCTGCTCTCACGCTCCGCCCGTCCCGGACGTGGGGCAGCGCCGCTGCTGCGCGCGTTCGCGGCCATGGCCAGGATCGCGGTCGAGTCGCTCAGTGCCGGCCGTCCGCACTGGTTCTTCGGCACACTGTCGATCGACGTGGTCTCGTCGGGCGCCGGCATCACCGCTGACGTGATGACGGATCACGGTGGTCCGCGCGAGGCGCTGTTCGAGCGCACCTACTTCGCGATCCCGTTCGAGGAGCTCCGCTGGATGGTGGATCGCATTCCGGAGCTCGCCGGCCCGCTGAAGCTCCGCGCGAACGCCGCGCGCGCCGCCGCCGCACAAGATGGCGCACGCCGCACGGGCTTCTCCGCGATGCTCACGCTCTACGTTCCTCCGCAGTCCCATCGCGAGCGCAGCACCGACGAGCTCGTCTGCGCAGACGACACCGCGAAGATCGTGATCTCGCCGGAGTCGCTCTTCGATCCAGACTCCACGTCGCCCGTCCCCGCCCTCATGGCCGAGATGGCGCACCTCTCACTGCCTTCGCAGGTAGATCCCCGAGAGCTTTAGCTACTCGGCTACTCGGCTACTCCGCCCCCACCGCGACGCCGATGGCTCCTCGCAGGTCGGCGTGCTGGTCGCCCGTGGCGAACATGTAGAGCTCACCTAGTTTTTCGCGTGGCGAGAGATCGGTGGGGGCCTGGGCCTCACGAGCGATCGCGCGGCGTGCCTGGGTGACGTCGCCGCACAGGATGAGGCCCGCGCGCGAGCTGGAGAGGTCCGCGACCTGTGCCCAGCGCTTCACGTCGAAGAGGCTTCCGGCTTGCGTCGCCTCGGAGACTAGCCTTCGCAGTCGCTCGACGTCCTCCCACGTGATCACGGAGCGGAGCTGGTGGTCGAAGCCCTGCGCGGCTGGGTCTTTCGCGGCGCCGCCGTTCGCCAGACGCACGGCCGCTGCGAGCAGGCTGCGTAGCTCGGTGATCGTCGGGAAGAACGCCTTCGCGGCCAGCTCCGGCCGCTGCTCCGCGAGGCGCTTGCCGACGAGGTACTGCATGCTCTCCTTCTGCGTCTCGATCGCTGCGGCGTTCACGTAGAGCGCGCCATAAGGGATGGTCGCCGGAACGAACGGCGGCGAAGCAGACGTGCCCTGCGCAGCGAGCAGCTCCGGCGGGCTGAGCGACAAGATCTCGCAGGCGTCGCGGAAGGCGCCGTACAGCTCCTGCGCGATCGGCGTGTGCTGCGGCCCGAGCTGCACGGACTGCCGCGCCACCTCCTGCGCGCCCGGAGTCTGCGCACGCGCACGCGCGACGATCGGCGTCATCAGACCGAAGATGCGCGTCATCACCGGATCGAGCCCGGGATGGAGAATGTGTGAGACCCACGCGGCCTCCGTCAGCTGCCCAGGGATGTTCGCGGGATGGAACGGCGGGTAGTCCGCGTAGAACTGCCCCTCCTGACCGCGCAGCTCCCGGAACTGCGCGAGCACGTTCAGCGCGCACCACGCCTTGTCGAACTGGTGCTTGCGCAAGAACAGCTCGTAGACCTCTGCGTAGAGCTCCGCCTCGTGCGGGTTGTCCTGCATCTTGTGGCGGCAACGTGAGATGGCGTTGTCGATGTTGTCGGTGACGACGTCGAGCTCCGTCATCATCTTCCGGACCTCGCCGTCCGTGGGGCGAAGCCTGTCCGCCTGCCCCAGCGCCTCGCGCGCCTTCTCCGGCTCGCCGATGCGATCGCGATAGATGATGCCGAGCTGCTTCCACAGCTCGAATTGCAGGTTCTGGTCCTGAGAGTCCCGCATGCGCGCGAGCATCTTGCGGTACGAGCGCTCCAGCGACTGCCAGTCGCGCCGGTAGGTGTGGATGCGGACGATCTGCTCGAACGCGTCCAGCCTCGCGCGGTCGGTGTCGAGCACGCGATCGTAGATCTCGGCGGCCTGCTCCAGGTCCGCGACCTTCTCGGCATAGACCTGCGCGGCCAAAAATAGGGATTTTCCGCGCGCCTGTGGCGACTCGGACGTCTCCGCGACGGCAAAGAGCGTATGGATGAGGCGCTCCCAGGCCTCGAGCTCACCATAGAGCCGCATGAGCGCGTGCAACAGCCAGCGATCCTTGGGCCGCATCGACAGCGCCTCTTCCCAGATCTCGCGCGCCATCTGAGGATCCTTGGCCTTCGTCGCCCAGATCTCGCCGGCCTCGCACAGGCGCTTGAAGCGCTCCTCGGGGTCGGTGGCGGAGCGGGCGAGTGACACCTTGCAGTCGCTCGCGCCTGCCCAGTCGCCCTTCTTCGCGTAGGCATCCGCGAGCACCATCGTGGCGCCGCGGTTCTTGGGATCGGCAGCGAGGGCGCGCGCGCACACGTCCGCGGCCTCGTCCGTCTGTCCTAGAACGAAGAGCACGGTGCCGAGCTTCGAGAGCTCCTGTGCGTCGAGCTCGGTCACGCGCATGGCGATGCGCTCCACCGCGGACTGCGCCTTGGTGAGCTTCTCTGGTGCCGCACGGAGCTGGATGCACAGATCGAGGAGGTCACCGCGCGAGCCGGGGTCGTCGGGTCGCGCGTCGTACGCTTGCACTGCCGCAGCCACCGCGCGCGGTACGTCGCCCTGGGCCGCGGCCACGCGCGTGGCCAGGCGCAGGCGTCCGATGAGCTGCGTGGTCTCACCGTCGCGCACGGCGGCGTTCACCAGGAGCTCCACCAGCGGCGCGGCTTCCTTCCAGCGCGACTCGGTCACGAACTTGTCGAGCGTGAAAGCTGCTGCGTCCTCGTTCGTCTTGTCCGCCTGGACCGCGGCCTCGTACGCCTTGGTCATGCTCGCGTTGTCGCCGAGCTCTCGCATCGTCTCCGCGAGCTCGACGAAGACCTGCGCGCGCACACGCGGCGTGGTCGTGTTCTCCGCGCGCTTCTCCAGCACGCGTGCGAACTTCCTCTTGTCGGCGCCACCGCGTGCGAGCCGCGTGAGGGCCTCCCATGCGGGTGCGTTCTTCGGGTCCGTGTCGACCGCGAGCTCGTAGAAGCGCGCGCTGCCGAGCTCGTCTCCGCCAGGACCCGCCAGCGCATCCGCGAGCTGCACGTACTGCTGGGCCTTGCCGCGCGCCGTCGGCTCCATCTCGGCCAGCCGCATGCGGTACTTGGAGACGTCCGGAAAGTCGTTCACCTTCAGGGACAGGCGCGCGGCGAGCTCAATGGCCTTCTTGTTCGCGGCATCCAGACCAAGCACCTGCTTCAGGCAGCGCAGCGCGCCCTTCGCGTCCTGCGATTTGATCTCGTGCACCTCTGCGGCGAGCATGAGCCGCGCGATGCGCGTGTGCGGTTCGGGCGCGATGTCTGCCATGCGCTCCAGCGTGCGCGCGAGGTCCGGCCACGCCTGCAGCGCGCGGTAGCAGCGCTCCAGCGCCGCGAGCGCGTCCTGATTTCGCGGGTCCATCGCCAGGACCATCTCCAGGTCCTTCGCGGCGAGATCGCGCTTGAGCATCCGCCGCTCGTAGAAAGTGGCGGCACGCATGTGCGTCGCGACGCGCACCTCGTTGGTTACGGCGACGGAGATCTGCGCGCGCAGAGCCCACTCCACCTGACCAAACTTCTCCTGCATGTGCCCGTTCTTCTCGATCGCGGCGAGCACGAGGGGATCCTTCGGGGCAAGGGAGTATGCGCGCTCGTAGTAGCGCAGCGCCTCCGGGGGCTGCGTGCCGCCGATCTCGGCGAGCTGCCGCAGGACCTCGACCTTCTCTTCGGCGCGTGTCGCGGCGTCGAGCATGCGTTCGAGCGCGTCCTTCTCGCCGCGTGGATCCCCTTGCTGCTTCGCGACGGCCGCATTGCGTCGCAAGAGCAGCGGGTGGTTGCGATCGATCTTCTCGATCTGCTCGAGGTAGGGCATCGCGAGATCCGACCGGCCGAGGCCGATGTCGTACCAGCGAGCGAGACGCGCCACGAGGGCCAGGCGTCCCTCCGGGATCGGACCCGTGAGCTTCGCGCGCGCACGCTCGATGATGTCCTGAAAGCGACCAAGGCCGCCGGCTACGCGCTCGAGCGCCCGCCCCACGTCGTCGTCCGTGGGCGAGAGATCGAAGGCCTCGAGCAGCGCGTCGAGCGCTTGTTCCGGATCGCGCAGCTTGAACTCGAAAACGCTGGCGATGCGCGTGAAGATCTTCGCCTTCGCGGGCCAGTTCGGCGCCTTCTGCACGCGCATCAGATAGAGCTCGATGAGCGCCTCCCACGAGCTGTCCTTGATGAGGCCACGCTCCTCGAGATCAGGGTCGACCTCGTACGCGGGCACGATGGCCTCGGCGCGGCCGTCCGCCAGCGCGGGCGGACGATACGTCGGGTGCTTGATGGGAGTGGGCGGGATCGTGCGGCCGCGTGCGCCACCGGTACCAGTGCTGGTATCCGGGCGCGAGCCGCGCTCCGGCGAAGAAGCGCGGTCGACGCGATCGAGTCGATCGGGCCGGGATGCGCGGTCGGGGTACGACGGCTGGCTGCCACGCGGGCGCGCCGCCGCCGCCGTTGGTAGCGGCTCCGACGTGATCATGTCGCCGGTGCCCAGGTCGTCGAGCTCGACCTCGCTCTCGTCGACGACCTCGATCTCGGTGCTCTGCGCCCCCTTGTCCAGGTCGCGCGCATCGATGCCGACAGCGTCGGTCTTGAGGCCGGCGTCCTGCGTGGGCCCGCTCTCGGGCGCGTGTTCGTCGTCCACCTCGCTCGGGTCCAGGGCCGATCGCCGCGCGACCGTGTGCTCCTCGTCGAGAGCGAGCTCCTCCGGGTCGAGGTTCGAGCGCCGCGCCACGGTGTGCTCGTCGGAGTCATCGTCGGAGTCATCCCGCACGATGACGGACGCCTCCTGGCTCTGGGTCATTGCTTTGCGCACGACCGTTGCGCCGGACTTTTCGTGCGTGAGCGCGTTCTCCAGATCGTCGATAGGCTCGTCGCTCGTGAGCTCGGAGAGCAAGCGATCGTATTGCGCCTTCGTCGGGACAAGCGTTGCGTTGGCGTCCGTCTGATCGGGAGCGCTCTCGAAGTCCGGCACCGCGGGACCCGGCGGATCCGTGGGCGGCTGCTCCGATGGCCGTACCGGCGCGCGAACATGCGCCTCCGTCGGCAGCTCGTACGCGACCTCGGGGGCGGCGCCCAGGATGACCTCGCCGGAGTTGGAGCCGGGCGCGAAGTCGGGCCTGTACGGCAGCACGCCCGTGAACGAGTCGCTCGACAGCGGGAGCGGCTGCTCGCTGGTCGGCGCGCTGTCGGTGAGCACCTCGAGATCATCACCGGAGAGCGATTGAGTCGCCTCCATGTCGAACGGTGCCGCGACCGCGAGGCGGACGCTTTGCTTGCTGTTCGTTCTCGCGATGGTCGAAGCGCCGCTGTTCGTTCTCGCGATGGTCTCGTCGCCGCTCCTCGTTCTCGCGATGGTCTCGTCGCCGCTGCCCGAGCGCGCCTGGGTCGCGTCGTCCTCCGGGTTGCGCTGCTGCGTGGGTGCCTCCTCCGGTTCGGGCGGCTCCTCCGTGCGCGCGAGCTCGTCGCGGGTACGCTGCACGAGCGCGTCGTATGCGGAGATGTTGCCGCGCGGGCGCGTCGGAATGATCGTGTCGTTGGGGCCGAGGGGAATGCTGAACTCCAGCATCTCCAGCGAGCTCTCGGCGTCCTTCGTGACAGGCGGCGGGCGCGGTCTATCGACGTTGTTCACCTCCGTCTGATCGTCGAAGCTCAGCGCCTCGTCGAAGCTCAGTGACTCTTCGAGCGGTGGTGGTCGCTTCGGCGCTCCGAGGTTCGGTCGCGTGAGCGAGTCCGGCGCCCGATCGCTCTCCCGGGGACGCGCGATCGGAATGTTGATGTCGGTGGACTCGTCGTCGGATTGCACGGGCCGCTCAAGCGTACTCTTTTCACGCGCCATGTTCGACGGTTGGGCCGCGCCACTGCACGCCCCGAAACCTGCGGTGGGCAAATGCGCGTGGGCACGAGGCAACTCTCACCCTCACGTGAGAGTTTGGCTTGACCATGGCTTCAGCAACGCCTAGATAGAAGGTAGACCCAACCCTCACGTACACGTATGGGTTGGATTCCCTCGACGCTCATGTCAGCCAACGTCCGACTACCCCTGCTGAATCAACTGGATGAGTCCGTTTCCGGCCTCAGCAGCACAGCCGCGCCAGGAGCTGGACGGTCCGAGCTGGACGAGAAGGAGCTACTGCAGGTGGGAGACCTGGCACGTGAGACCGGCAAGACCGTCCGCGCCATCCACCTCTATGAGGAGCTCACGCTGCTCCGACCTGCCGCCCGCTCGAAGGGTCGGTACCGCCTGTACGAGCCCGAGGCGCTGGTCCGCGTCCGCTGGATTGGCAAGCTCCAGGACATGGGGTTCAGCCTGTCAGACATCCAGACCATCGTGCGCGACTGGGAGGAGTCCGGCTCCGCTCCGCGCGCCATGGTGAAGATGCGCGACGTCTACAAGAAGAAGCTCGACGAGACGCGCGAGAACCTTCGTCGGCTCGCCGCGCTCGAAGGCGAGATCGTCCGCAGCCTCGACTACCTCGACACGTGCGACGTGTGCGAGCCCTCACGCCTGCTGTCGTCGTGTCAGGCCTGCGAGCACCACGACTGCCACGAAGAAGTCCCCGAGCTTGTGGCTGGTTTCCGCCACAAGCATCAGTCCCAGAACACGCCCACCACGTAAGGGCCCTCAGGTCACACCAACATGTCCTCCCTCCAGTTCCCGATCTTCATGGACTACCACTCGACAACGCCGGTCGACCCGCGCGTGCTCGAGGAGATGCTCCCGTACTTCACGACGAAGTTCGGCAACGCGGCGAGCCGCAATCACGCGTTCGGCTGGACCGCCGAAGAGGCGTGCGAGCACGCGCGCGAGCGCCTGGCGAAGTTCATCAACGCGCAGAGCGAAAAAGAGATCGTCTTCACGTCCGGCGCGACGGAGTCGAACAACCTGGCGCTGAAGGGCATTGCCGAGTTCTACAAGGACAAGGGCAACCACATCATCACGGCGGTCACGGAGCACAAGGCCATCCTGGACACGTGCAAGCGCCTCGAGAAGGAAGGCTTCGAGGTCACGTACCTCAAGGTCGACCGCGAGGGCACCGTCACGCCAGAGTCGGTTCGCGCTGCGATCACCGACAAGACCATCCTCGTCTCCATCATGCTCGCCAACAACGAGGTCGGCACCATCCAGAACCTCACCGAGATCGGCAAGATCACGCGTGAGAAGGGCGTGCTGCTCCACTCGGATGCCACGCAGGGCGTGGGGAAAACCCCGTTCGACGTGCAGGCCATGAACGTGGATCTTGCCAGCTTCACCGCGCACAAGATGTACGGACCGAAGGGCGTCGGCGCGCTGTACGTGCGTCGCAACAAGCCGCGAGTTCGCCTTGTCGCGCAGATGGACGGCGGCGGTCACGAGCGCGGCATGCGGTCCGGCACGCTGAACGTCCCTGGCATCGTGGGCTTCGGCAAGGCCGCGGAGATCATGACCGCGGACTTCGAGAAGGACAACGCACGCATCCTCGGCCTGCGCGAGCGCCTGCGCGCGAAGATCATGACCGCGCTGGAGGAGACGTACATCAACGGCTCCATGACCCACCGTCTGCCCGGCAACCTGAACATCTCGTTCTCCTTCGTCGAGGGCGAGGCGCTCATGATGGCCATCAAGGACGTCGCCGTGAGCTCCGGTTCAGCGTGCACCTCCGCCAGCCTCGAGCCCAGCTACGTGCTGCGCGCTCTCGGTGTCGGCGACGAGCTCGCGCACTCGAGCATTCGCTTCGGCCTCGGCCGGTTCACGACCGAAGAAGAAGTGGACTACGTCGCGGAGCTCGTCATCGCCAAGGTGAAGAAGCTGCGCGACGTTTCACCGCTGTACGAGATGCACAAAGAAGGCATCGACCTGAAGAGCGTGGCCTGGGTCGCTCACTGAAGATTCGAGGAAAAAGACATGGCATACAGCGACAAAGTCATCGAGCACACCGAGAACCCGCGCAACGTCGGCACGCTGGACAAGGCGGATCCCTCCGTCGGGACCGGCCTGGTCGGCGCGCCCGCATGCGGTGACGTGATGCGCCTGCAGATCAAGGTCGGCGCAGGTGGCGTCATCGAGGACGCGAAGTTCAAGACGTTCGGCTGCGGCAGCGCCATCGCGTCCTCTTCACTCGCGACCGAGTGGATCAAGGGCAAGACCATCGACGAGGCCGAGACGATCAAGAACGTCGACATCGTCAACGAGCTGAACCTGCCGCCGGTGAAGATCCACTGCTCCGTGCTGGCAGAGGATGCCATCAAGAGCGCGATCGCGGACTACCGCGCAAAGCAGGCCGCGCGCGCACAAGCGAAGTGAACGAGGACCGCATGAACGCCGAAACCCACAACCACGAGCAATCGAAGCCTGAAAAGGCCGCTGCGGAAGCCCCCAAGGCGACCCTCGGGATCACGATTTCCGCGAAGGCGGTCGAGGCGATCAAGAAGCAGATCGAGAAGCGCGGCACCACGGGCACTGCGCTTCGCGTCGGCGTTCGTGGCGGCGGTTGCTCCGGGTTCTCGTACGTCATCCAGTTCCACGACGGCGAGCCTCAGGCCCGCGACGTGGTCTACGACCTCACGGCGCAGGACGGAACCAACGTCCGCGTCATCACGGACAAGAAGAGCCTGATCTATCTGAACGGCACGGAGCTCGACTGGGAGCAGACGCTCATGGCGCAGGGCTTCAAGTTCCGGAACCCGCAGGAGAAGTCCAACTGCGGCTGCGGTCATTCGTTCACGGTCTGACTCGCCCTGCCAGTAGTTGACACGACCCCGACACGACACGGATGGGCGCGCGGCGCCGAAAAGTCCGCGCGATTTTCATGAGCCTCCGAGATCCATTCGCCACGTTCGGTCTTCCGCCACGCTTCGACGTGAACCTGCCGGAGCTGGAGCGGGTGCATCGTGAGCTGTCGCGCGCGGTGCATCCCGATCGCGTCGCGTCCTCTGCAGGCCGCAAGGACGCCGTAGAGCGCGCCATGGAAGTGAACGAGGCGTTCCGCGTACTACGTGATCCCGTGAAGCGCGCAGAGGCGCTTTTTCAGCTCCGCGGAATCGAGGTCGGTGAGACGAACGAGCCGAAGCCGCCGCCGGACTTCCTGATGGAGGTGCTCGAGCAGCGCGAGTCGCTCGCGGAGGCGCGGGCCACGAAGGACGAAGCGCGCGTGTCGGCGCTCGAGAGCGCGATGCGTGACGCGCAGAAGAACGCCGAGGCCAGGCTCACCGCCGCCCTCTTGCCGGGTGCCTCCGCAGACACGGCGAAGGCGGAGATCGGCGCGCTTGGCGAGCTCCGCTTCTACAGGCGCTTCCTCGAAGAGGTGAGCGCCATTCACGACGAGCTCCTGGGATAGAACCGATGGCCCTCTTCGAAATATTCGACCCCAAGGCAGCGCCCCGTCCGATCGGCATCGACCTCGGCACCACCAACTCCCTCGTCGCGTACGTGAAGAACGAGCGACCCATCGTCGTACTCGACTGCGATCAAGAAGCGCTGCTGCCCAGCGTTGTCAGCTACGGCGAAACCGCGACGCCCATCGTGGGTCGCCTCGCGGTCACGCGCGCGACCGAGCACCCGCGCGAGACCATCGCGAGCGTGAAGCGCTTCATGGGACGTGGCGCCGACGATCCGGAGACGAAGCGTCTTGGCACATACGCGTTCGTTCCGCGCAAGGAAGGCGAGCCGAACGTCGTTCGCTTCGATGTGGGCTCGAAGATCGTCACGCCGGTCGAGGTGTCTGCCGAGATCTTGCGGGCGCTCCGTCGTCTCGCAGAGGACGAGCTAGAGAGCGTGGGCGGCGCGGTGATCACGGTGCCCGCATACTTCGACGACGCGCAGCGCCAGGCCACGAAGGACGCCGCGAAGCTCGCCGGGCTCGACGTCCTGCGTCTGCTGAACGAGCCCACGGCAGCCGCGCTCGCGTACGGTCTCGACAAGAAGCAGAACGGCACGTTCCTCGTCTACGACCTCGGCGGAGGAACGTTCGACGTCACGGTGCTCTTGCTGGAGGATGGCGTCTTCCAGGTGCGCGCGACCGGAGGCGACAGCGCGCTCGGCGGGGACGACATGGATCGGGCCGTCGCGGGAGAGCTGCTCGTGCAAGCGAACGTGTCCCCCGAGGCACGCGAGCGTCCCGCCGTCGTCCGCGCGTTCCTCACTGCGGCGCGCGCAATGAAGCACGCGCTCACGGGTGCACACGAGGCACGCATCGAGAATCCGCTGGGCGGCGACCTCACGCTCACGCGCGCCCGCTTCGACGAGCTCTGCGGGGCCATCGTCGAGCGCACCGGCGCCGTGTGTCGCCGCACCATGAAGGACGCTGGCGTTACCGCGGACGGCCTTGACGGCGTCATCCTGGTCGGCGGCTCCACCCGCGTGCCGCTGGTGCGAGCGAAGGTCACGGAGTGGCTCGGCAAGGAACCACTCGCTGACATCGATCCCGACAAGGTCGTCGCGCTCGGCGCCGCGGTGCAGGCCAATCTGCTCGCAGGCGAAGGCAACCCGGACGACATCCTTCTTCTCGACGTCATCCCGCTCTCGCTCGGCATCGAGGTCGGCGGTGGCGTCGTCGACAAGATCCTTCCGCGCAACACCACGGTGCCGGCGTCGGCGCGCGCCTCGTACACGACGCAAGAAGACAAGCAGACGGGCTTTCAGATCCACGTCGTGCAAGGTGAGCGTGAGCTCGCGAAGGACAACCGCAGCCTCGCGGAGTTCACGCTGAAGGGCATCCCGCCCATGGCTGCGGGCATGGCGCGCCTGGAGATCACGTTCCGCGTGGACGCAGACGGGCTCCTGCACGTCACCGCGAAGGAGACCGTGACCGGCAAGGAGCAGACCGTGGAGGTTACGCCCTCGTACGGTCTCGACGACGACACGGTCGAGCGCATGCTCCTCGAGTCGATCGATCACGGTGAAGCGGACCTCGCCGCGCGCAAGCTTGCCGAGAACAAGGTCGAGGCGTCGCGTATGCTCTCCGCGACCAGGAAGTCGCTCGGCGCCGACACGGATCTGCTCGTGGACGGTGAGCGCGAGCGGATAGAAAAGGCGATCGAGACGCTCGACCGCGCGCGCACTGGCGCGGACGCTGGAAAGATCCAGCTCGCCATCTCCGACATCGACGCGGCCACCAAGGAGTTCGCGGGCCGCCGCATGAACCGCGCGATCGCACAGGCGATCGCGGGCAAGGCGATCGGCGACGTGGAGGCAAGCGTGGAGACAGCGCTGGGCATCGACCTCGCGCACGAAAAGGGCGCCCGTGCAATTTCGCACGGAGACACGTCGTCGCACGCTCCGCCAGGGGGCCGCGGGCCGCTTCCACGGCCGAAGGACAGCAAGGAGTAAGCAATGGCGAAGGTCATATTCAAGGGCTTCGGAGAGGTGGAGGTCCCCGTGGGCACCTCACTCCTGCAGGCGGCGGTCGCAGCGCACGCGCCGGAGGGCAGCGCATGCGGCGGCGTCTGCGCTTGCTCCACGTGCCACGTCTACGTGAAGCAGGGGCTCGAGCTCCTGTCCGAAGCAGAGGACGAGGAACAGGACATCCTGGACAAGGCGTTCGACGTGCGCGCGCAATCGCGGCTGGGCTGTCAGTCGAAGATCGTGAAGGACGGCGTGATCGAGGTGGAGATCACCCGCGAGGGCCTCCAGGCCTTCGAAAACGAGCACCCGGAAGCCCGCGGCAAGTACTTGTAAAATACATGCAACGGCCCCACGTGCTGCGATTCACCTGACGCGCGGTGTGGGCCTCTTCGCAATGATCGGCGATACCGGTGGCGGGTCGGTGGTGCAGGTGAACGGGACGATCTCGAACCACGCGACCCAGGACGGCGAAGTCTCGGTGCGGATGCGGATGAAGCGCGCACGCGCCGCAGGCTCGAGCTTGACGACGAACGCGCCGCTGTCGAACATCTCGCCGTCGTAGCGGGCGCGCGGCTCGAAGGACTTGCCGTCATCGGAGATCTCGACGACGTGGACTACGCGACCGCGCGGTGACATCCCGGGGATGAGCAGCAATCGAGAGGCGGTGCGCGAAGACCCGAGGTCGAGCGTGATCGCCTGCGGCACGAAGCCGTTGCTGTTCCAGAGCGAGCACGCGTCCGAGTCCACGGCGGTCTCGAGCGCGGTCGTTGCTGGCGTGGCCGTCGTCGCCGTGATCGGCGCGAGGAGCATCGTGCAGTCCGACGGCACGGCCGACAGATAGGCCTTGTGGTCACAGGTGGGGCCGCGAGGTCGGTCACCCGGCTCCACGCTCGCACTCGGACTCGGACTCACGCTTGGACTCGGGCTCGCGCTGGCGCTCGGGCTCACGCTCGGGCTCACGCTCGGGCTCGCGTCGGGCGTGGGGATGGGAGCCGTTGCGGGACGAGGCTCGGGACACGCCACCACCACCGTAGACGCAACGAGGACCGCGACGAGAGCTGCCAGACCGCGCACGTTCACCCGCTATCGCGATGCGCGCTGGCTTCGCTGTTCTTGTTCGTCCGCGGCCAGCTGATCGAGGCGGGGCGTGACCCACGTGCGCACGATGTCGCCGACCGCGTGCAGGTGCTTCATGTGATCTTCCGGGTTCTGCCCCGTGAAGCCGAGCACGTGGAGGTTCTTCTTGTGGGCGCGCGTCCGCAGATGCATGCCGAACATGGTCTCGTCGGCGTCGGCGTTCGTGAGATGGAGCTCACGCACGAGGGCGTCGGACGTCTCCGTGGTGGTGGCGTAGTCCGTCGTGAGAATGCTCGTGTGGGTCACGATGAGCTGCTTCTTGCCTTCCGTTGCCTCGTTCGCGAACCTCAGCATGCTCGTGAGCTGCTCGACGTTCACGCGCGAGGCGCCCTTCGCGGGGCCGCGTGCCTCGCCCGGGCGAAGCTTGTATTGTGCATGCAAGCCGTCGAGCAGGACAACGCTGTCGACCATCTCGAAGTAGCGCGGGACCGCGAGGATCACGCCGATGGCCGCGCAGCCAGCGCTCCAGCCGACCAGCGTGATGCGCCGCGCATGCAGGTTCTCGCGATGGTGCGATGTGGCGATGCGGCCGAGCACCTCCGTGACGATGCGTCCGAAGCGGCCGCGATCCGCGTATGCGTCCTCGTAGGGGCCGCTGCCGAACGTGCTGAAGGCCTGGCTCACGATCACGGCGTTCGCGTCGCTGCGGCGCCAGCTCTTCTCCGCGAGCATCGCGCCGTTGAAGTGGAAGACAAGGTCCACGCCGCCGTCCGCGTCGATGAGCTCGCCCGTCGGCGCGAGGTAAGCACCGAACGACGTGCCCTGATAGCTGCCGTACTCCACGGACGGCAGCGCTGCCATGGCCAACTCGGGCGAAGCTGACGCGGACTTCGGCTCGCTCGCGCTGGCGACGTGAGTGATCGCGCACGTCATCGCGACGCACGCTCCCAGCACCAGCAGCGCACGCGCGCCGGTCCTTGCCTTTGCCTCAGCCGACAATGAGCCCCGGCGCAGGGAAGTGGTTGCAGAGCTCACGCACTTCGTTCGCGACCGCGGTGAGAGTGGCTTCGTCGCCGTGCTTCTGCACGACGCGATCGACCCATTCGGCGAGCTTCACCATCTCGGCCGTACCCATGCCGCGCGACGTGACCGCCGGCGTGCCGATGCGGAGGCCCGACGGATCGAACGGCTTTCGCGGGTCGAACGGCACCGAGTTGTAGTTCGCCACGATGCCGGCCTTGTCGAGCGCCTGCGCGGCCGGCTTACCTGCGACGCTCTTGTTCGTGAGATCGATCAGGAGCAGGTGGTTGTCCGTGCCACCCGTGGTGACCGCGAAGCCGCGCGCCATGAGCGCCTCCGCGAGAGCCTTCGCGTTCTCGACCACGTTCTTCGCGTAGACCTTGAACTCCGGCGTGAGGGCTTCCTTCGCCGCGACCGCGATGCCCGCAGTCGCCGCGTTGTGCGGGCCGCCTTGAAGGCCCGGGAACACGGCCTTGTCGATCGCAGACGCGTGCTCCTTCTTGCACATGATCATGCCGCCGCGCGGGCCGCGGAACGTCTTGTGCGTGGTGCTGGTGACGACGTCCGCGATGCCGATGGGCGAAGGATGCACGCCAGCGCAGACGAGACCGGAGATGTGCGCGATGTCTGCGGCGAGGATTGCGCCGACCTCGGTCGCGATCTCGCGGAACGCGGCGAAATCGATCGTGCGCGGATACGCGGTGGTCCCGCACCAGAGCAGCTTCGGCTTGTGCTCCTTGGCGAGCTTCCGGACCTCGTCCATGTCGATGCGATGGTCCTCGCGTCGCACGCCGTACGGCACGCTCTTGAAGTACTTGCCGGTGATCGACACCGTGTGACCGTGCGTCAGGTGTCCGCCGGCGGGGAGGCCGAGGCCCATGATGGTGTCACCGGGCTGGCAGAACGCGAGGTACACGGCCAGGTTCGCAGGGCTGCCCGAGTAAGGCTGCACGTTGACGTGCTCGGCATTGAAGAGCTCCTTCACGCGGGCGATCGCAAGCTCTTCCACTGCGTCGATGACGGCCTGGCCCTCGTAGTAGCGCTTCTTCGCGTACCCCTCGGAGTACTTGTTCGCGAGGCAGGAGCCGGCCGCTTCCATCACCGCGCGCGAGGCGTAGTTCTCGCTCGCGATGAGGCGCATGGTCTCGTGCTCGCGCTTGTTCTCCTCCTGGATCAGACGGAAGAGGTCAGGGTCGCGCTCCGAGAGATGCGGGTCGGAGAGCTTGGAGCCGGTCGCAGCTGTCATGGGACCCTCGTTTTTATCCAGAAGCGCATGCTGCGTCGATGGAATAAAGGTCTGGGCGTGCGAGCGCTCCCGTCGTAAAAAGGCTGCGTGCAGATTCGCCGGCTCAAGAGCTCATCAAGTGGGCAGGTGCTTGGGCTCGCGCTCGCGGGCTTCCTCCTCGTGGGCGTCGTCGCGGCGAGTGAGCGCGTTGCCTTCGCGGCCGGGCCGACAGACCCCGCGACCAACAAGGACATCGACGTCCCCGCGAAGTTTCGCGACGGCTTCTCACCATCCGCCACGATGCACACGGGCATGGCGCACGTTGCCGGCTACCCGAACGATGCGCGCGCGATCAACAACCCGGACTTCTACTCTTCGTCCGATCTGCTCTACGGCACGAGCTTCTCGTTCCACCTCGGCTATGCGCTCACGGACTTTCTCTCCGCGGGCTTCATGATGCAGGTCGACCACTACGAGAGCGCTCACTGGAAGTCGCACGGCCTGGGCGTGGGCATGCGCCTCGACGCGTTCCCGCTCGTGCGCTTCTACCCACGCATCGGGGATCTCGGCATCTTCGGCGAGGTGGGCGTGGGCTCGTCGTCGCTGGAGACCAAGTTCGGCCGCTACCCCAACGTGGACGGCACGCAGTCATACGTGGGAACGGGAGCCTTCTACGAGCTCACGCTGGCGCGCCTCAAGAGGGGCCATCTGGCGCTGGCGCCAGAGCTGAAATATACGCACATAGATGCCATGTCGATCAGCGCAGACAGCCTGACCGCGGGCCTCCGCCTCGCGTACTACCTGTCGAAGTAGCGCGGACCCGCTCATGGACTGCGTTTCAATCCTTCTGGATCCCTTGTAGGCTGCACTCGTGGACGAGCATGATCCGTTCGGACTCGTCGGGCAGACGCTCGACGGGCAATTTCGCGTCGACAAGTACGTCGGCGAGGGCGGATTCAGCGTCGTCTACAAAGGCCACCACGTCGGGCTCGATGCTCCCGTCGCGCTGAAGTGCCTCAAGCTGCCGTCGGCGCTCCAGGCGTCGCTCGTGGATTCGTTCGTGCAACGCTTTCGCGACGAGAGCCGCCTCTACTACCAGCTCTCGCAGGGCAATCTCTCCATCGTGCGAAGCATCTCTTCGGGGACCACCATCGTCCCCGCCACGGGCGCGGTGCTCCCGTACATGGTTCTCGAATGGCTCGAGGGTCGGTCGCTCGCGCAGGACTACGATCAGCGGCGCGCCAAGGGGTTGGAAGGCCGCACGCTGGAGGACGCGTTCGAGCTCTTCTCCGGCGCCGCGGATGGTCTCGGCTACGCACACGCCCAGGGCGTCGTTCACCGCGACATGAACCCGGGCAACATCTTCATCATCGAAGACAAGGGAGCGACAAAGACCAAGGTGCTCGATTTCGGCGTCGCCAAGATCTTGCGCGATCACACGCTGGAGCTCGGCGCGCGTGCGCAGACGCTCGGCTCGATCCGCATCTTTGCTCCCGCCTACGGCGCGCCCGAGCAGTTCGACGATCGCGTGGGCGAGGTCGGGCCGTGGACGGACATCTACGGCTTCTCGCTCATGCTCCTCGAATCCATGGTGGGCGAGCCCGTGACGAAGGGCGAGCACATCGGCGACTTCGCGCGCGGCGCCCTGGACGAAGAGCACAGGCCCACCCCGCGTACGCTCGGCCTGACCGTGCCCGACGAGATCGAGCAGGTCTTCGTGCGCTCCTTCAAGGTCAACCCGAAGGAGCGCTGGCAGAACGCGCACGACTTCTGGGTCGTGTTCCGAAACGCGATCCGGATGGCGCGCCACAAGGGCTTCAACGCGCTCTCGACCGTGCCGCTCAGTATGGACTTCTTGAAGGATCAGATCGATCAAGGGAAGAGCAGCAAGGAGCAGCAAAACAAGACGCTGGCGATGGCCGCGCCGCCGGTCGCGCTGCCGCCCGCTGCGCCCATGCTGTCCGCCGCCGCACCCGTGCCTGCCGCAGGCACACCTGCTCAACCAACGACGCATCGGTTGAAGGCGCCGTCCTCGCCAAACCTGAACGCGACGCTCGCCATGCATCAGCGGCCCTCTGGTCTGCCAACGCCCGCGCCCATGGCTCCGCGTGCGGCAGGCCAGAGCGCTGTGATCCCGCCGCAGCAACCCGCGCCGCCGCAGCCCGCGCAGCAGCAGACGGGCGCGAACATCACGAGCTCCGGCGTGAGCAACGGCATGCCCCCGCCCACGAACCCCGTCATCGTCGATGATGCGTCCGCACGACCCTCGTATGAACCGCCGCCAGAGCCTCCGAAGAGCAACGGCGCGCTCATCGGCGTCATCGTTGCCGTCGCGGTGCTCGCGCTGTTCGTGGTCATCGGCGGCGCAGTCGCGTTCATGCGCCTCAGGGGCGCCAAGGTCGATCCGAACCTGGCGGCCAGCGCGAGCGCAACTGGCGTCCTGCCAATCCCGAGCAGCACACCGGTAACGACCGCCTCCGAGAGCTCCACCGTTCCCACCGTTCCCAGCGGCACCCAGCCCACCGCGAGCGTCACCTCCGCGCCGACGGACTCACCTCCGCCCAGCGCCGCCGTGGCAACCGCGCAGCCCACCACGCAGCCGACCACCCAACCGACGACGCAACCCACGACACATCCGTCTGCCGCGCCATCGGCCGCGCCAGTCGATCCGAACGCATTCAACGAGAAGGCAGCGCGGGGCAAGCTCGACACCTTCGGCGGCATGATCGGTGGCGCCTGCCACGAGGCGGCCGGCCTGAGCGGCCCAGGCACCGCGAAGGTCACGTTCGGAGCGGATGGAAAGGTAACGCAGGTCGCGATCGATCCGCCGTACGCCGGCACCACGCAGGCCACCTGCGTCCAGAAGCTCCTCACGCACGCGACCTCTCCGCCCTTCATCGGCGCGCCGGTCACCGTCACGTACAAGTTCTCGGTAGCGAAATAGGAACGACCATGGCCGATTCGAAATCCAGCGAGCTCTTCTCCCGCGCGAAGGCGCGTATCCCGGGCGGCGTGAACAGCCCCGTGCGCGCCTTCCGCGCAGTGGGCGGCGACCCCATCTTCATCTCCCGCGCCGAGGGCGCATATCTGTATGATGCAGATGGTGTAAAATACACGGATTACATCGGCTCCTGGGGCCCGATGATCCTCGGGCACGCGCACAAGGACATCATCGCGGCGATCACCGAGGCGGCCACGCGCGGCACCAGCTACGGCGCGCCCACCGCGCTCGAGGTCGAGTTCGCGGAGAAGATTTGTGAGCTGTACCCGTCGATCGAGATGCTCCGTGCGGTGTCCAGCGGCACCGAAGCAACGATGGCCGCGCTACGGGTCGCGCGCGGCTTCACCGGACGCGATGTGATCGTGAAGTTCGAGGGCTGCTATCACGGCCACGCGGACTTCCTGCTCGTGAAGGCAGGTTCGGGCGCCGCCACGTTCGGCGTGCCGGACTCAGCGGGCGTTCCGAGCGCCACCGCCGGCAACACCGCGACGCTCGCTTACAACGACCTCGCGGCGCTGCGCGCGCTCTTCGCCGACAAGGGCGACAGGATCGCCTCTGTCATCGTGGAGCCGGTGGTGGGCAACATGGGCGTGGTCCCGCCAGAGCCGGGCTTCCTCGAGGAGATCATCGCGCTTTGCAAGAAGCACGGCGCCGTGTCCATCTTCGATGAGGTGATGACCGGCTGCCGTCTGTCGCGCGGCGGCATGCAGGAGCGCGCAGGTCTGCGCCCGGACATGACGTGTCTCGGCAAGATCATCGGCGGAGGCATGCCGCTCGCGGCGTACGGCGGTCGTCGCGACATCATGGAGAAGGTCGCGCCCATCGGTCCCGTATATCAGGCAGGCACGCTGAGCGGGAACCCGGTGTGCGTGAGCGCAGCGCTCGCGCAGATCGCACGGCTCGACGCGAAGGTGTACACGCGGCTCGAAGAGCTCGGCGCGCGCCTCGAGAACGGCATCACCGCGGCGCTCCAGAAGAAGGGCGCGAAGGGCGTCGTTCAGCGCGTGGGCTCGATGATCACGCTGTTCTTCACCGACAAGCCCAGCATCAAGAGCTGGGACGACGCGAAGGGATGCGACACGGAGCGCTTCGGCTCCTTCCACCGCAAGATGCGCGAGCGTCACCAGTACTGGCCGCCCTCGCAGTTCGAGGCGGCGTTCATCAGCACGGCGCACACCGACGCGGACATCGACGCGACGATCAAGGCAGTCGAAGAATCCATTTGAGTCTCTGCGGGGTGCTCACGCTCCTCATGACTTTCCGTCCAGCACTCCGCGCACGCCGCGAAGCAATGCGTCGACCGACACCGGCTTGGCAATGAAGGCGTCGTGCAGCGGCGTCGGCGTTCCTGTGGCGTGGGCCTCGGGCACCCGATCCTCCGAGTACCCGGAGATGAAGACGATGCAGAGGTCCGGCCTGACCTTGCGCAGCCGCGCGGCGAGCTCGGGTCCCGTCATGCGCGGCATGATCACGTCCGTGATCATCGCGTGGATCGGCGTCTCGTGCTGCTCGAAGATGAGCAACGCCTCACCCGCGTTTCGCGCCTCCAGCACGGTGTACCCACCGCGCTGCAATGCCCGCCGCAAGGACTGACGCACGCCGTCGTCGTCTTCGACGAGCAGGATCGTCTCGGTGCCGCCGAGCTCGTCCTTCTCCTTGTCATGTGTCGCCTCGACATCGGTCGATGTGCCTTCCACGTGCGGCAGGTAGATCTTGAAGGTCGCGCCCATGCCTGGCTCGCTGTAGACCCAGATGTGCCCGCGGTTCTGCATGACCAGGCCATGCACGGTCGCCAGGCCCAGCCCCGTGCCGCGATGCAGTGCCTTGGTGGTGAAGAACGGCTCGAAGATATGCGGCTTCACGGCCTCCGGGATCCCATCGCCCGTGTCGGACACGGTGAGCATCACGTAGCGACCCGGCGGCACGCCGTTGTGGAGGCGCTCGTACTCCTTGTCGAGGAAGATATTCGCCGTGTGGATGGTGAGCCTGCCGCCACGAGGCATGGCGTCGCGCGCGTTCGCCGCCAGGTTCAGAAGGATCTGCTCCACGTGTCCTGGATCGATCAGCACATCGCCCAGCGGCTGCGCCAGATCGAGCTCGATCTCCACGTCCTCACCGACGATGCGCGTCAGCATGGGCTTCATGCGCTCTGCGTATGTGCTCAGGCTGAGGACGCGCGGCGAGATCTTCTGGTCCCGCGCGAACGCAAGGTCCATTCGAGATCGGCGCTGCCCGTGTCGAGGAACCCCTGGACGATGCCTGCCAGGAGCTCCACCGATGACGACCCATCCGGCTGCCTCGCGGGCGATACCTCCGCCGGACCGATCAGCAGCAGCTCGGCGCGCGTGTGCCCAAAGAGCTTCTCGGCCTCCGCATTGGCATCCGTGAAGCGTCCGGTGCCGCTGTCGAAGATCAGGATGGCCTCTGGTGCGAACTCCACCATGGCGCGGAAGCGGGCCTCGCTCTCGCGCAGCCGCTCCTGCGCGGTCTGGCGCTCCGTGATGTCGCGAGCGACGGCGATCGCGCCCTCCGGGTGCGGATAGATGTCCACCTCGAACCAGCGGTCGAGCGTGGGCACGCGATAGGTCACCGTGCACTTGGGGCCGCCAGCGATCACAGCCTCGATCGCGTCGCGGAAGGGCGTGCGCACGGGTGACTCCACCAGCTCCCACACCCGGCGGCCGAGGACCTTTTCCGCCGGCATCCGCAGCGCACGCGATGCGGCGCGGTTCAGGAAGACGACGCGCGCGTCCCGATCGTAGACCGTGATTGATTCATCGAGTCGCTCGATGAGATCGTCCATCTGCAACACCAAGGCTTCTCCCCCCAGGAGTCCACGAACGGTACGCGAGTTAGCACGCGTTCGAAAGCGGCCCGTGATCTCTACCCGCCTATGGCACTATTGGAAGGTGATCGACCCTGCGCCCTCTGTAGAGCTCGTCGCCGGCCAGAAGCTCGGTGGTCGCTATGTCGTCGAGCGCGTGCTCGCGAAGGGCGGCATGAGCACGGTGTACGCGGCGACGGACGGGCTGCTTTCGCGTGCGGTCGCGGTGAAGCTCATGTCGGACGTGATGCTCGCGGAGCCAGAGGGGCTCGCGCGCTTCCGACACGAAGCCCGCGCGTCCGCGCAGCTACGTACGACGCGCGTCCCGCAGATCTACGACATGGGCGTCCTGCCGGAGGGCAACCCGTATCTCGTGATGGAGCGCCTGGACGGCAAGGATCTCGCGCAGACGCTCATGGATCTGAAGGCGCTGCCGATCGAGCTCGGCGTCGACATGATCCTGCAGACCTGCGACGCGCTTGCCGAGGTGCACGCGCGTGGCATGGTGCATCGCGACCTCAAGCCAGCGAACCTCTTCGTGACGACCGCGCTCGATGGCTCGCCGTTCGTGAAGGTGCTCGACTTCGGCATCTCCAAGCTCCTCACGAGCAAGAAGGAGGGGCTCGCCCTGACGCGTCCTGGACATGCGGTCGGCACGCCCGAGTACATGGCGCCGGAGCGCCTCGAGGTCGGCTCCGTGATCGATCCGCGCGCGGACATCTGGAGCCTCGGCGTCATCCTGTACGAGATCCTCACCGGCATCGGGCTCTTCGCCGCGGCGAACATCGGCGAGGTCGTCGCGAACATCCGCGGCCTCCCGATCCCGAACCTCTCCACAGAGAGACCGGAGTCGCAGAAGGAGCTCGATCTCGTGCTCCTCAAGTGTCTCGCGCGCAATCGAGACGCGCGCTACGCCGACGTGGGCAAGCTCGCAGCGGCGCTGGCGCCGTTCGGGCCGCCCGGGAGCGTCGCGTTTGCGGAGCACATCGTGCGGAGCATGGCGCACGCGCGCGACGTTCCATTCCTGGAGGATACGGGCGACACCGACGAGCTGGCGGAAGCCCCGCGCGACATCGCAAAAGCGCCGGCGCCGGTGGTGGCGGGCGCGGCGTCTCGTGCGTGGTCGGCGCGGCGGTACGCGGCCGTCGCGCTGGTCATCTTCGCGATGACCGTCTTCGTGCTCGCGCTGGCACGCGGTCGCGCGCCCGAGGATGCGGTGGCGACTGCCGCGTCCAGCAGCGCAAGGGAGCCCGCGTCCACGATGGTCGCCGCGCGGCAAAAGAACGACGACGACGATCAAGACGATCTCGACTACGGCGTGGAAGACGTCGTGACGCAACCGGAATCGTCCGCCGCCGCCCCGCCCGGTAGCGCACCGTCGAGCTCCGCGCCTTCGCCGCGCATCGCGATTGCTCCACGCCGCCGCGCGAGGCCGCAGACCGGTGTACGGCTCGGGCTCGAGCATCCGCTCGCGACAGGCACCACGCTCTACTGCGACGGTGCCGAGCTCTCGATCGCACCGACGCGCCCAGCACGCGTCACTGCCGGGACGCATCTCGTGAAGGCGTTGTCCGCGGGACGCACCGTGTGGGCGAGCAAGATCTACGCGCAGGAAGGGCAGCTCGTGATCTTGCGCATCCCCGATTCCTACTCGGCGCCGTAGGAGCGAGCGTCAGTTGTTGCTCGTGGCCCTCTGACCGATGCTCGCCTGCGCGGCGGCGAGGCGCGCGATGGGCACGCGGAACGGCGAGCAGCTCACGTAGTCGAGGCCCGCCTTCTTGAAGAAGCGGATGCTCTCCGGATCGCCGCCGTGCTCTCCGCAGACGCCGAGCTTGATCTTCGGGCGCACTTTCCGGCCGCGCTCCACGGCCATCAGCACCAGCTCACCGACGCCGCTCTGATCGAGCGAGACGAACGGATCCTTGGGGAGGATGCCCGACTCGACGTAGGCGGGAAGGAACTTGCCAGCATCGTCGCGTGAAAGGCCCATCGTGCACTGCGTGAGATCGTTCGTGCCGAACGAGAAGAACTCGGCGAGCTCCGCGAGCTCCCCCGCGCGGATTGCAGCGCGCGGCAGCTCGATCATCGTGCCGAACATGAACTGCGCGGTCTCCTGTCCGGGGAAGATCTCCTTTGCGATGACGTCGATGATCTCCTTCATCTTGGAGAGCTCCTGGCGCGTCATCGCGAGAGGGATCATGATCTCCGGGAAGACCTCGACGCCATCCTTCTTCACTGCGACGACGGCCTCCAGGATGGCGCGCGCCTGCATCGCGTAGATCTCCGGGAACGTGACGGCAAGGCGGCAGCCACGGTGACCGAGCATGGGGTTGAACTCGTGCAGGTCCTTGATCTTCTGCTCCAGGCGCAGCGCGGGGACGTTCATGTCCTTCGCCAGGTCGAAGATCTGCTTGTCGGTGGTGGGAAGGAACTCGTGCAGCGGCGGATCGAGCAGGCGAATGGTCACGGGCAGTCCGCGCATCTCCTTGAAGATGCCGATGAAGTCCTCGCGCTGAACCGGGAGCAGCTTCGCGAGCGCACGCTCACGCTGCGCGCGGTCGTCAGAGAGGATCATCTCGCGCATGGCGGCGATGCGATCTTCGTCGAAGAACATGTGCTCGGTGCGGCACAGGCCGATGCCCTCCGCGCCGAACGAGCGCGCGATTCTTGCGTCGAGCGGGGTGTCGGCGTTCGCGCGAACCGTCATGGTGCGCGCGGAATCCGCCCAGACCATGAGCTCACCGAACTCACCGGAGAGCGCGGCAGGTGCGGTGGGGACCGCGCCCTCGTAGATGTTGCCGCTGGAGCCGTCGATCGTGATCATGTCGCCCTTCTTGAGCGTCACGGTCTCCGTCTGGCGTCCAGCGTCGTCGTACAGCGTGATCGCCATGGTCTGGTCGGCGTAGCTCACGTGGATCGCGGAGCAACCCGCGACGCAGGCCTTCCCCATGCCGCGCGCCACGACGGCCGCGTGACTGGTCATGCCGCCGCGTGCGGTGAGGATGCCACGCGCCGCCTTCATGCCGTGGATGTCCTCCGGCGAGGTCTCCACGCGCACCAGGATGACGGCGGCGCCCTGGCCCGCCCTGCGCTCTGCCTCATCCGCGCTGAACACGATCTGTCCCTGCGCGGCGCCCGGGCTCGCCGACAGGCCGCGCGCGAGGAGGCGCTTTGGCGCCTTCGGATCGAGCGTGGGGTGCAGTAGCTGGTCGAGCGACGCGGGATCGACGCGGAGCACTGCCTCCTCCTTCGTGATGAGGCCCTCCTTTGCCATCTCCACCGCGGTGCGAACGGATGCCTGACCGGTGCGCTTTCCGCTGCGGCACTGCAGCATGTACAGCTTGGTCTCCTGGATGGTGAACTCCAGGTCCTGCATGTCGCGGAAGTGCGACTCGAGCTTGTTCGCGATGTCCGCGAGCGTCTTGTACGCAGCTGGCATCTTCTTCTCGAGCGAATCACCTGCGCGCGAGCCGTCATCGATGAGCGGCATCGGCGTGCGGATGCCCGCGACGACGTCCTCGCCCTGGGCGTTCGGGAGCCACTCGCCATAGAGGCGCTTCTCGCCCGTGGACGGGTTGCGCGTGAACGCCACGCCGGTGGCGGAGGTGTCGCCCATGTTGCCGAACACCATTGCCTGTATATTGCACGCAGTTCCCCAGGCGTCCGGGATGTCATGCATGCGGCGATAGGTGATCGCGCGCTGGTTGTTCCACGACTCGAAGACGGCGCTGATGGCGCCCCACAGCTGCTCCATCGGGTCCGTCGGGAACTCGCGGCCGCCGCCGTGCTTCTTCACGACGGCCTTGAACGCGAGCAGGAGCTCCTGAAGAGCCTCCGCGCCGATCTCGGAGTCCGGCACCGCGCGCTTCAGCTCCTCGCTGTTCAGGCGTGTGGTGTCCGTCCCGCGCTGCTTGGCGACCTTCTGGCGCGCCTCCTCCAGCGGGTTCTCGAAGTGCTCGCGCGAGATGCCCATCGCCACGTCCGAGTACATCGTGATGAAGCGGCGGTATGCGTCGAACGCGAACCGCGGGTTCTTGGTCTTCTCGGTGAGCGCCTTCACCGTGGCGTCGTTCAGGCCAAGGTTCAAGATCGTGTCCATCATGCCGGGCATCGACGCGCGCGCGCCCGAACGAACGCTGACGAGCAACGGGTTCTTGTCGTCGCCGAACTTCATGCCCACGTCCGCTTCGATCTTGGCGAGCGCGCGATTCACCTCGTCCTTGATCGCCTGCGGGATGTCGCTCTCTGCCGCTCTGGACCGATGGAACTCGTGGCAGACCTCCGTCGAGAGCGTGAAGCCCGGCGGCACCGGCAGCCCCAGGCTCGTCATCTCCGCAAGCCCAGCGCCCTTGCCGCCAAGGATGTCCTTGCGCTTGGGATCTCCGTCTGCCTTACCCTGACCGAACGAGAAGACGTACGCCATGCCGCGGAATCTAGGCCCTGGTGACCGTCGCGCAAACGGAAATCATGCGAGCCGCGCGCGCGCCATGATCTCTCGCACCACCTCGCCCTTTGCGTCTGCGTACGCCTGCACGTAAGCCCATTCCTTCTTCGCCAGCGTGCGCTTGGTGCTCTCGTAGAGCGCACGGTCGGCGTCGTTCGTGCGCAGGTGGTCGCGGAACCGGAGCATGCGGTCGATCTCCTCGCAGCGCTCCGTGAACACGTGGAGGTTCACGTTGGTGTCGGGCCCCTTGAAGACGCGGTGCTGGAACCACTCCGGCTCCCGGATCGTGAGCACGTACCCGCGCAGCACCAGCGACGGCACGTAGCTGGCCTCGTCCGCGGAGTCGGGCACCGCGAGCACGATGTCGATCACGGGCTTTGCGGAGAGCCCCGGGACGGAGGTCGATCCCGCGTGCTCGAGCACACGAGCCGCATCGCCGAGCGCAACACGAATGCGCTCTGCCTCGCGCTGGAAGAGCGACGGCCACGCGGGGTCGTACGCAACGAGGACGATCGGTCCCGTCGTGGGCTTCGCGCCGTCCACGTAGATACCGGCGAGGCGAGCCTCGAGAACTACCTTGTCGTCGTCGGTCACGACGCTATTCGCTCACGACGAGCTCACCACCGCAAGGCACGTCCACGTCGCGCGTGTGCTTCTTGTCGCTCACCGCGATCGTGTGCATCCCGCACTTCACGACGAACGAGCGCGCGCCGGTCCCCAGGAGCAGCTTCCCGTCCAGGTAGATGCGATGAATGCTCGCGTTGCCACGAATCAGAAGCCACGCAGGCGCGTTCGAGATCGCCACGGTCTTCTTCTCGGGCTCTGGCTCCGCGCTCTCGGGCTCTGGCTTCGGCGAAGGCGGCGCCGCCGCGGGCACATCTGCGACGGGCTCCACCTGCGTGGCGGTCTTCGCGACGGACGCACCATCCATGCCCCGCATGCTCCGCAGCGTCCCGAACACGGCAACGGCAGCGAGCACCGAGAGAAGCGCCACGGCCACACCAACCTTCGGGAAGGCCGCGCGCGGATGAGGGAGCGCGAATGGAGCTTCGATCTCGAAGGGAACGAAGGACGTGGGAGTGAAGGTCGGGGTCGGAGTCGGGATCGAGGTGGGGATCGAGATTGAGGTCGAGGTCGAGGTCGAGGTCGAGGTCTGAGGCGCTGGGCGCGAAGCGAGCTGCGCCGAATCGGGGGCGTTGGGGGCAGAGCCCCCGACCGGTGAGCCCGAGGTTGAGCTGTCTCCTGGCGGCGAGCTTCGGTCGAACACGATCCAGGGGGTGGATGGCTGGCGAAGCAGGTAGCGGACGTCCGACATCATCCGTTCGCGGCTTTGCTCGGAGAAACCCGCCGGTAGAGGCGCGTTGTCTCCCGGCGGGCGTCGTCGCGACGAAGGGGATTCGGTCATCTCCACGGCCTGACCTGCAAGG
>JANXLV010000183.1 GCA_025355005.1 Myxococcales bacterium | reverse complement strand
GCAGACCATCGACGGCCTCATCCGCACCGGCGCTGCAAGGACCATCCTCTTCGTCGGTGCAGAGGCGCACGCCGGCTTCATGCCGTGGCAGGACTGGGCCACGCTCGAGGGCACGCGCGAGGCCACCCCCGAGGAGCGCGCTCACAACAACGAGCACCGCGCGCTCGCCGTGCTCTTCGGCGACGGCGCAGGCGCGCTCGTCTTCCGCGCTACCGACCGCGACGCTGGTCTGCGCGGCATGAAGCTCCACACCGACGGCCGCTTCGCGAAGGCGCTCTACGTGCCCGGTGGCGGCTTCACCACGCGGCCCTACCAGCGCGAAGAGATGGTCGCGAAGTCGCTCCACATCCCGAAGATGGACGGCCGCGAGCTCTTCAAGTTCGCCGTCACCAAGCTGCCGGAGACCGCGCGCGCTCTCTGCGTGCAAGAGGACGTGAAGCTCGGCGACATCGACTGGTTTCTCGCCCACCAGGCAAACCAACGCATCAACCAGGCCGTGCGCGAAAAGCTCGGCGTGGCCGAGGAGCGCATGCCGATGAACATCGACCGCTTCGGCAACACCAGCGCGGCCACGCTGCCCATCCTCATCGACGAGGAGATGCGCAAGGGCAACCTGAAGAAGGGTCAGCTCTCCATGGTGCTCGCGCTCGGCACCGGCGTTCACTGGGGCTGCGCTCTCCTCAGGCTGTGAACGGGACACGGTTCGCGGTTGCCGCGCTGTTCGTGGCCATTGGCGTGTCGTTCCTCGGGGCCATCGCGGCCCGCGCACACTCTCCGGCTGCGGACGTCCCGCGTGAGCGTCCGTCGCAGAGCCCCGCGTCCGACTACGTCTCGTCCGCTGCGTGCCTGCCCTGCCACGCGAAGGAGCACCAGAGCTTCGGGCGCACGTTCCACCGGACCATGACGGAGGACGCGACCAGAACGACGGTCCTTGCTCTCCGCGCGGGCACGTCGTTCCCGGTCGAAGGACGCACGATCCGGCTGGAAACAAGGGGTGACGAGGTATGGGCGACGCTCCCCGATCCCGACGTCGTCACGCGTGACCCTGCCGCGTTCCGGAGCGCTCCAGAGGTCACTCGCCGCGTGGTCCTCACCACCGGCTCGCACCGCGAGCAGACGTACTGGGTTGCGGCACAGCGCGAAGGAGAGCTGCGGCTCGTGCCCATCGTGTACCTCGTGGACGAGGCGCGCGTGATCCCGCGACACGACGCATTTCTCACGCCGCCCGACGTCCCGCTGGGGCCCGCGCGCTGGAACTCGAACTGCATCGCGTGTCACGCCGTCGCAGGCGAGCCGGGTCACGACGAGAAGCGCGACGTCTTCGAAACGCGCGTCGCAGAGCTCGGCATCGCATGCGAGGCCTGCCACGGCCCCGGCCGCGCCCACGTGGAGGAGTATCGCTCTCCGTGGAAGCGCTATGCCGCGACCAGGACCGCGGATCGCGACGCGCCGCTTCCCACCATCGTGCACCCTCGGAAGCTCTCGCCGGAGCGCTCCGCTGCCGTCTGCGGACAGTGCCACTCGTACGCGTTCCCGAAGAACGAGGACGCGTTCTGGACCACCGGCTACGCGAAGAGCTTTCGCCCCGGCGACACGCTGGAGCGATCGCGCACGCTGCTCTCGCGCGACGCACCCGGACAGCCCGACCTGGATCGCGAGCCGGACTCGCTGTTCTGGCCCGACGGGACCATCCGCGTCGGCGGCCGCGAATACAATGGGCTCGTCGCTTCGCCCTGCTACGCGCGCGGCGAAGGCGCACACAAGATGACGTGCCTCTCCTGCCACGCGATGCACGAAGGCGATCCGGACGGTCAGCTCGCTCCCAAGCAGAGTGGTGATGCAGCATGCACGCAATCGAGCTGCCACGCTGGCGTGCGGCCGCATTCGCATCATGCCGCGGCCAGCGCGGGCGACTCCTGCCTCGGCTGCCACATGCCGAAGACCAGCTACGCGCTCTTCCACGGCGTGCGCTCCCACACGATCACGAGTCCGAGCGTCGCGCGCACGCTCGCGACCGGCGAACCCATCGCATGCAACCTCTGCCACCTGGACAGGACGCTCGCGTGGACGAGCCAGACCCTGTCCTCCTGGTCCGGAAAGCCCGCGACGATCGTTCCGGAGCCGCGCGCGAGCGTCGCCGAAGGTGCCTGGCTCGCGCTACGCGGTGATGCTGCGATGCGCGTGCTCGTCGCCTCGGCGCTCGGCACGAAGGAGGCCCACGCCGCGGGCGTCCGCGCGAACGCCACTGCGCTCTTGCCCGAGCTCGCTGCCGACCCTTACGCCGCCGTGCGGATCGTCGCGGACCGCGGGGCGACGGCGGTTTCCGGGATGGATGCGGGCGGCCCCGCCATGCCGCACGCGACCCTTGACGCGCTCCTGCTCACGCGCCCCGGCGTGCCCGACGAAGCAAGGAGAGCTCTCCATCGCCGCGAGCGCGATCTGCGGGCGATCACGATCGCCGAGTGATCGGCTACATTCGGCCGCGTGGAGAACACGCACGAGCGGGCAGACGCCAGCATCGCCGCCGCCCCGCAGCTGTCGCGCAGGCACATCCGGCTCGGCCTGTGGTCGCTCGCGGCGTTCGTGCTGCTCGGCGCTGCGCTCGAGATCTTTCACGCCTACAAATCCGCCTTCTACCTGGACGCAGGTCACGAGACGACGCGACTGCTCCTCCGTCTTGCTCACGCGCACGGGACGTTGCTCTCGCTGGTTCAGATCGCGTACGGACTCATCGTGCACGCACGGCCCGTCGCCGCGAGCCGCCTCGCATCGGGCGCGCTGCTCGCGTCGCTCGTGCTCGTGCCTGCGGGCTTCTTCCTCGGCGGAGTCTTCGCGCATGGCGCGGACCCGGGCCTCGCCATCGCCCTCGTACCACCAGGCGCCGCCGCCCTCATCGTAGGGCTCGTCCAAGCAGCGCGAAGAATCTGAGATCCTTCCCACGCACGAGAAAGGCCGGCCTACTAAGGCGACCGCGCAGGATCGGAGGAGGCTCGCGGGAAGAGGAGGCGCACCGTGGTGCCCTTGCCCTCTTCGCTCTCGAGCTCGGTGGTGCCGCTGTGGTCCCTGACGATCGCCTTGACGGTCGACAGGCCGAGCCCGGTGCCGCCGTCGCCGTGGGTGGAGAAGAACGGCTCGAACGCGCGTGCCGCCGTCTCCTTCGACATTCCTGTGCCGTCATCCGTGAGCGAGAGCACGGCATAGTCGCGGCCCAGCTCTCCACCGTCGGCCGACGCGCGGTTCTCCACCGTGATCTTTGCCTTGCCGCCGTTGGGCATGGCGTCACGCGCGTTGAGCGCCAGGTTCACGAGCGCACGCTCGATCCCGCCGGGGTCACCGATGATCTGCCACGGCTCATTCGTGAGCTCGATGGAGAGGTCAACGCGCGGCCCGAGCAGGCGCTTCACCATCCACTCGATCGGCGCGAGCACCTCGTCCAGACCTATGAGGCGCGGCGCAAGCTCCTGCCTGCGCGAGAACGAGAGCATCTGGCGCAGCAACGTCGCGCTGGACTCGCACGCCGACAGGAGGCGCGTGAGCTCCACCTTCACATCCGGCTCAGTGGAGGCCCGCTGCGCAAGGCTCGCGCTCGCGACGATCACCGAGAGCAGGTTGTTCCAGTCATGCGCGACGCCACCCACGAGGCGGCCCACGTCGATCAGCCGCTCGCCCCGGTTCGTCATGCGCTCGATGCGAAGACGCGCGGTCTCGTCGGAGACGGTGCCCCACAGGAGGAGAGGCTTCGTGCCGCTGTCGTCGTAGACGAGCTCCATGCGGGCGAGGAGCGTGCGCACGACGCCATCGCGCGCGCGAATCCGGAAGGTGAACGGCTCGACGCGTCCAACGCTCAGGAGCTCGCGCGTCGCCAACGCCACGCTGTCCTGATCCTCGGGGTGCGTCATCGCGACCACCTCGTCGAGGGTGGGCTGGCGCTCTTCCGGTGAGAGACCGTACAGGCGGAACATGTGTGGCGACCAGCGGAGGGCGCGTGAGCCCATCTCGACCTGGTAGCTGCCGAGGTCGGCGAGGCGCTCGGCGCGCTCGAACGCGGCCAGGCGAGCGCGAAGGACGTCGTCCTTCGAAGGCGTGACCTCGCCTTCCGTCCGTGTGCGGACGAAGGGAAATAGCAGTGGCGTGCTCGCCTGCTTGTTCATTCCAACCCCCTGACATGTTGTACGGCATCGAGGGCCGATCGCTCGAGCAATTCTGCGCAAAATGCGACGCATCAAAGGATAGCCTCACGGTTTCGTCGGAGCGACCGTCCCGTGTTTGCATGAAGTCTGGCGTCGTTGTGGCGGTTGCTGTGCTCCTCATGACCAGAGGGGCCATTGCCTCCCCGGAGTCCCCGGAGAAGAAGAAGGAACCGTCGAACTTCCGGATCGGGCCCGCGATCGCCATGGGCGCACCCAGCGGATTCGGCGGCGGCCTGTCGGTGAAGCTCTACCGCCGCATCGGCCTCGACGCGCGCGCGTCGTACGTTCCGTGGATGATGCTCGCGAACCCCGTCAAGCTCTCGCGCATCTCTTACGAGGGCGGCGTACGCGTGTATCCTGCACGCGATGCATTCTTCCTGGGTGTTGCCGGCGGATACGCGCAGCTCCATGGCGCCGCCGTCGACACCGTCGGCTCGGGCACGTCGTACGCGCAGCAGGTCACGGCACGCGCGGGCATCGACTATGCGTACGTGCGGCCGGAGCTCGGATGGCTCTGGGCGTTCGAGAACGGTATGACGCTGGGCATCCGCGGCGGCGCGGAGATCCCCGTCTGGCACGCGCAGCCGAAGGCGACCATCACGACGCAGGACGGAGTCATGAACGCCGCGGGCAAGCCTGGCGCTGGCGGCGCGACGGCTGCCCTCTCGTTCGTGGGTACGCACGCCATCCCCGCCGTCACGCTCATCGAGGTCGGCTTCCTGCTGTAGCTCCGCGCCTCAGCCGCCGCCCGCGTCCTTGATGCCCGAATCGGAGCCGCCGTCCGTGCCGGCTTCCGCTGCGCCTCCCTCCGGAGCGCCACCTTCGGGAGTGCGTCCATACGGGCACTCGACGAGGTCGGTCGCCGTCGTCACCTTGCCCGCGACCGCCTGCGTCGCAGTGAACGCGACGCCGATGCTCATCGCGTCGCACGGCAGGTTCGGGTCGTTCTTGCCTCCGCCCGAGATGTCGAGGTTCTGCGTGATGAACTGCGGAAGCAGCGAGTAGCTCATGTCGTTCTCGCAGAGGCCGATCTGCCGGAAGCCGAGCAAGAGATCGTCGCCCTTCACCCGCCCGCCGATGATGCCGTCGGTGGCGATCCACGTCTGATCCGGCGCGTGCCCGAGCTTCGCCGTGACCACGCTGCTGTGCAGGTAGAGCGGGTACGCTGTTGTGAGCGCGTTCTTCCCCGGAAACCAGAGGCGCGTGTCAGGCGGGAGCTCTGCGACGAGGTATCCATCGCGCACGTACGCGGCGTCATCGGCGGTGGTGGATTCGGAGAGGTCGGGCCCATCGTGCGGGCTCTTGAGGAAGCGATCCCACACGGTCCATTTCATGTCGGGCGCGAAGCACGGCTCGTTGCGCCAGCTCTCGTCGGCGCAGTTCCATGGGAGCACCTTCTCGAGACCGGGCGACGGATACAGATCCACGCGGACGTGATCGTCGTTGTCGGTTCCGTTGTAGTCCGTGAGGCGGATCAAGATGTTTCGATCACCGACGCAGAGCGCGCAGTTGAACGCCTCGTCGTTCAGCCCGTAGCGCTTCACGATCTCCGGGACGAGCGAGACGGTGTACTCCAGCCGACCGAACGTGTTGTCGCGGCAGTAGTTGCCATCGTACGGGACAGAGACCGTGGGCGGCTTGCACGAGATGGCCGCGGGCTCACCCGTCGTGTCGCACGTCGGAGAGCCCGTGCACGTGTTGTCGAGGTCGAACCCGAAGTCCTTCCACGCGTTCGCGTTCGGCTTGCCGTCCTTGTCGAGGGCGCCGAGCTGCACGTCGTGGATGGCGAGGTAGATGGGGGGAAGCGCGGGAGCGGCGCTCGGTGGTGGACGCTCGCTGCCGGTGGGCGCGCCTGCGGTGAAGCACTTGCCTCCATGCCCGTCGTTGGATGACCAGAACCCGACGCCACCGCCCGGCGGAACGGTCTCACCGCCGTCCACGAGGAGCGACGTGTCATAGATGGTGCATCCTGCATCCAGTGCAGAAGCCGCAAGGAGCGCGCACATTCCCAGTACGACCGCGACCAACGCCCGATCGTATCGGTGGGGAACAAGTGCCACGAAGCCAGAATAACACTTGCAAAGCGCGACTCATCCCGCGAAATAGACAATTCGGGGAGTTCTGGCCATGAGCGAAGTTCTGAAGATCGTGAAGCTGCTCGGGAGCCCTGCGCTGGAAAAGCGAATCGCCGCCGCGATCGTGCTCGGCGAGCTGAAGGCGAAGGGGCCCGAGGTCGTCGCGGGTCTCGCCGAGGCGCTGAAGAGCGACGTCCCCCTCCTGCAGCGCCACGCGCTGGAGGCGCTCGCGGAGATCGGCTCGAAGAAGGTGCTCCCGCAGATCTTCGCGCTCCTCGAGAAGGCAGACGACGACGTGCGCAGGGCCGCCACCAAGGCCATCGCCAGCGTGGGCGAGGACGCGCTGCCGCTCATCAAGACGCGCATGGCGCAATGCTCGCCGCACGAGCGTCAGATTCTCTCCGCTGCGCTCGCAGAGCTGGGCGGCAAGGACGCGTTCGGCACGCTGGTCCTGGGCCTCGCGTCGAGCGATCCCGAGGCGGCGCAGCGCGCTGCGCTCGCGGTGCGTCAGCAGGTGAAGGACGCCGACGCGCGCACCAAGAAGAGCTACATGGCGACGATCGAGCGCTTCTTGCACGACAAGAAGGCCGCGCACTCCGCTGGCGCCATCGCGGCCGCCGTGAAGATCCTGGGCTACTTCGAGGACGAGGCGACCGTGCCGATGCTCCTCGCCTACGCGGGCGATGCGAAGGCGCATGCATCCGTGCGCAAGGAGGCGATCATCGCGTTCCGCTTCGCGCTCACCAAGACCAAGGCCTCCGCGAAGGTCACCGATGCGCTCGTCGAATGCGCCAGCGCACCGGACGGCGCGCTTGCCATCACCGCGCTGCACACGCTCGGCTCGCTCGACCTGGGCCCGGATGGACCGAAGCGCCTCACGAAGCTCGCCGGTCACCCCGACTTCGAGCGCGCGCGCTTCGTCATCGAGCACCTCGGGCGCCTCGGCGGACCGGATGCGTGCCGCACGCTCGTCAGCATCGTCACTTCCAGCGACAAGCGCTACGCAGAGCTCGCGACGCAGGCGATCGCCGGCAAGGAAGAGGCGGTGCAGGCGCTCGCAAGAGCCGTGCTCGAGACGAAGGATCGCGATCGCGCGTGGACGATCCGCAACGTACTGCGTCCCATGGCGAAGAGGGTGCCGCCCGCGCTGCGGAAGGAGCTGCTCGCCGTGGCCATGGATCGTCTGAAGGACGGTGAGCTCGGGTGGGAGGCGCCGCTCGACGTCGTACGCGACGCCGATCCCGACGGCACAGCCGACGCCCTCCGCGCGCTCGCAAGCAAGCTCCGCAAGGCGAAGAACGAAGACAAGGCAGCCGTGGTGCTACGTCTGCTCGCCAAGACGGATCGCGCGACGGATGACGATCGCTACGAGCTCGCCATCCTCGAGCTCGGCAAGAGCAACAAGGACACGCGGCCCGCGTCTCGCGCTGCGGACGAATCGCTTCGAGCGCTGACGGCGCTGCGGAGGCGCGGCTTCGACGTGGCTCGCGCGCTGCGAAAAGACCGCGGGCTCTCCGCGGACGATCTCTACTACGTGGGCTTCCACTTCTCCGAGGAGGGTGAGCCGCTCGGCGTTGAGCTCCTCGAGGAGGTCGTGAAGAAGGCCGGTCGCACGAAGGTCGGCAAGATGGCGAAGAACAAGCTCGCGCTCGTGGATCGCGCGTGAGGCGCGCGGCGATCTTCACGGCGGCGGCGCTGCTTTCGTTCGCCGCGTGCAAGAGCACGTCGTCCCCCACGGACACCACCGACGACACCGCCGACACGCCCGACGCTGGCGGATTCACCTGTGCAGACGTCGGCATCAGCAAGGGCCCGTGGGCCATCGCGCTCACGGAGACAGGCATCACGATCCGCTGGGAGGCCTGCCGTACTGGCACGGATGCAGGCGTCATCGTCACTGGTCCGGACGGAAAAGCGAACACCGTGATGTCCACTGAGACCGTGTTCGTGGTGAACAACACCTACGGCGCGCCGCTCGCCCCGAACACGCCCAAGGACTGGGCCGGCACCTACTACATGCACGAGGCCAAGCTCACGGGGCTCGCGCCGTCCACTTGCTACACGTACGTGCTCGCCGCAGACGCCTCCACGGGTTCGCGCTTTTGCACGGCTCGCACGGCCGGCGATCCTTTCCGGTTCCTGGTCATCGGCGACACGAACCCCACGCTGGGTACGCACACCACGCAGGTCCTCTCGCACGTGCTGCCCTACGCGCCGGACTTCACGCTCCACGGCGGCGACATCCAGTACTACGAGTCCACGCTGGAGACGTGGGCCGCATGGTTTCCGCTCATGGCGCCGCTGCTCCGCCGCGCGGGCGCGTTCCAGGCGGCCATTGGCAACCACGAGCTCGAGAAGCCGGACGAATATGCACAATACACGCTTCGCTTCTTCGGCGGCGCGGGCGCGGACGAAGGTGACGGCTACTACCGCTTCTCTTCTGGTGGCATCACGTTCCTGTCCATCAACACGCAGGATCCGGTGACGCCGAACTCGACGCAGGGTCAGTGGCTGCTCATGGAGCTCATCGCGGCCGAAAAGACGCCGGGCTTCCGCGCCAGCGTGGTGTTCTTCCACAAGCCGTTCCTGACCTGCGGCGACACCGGCGACGACCTGACCGCAGAAGCGGCGTGGGCGCCCGTCTTCGTGCAACACAAGGTCCCGCTGGTCTTCCAGGCCCACATGCACGGCTACGAGCGGTTCGAGAAGGACGGCGTGACATGGGTCACGTCGGCAGGCGGCGGCGGCAACATCGTGTTGCCCAACATGAACGTGAGCCGCGCATACTGCGACACCCGCAAGGCCGCGGGCGACTACTACAACGCGAGCATCATCGACGTGGACGCCACGGGCTTCCACGGCAAGACCCTCGACACCGAGGGCACCATCCGCGACACCTTCACGACGCCCATTCCCCAGTGACTCGGAGGTGAGTCGCGCAAGCTTTGCGCGGGGCCGAAAGAGCGCTATATCGGGCGCCATGAAGCTCGATCTCCTCGCGGATGGTTTGCACAGGGTCCTCGCGTCCACGAAGCTCGAGGATGTCACCATGGTGCGGGTTCCGCGCGACATGGTGCGCCGCCTGAACCGCCTCGTGGGCTCTCCGCTCGCACCGCAGAGCGAGCTCGAGACCCGCCGCGCAGCCGCACAGAAGCTCCAGGAGCTCCGGAACAAGGGCGGCGAAGAGATGGTCGCGAACGTGGTCGCGCCCGTACTGGTCTACATGGAGAAGGATCGCAACGCGCGGGAGCTCGGCCGCGTCGAGGATCTCCTCAAGGCGAAGGACATCCCCTACACGCTCGCGGACGTGACCGGCGATCCGGCGACCCTGGCGTTCGTCACCACCACGGCGAAGTGCGAGAAGGACCAGCTCCCGATCGTCTTCGTCGCGGGCGAGCCCATCGGACCGTACAACGACCTCGTCGCGACGGACGTCGCCGGCAAGCTCGAGAAGATGGTCTTCGGCGCAGCAGGCAGGCCCAGGCCGGCGGCGCCGCCGAAGCCGGCCGCGCACTGAGCTTCTGTCGACGTCGCCGATTCGAGCGCGCGCCTACTTGCAGATGCCGAGGGTCTTCGCGTTCGTCGGGAAGGCGGTGCACGTGGTGCCCATCGGGCAGTCGAGGGTGCTACCGCACAGCTTGATCTCGCCTGCAGCGCAGGCCGCGGCACAGCGCATGACCTCGAGCGTACAGCCCGATCACTGGACAAGTCACCGCGGGCGATGAAAACCCGTGCTCGTACCCAGGTGGCCCAAACGGCGGGCCTCGAGACAGGCGGCAGACCCCGGCTCTACCTCGCGGCAGCCATCCGGACGCACGGCGTACACCCCGCAGGGGTACTCCCCAGGCACGCGTAGATCGAGCGCCGCGCACCGCTCGCCGTCATTCTTCATGAAGCGGAAGTGCGGCGGCCTGTCGTAGATGACCGTGAGCCGCGTGAGGAGCGGCTCACCCATACGCGCTTCGTCCGCAAGGAGGAGCGACGCCGTGTTGGGCGGATGATGACAGCACCGTCCACATCCCACGCAGTCGGAGCCGTCGGCCGCGGGCTCTCCCGACACGGACGGAAGAGCCATCGCCCTACCCCACCTGGATCGGCCACGGCATGTCGCCGACCTTCTTCTTCACGGTCGCGAGCGTACGTCGCGTCTCCGTCACGCTCATGCGCGCACGTCCGTCACGGCGGAGCGTGTTGAAGAGCATCTCACCCAGGAGGCCGAGCTTGGCGTCCGCGGCGAGCCGCTTCACGGGCGCTGGCATGCCATCGTGCGCGAGGTGCATCGCAACCTGCGCGACCTCGTTCGGGGCCGCGAAGAGCGTGCGCCCGGTGAGCGCCTCGAACGCGAGGCAACCGAACGCATATGCATCTGCGGCCATGGGCGTGGGCGCGCCACCCGACGTCTCTGCGCCCCAGACCTCCGGCGCGCCATACGGACCCGTCGCACAACCCGGTCGCACCTTGCGCCCCGACAGGCCGAAGTCCACGAGCACGCCACTGCTGTCCTGCCTGAGCACCACGTTCGAAGGCTTGAGATCCAGGTGTCCAACGCCGCCCTGGTGCATGACCTCGAGCCCGCCGAGCACGTCGTCGAGCACGGAGATGCATTTGTTCATGTCGAACGCGCGGGACTCGATCATGCGCTCCAGCGAGAGGCCCGGAATCAGCTCCATCACGAGGATGGGCTTCGGCTTGGCGGACATGTCGAACGTGACGAACTTCGCGAGGTTCTTGCACGCCGGAAGCGACATCAGCGCGGACGCCTCGTCGCGGAACAGCTGCATGAACTCCGCTTCCGAGAGGCTCCGCGCGGCGGTCGCCGTGTAGTCCGGTACCTTGAGCGCGAACCGCTCCGCGCTCGGATCGTGCCGGTCGTCCGCGCGAGAGACGACGAACACGGTGCCCGAGCCGCCGACGCCGAGCGAGCGCATGACGTAGAAGCCGCCGATCATCCGGCGCGCCGGGAGCCATGCAGGCAACTGCTCGCCCAGGCCTGGCGCCGCCATCGAGGGCGCTTCCTTGGCGTCCGGCGTGGCCGCGTCGAGCGGCCGGCCCGCGAGCGAGCCCACCACCCCGAGGAAGAGCCATGCGAACGCGCGTGGTACGTCGACGGCCACCGCACGCGCGGCCTCTTCGAGCACGGGCTCCGTCAGATCCGGCTCAACGCCTGCCAGCACACGCGAAACGGCGATGGACACGGGGCGCACGGAGATCGGCGGCGAAGGCAGATAGCCCGGCTCGAGGCGCGTGCGTGCGCCCTTCGACATCTGCGTCAGCGCGTTCATCCACGCCTCCGCGGCGATGACGATGTCGGGCTCTGACGCGCCGTTCGACGACAGCGCGCGCAGGCCGGTGGTGTTCGACATCGCGCTGAGCGCCTGGTGCAAGCGCAAGAGGACCGTGCGCAGCGCCTCCGAGCGCGAAGAGGCCTCGGGCGAGAGCTCTCCGGAGAGCCGTGAGAGCGAGGCGAGCACCGCGTCGGCCGCGGGCCCGGCGAGCCGCGCGCGATCACCGCGGAGCAGCGGCGCACACGTACGCAAGAAGCGCGCGTACGCGGAGAGCACGTGAGACAGGTCGAGGTCCATCGAAGCCTCGGCGAGCGCCTCGAACGAGCTCACGTCCTCCATGGACAGCGCGAGCATCAGGAACGCGTCGGCGACGTCGCATGCGTCGACGCGGATCAGCGCATCCAGCGCGCGCGCGAGCGTGGCGAGCAGCATGCGACGCAGCGCAGGAGGCGGATTTCGGCCGAAATGCGCGACGATCTCGCTCGCGGTCTTGACCCAGCGCGCCCGGAGACGGTCGCCCCGCGCCTGGTCATCTTCCACGTCGATGTCACCGTCGACGATGTGGAGCAGCGCGCGCAGGCGCCGCATGTGCAGCGTGATGTTCTTGCCCACGGTCTCCGCGGGTCTCTTGGATTCGCGCGGCATCTCGCGGGACGCGATCCACTCGCAGCCACGCTCGCGGATCTGATCGATGCGCTCCTCGGCGGCCTTGACGTCCGCCTCCTTCGTGCCGAGCTTCACGAGCTGACCGACCACGCTGCGCTCGAGCAGGCTCGAGTCCAGATCTCGAAGCGCCGCGAGCGACGCGCGTCGCGCCTTTTGTCCCGCCTCGCCTTCGAGATCCTCGTCCTCGGAGGTGTGCGACTCCAGCTTGGCGATCTGCACGAGCACGGCGTCGACGACATCCTTCACGACGCCGTACGCCTGCGGCGCGCCCTCCTGCGCGAACGCCACGAGCGCGCGGTTGATGCCGAGCCGAAGCGGCTGGTCGGATCGGGACGCGAGCGAGAGGTCGCGCGTGATCTCGTCGCGGAGCGCGGCGAGCCCGTCGTCTGCGCCGGCGGAGGGGCTCTTGCTGCCACCGAAGCGCGCGTTGAAGAGCTCGCTCATCTCGTCGCTGATGGGCGAAGAGCCGAGCTCCGCACGCGCGTCGATCAGCGCCTCCGCGATGTCGAACCCGGAGCTCGGGAAGAGCATGCCCAGGAACTCACTCGTGGCGTCGGGCTCGGATTCGGCAGCGCGCGGGATGCCCCATGCAAAGCCCTGGGAGACGCCCGGATCCTTCGCGAAGAGGCCGGCGCGCGACACGTTCTGCAGGAGCGACAGCGCGCGCTCCGGAGCGACGGCGGTGAGCGCTGCGACGCTCGTGGCAGCGCGGCGCCATTCCGTCGGCGTGAGCTCCAGGGAGAGCCAGGACTCAACCTCGTCGTTCGTCTTCTCCGACCATGGACAGATCAAGCCGCGCGCGACCGCCACGTGTCGCCAGACGAGCGACTCACGATCGAACAGGAGACGTCGCAGTGTGGGCGCGAGCGCCTCGCCCTCGAGCACGCGAATGGCGTGGAGATCGCCTTGCGACGCACGGCGTGCGGCCTCGCGGGCCGCGCGCTCCAGGATACGGGCGGCGAGCCTTCGCGCGGGGAGCGACTTCGTGGACGGCTCCACGACCCACTCGCGACACAGCTCGCGCCGCGACACGAGAGACAGCGCGAGCGCGCCATCACGCACGCCGAAGGACAGCGGGAGCTCGGTCACGAGCCCCACACGCGCGCGCACTCCCGCGCTCCCGAGCCCCTTCCCCGTGGTCTGCGCCATGAGGGCGGCGATCTGCGTGAAGGTGTCCGCGTTGCCCGTGAGCAATCGCGGCACCACACGGCGACGTAGCTCGCGCTGCTCCTGCCCAGAGGGCAACGCAGAGGCGAACACGTAGAGCGCCATGCCTGCCGCGGCGGGGCCCAGCCAGTCCAGGTCGTCCACCAGGCCGTCCGCAAGCGCCACCTTCGCGACGGGGACCAGCTGATCGGGGTGCAGGCCGTCGAGCGGTCCCGGGCCCTCCTCCGTCGTCGCCTTTGCGAGCGAGGCGATGGCCTGGCGCCACAGCTGGCGGCGCTCCTCGCGACCGACGCTGGGGAACACGAGCAGCTGGCTTACGTAGAAGGACGCGTCGCGCACGTTGACCTGCGAGTCTACCTCACCTGTGCTATTTCCGCCGCCGTGATCCTCCTAGACAACGTCACGAAGCGGTTTGGCCCGAAGATTCTCTTCGAGAACGTCAGCATGCAGTTCGACCCGGGCAAGCGCTACGGGCTCGTGGGCGCCAACGGCGCGGGCAAGTCGACGCTCATCAAGATCCTCGGTGGGGACGAGGAGACGGACCAGGGCGGCATCTCGATGCCCGGCACGGCTCGGCTAGGCGTGCTGAAGCAGAACCACTTCGAGTACGACGAGCAGCGCATCATCGACGCCGTCATGATGGGCAACAAGAACCTCTGGGACGCGCTGCAGGAGAAGGAGAAGCTCCTTCTCGGCGAGGTCACGGACGAGATCGGCGTGCGGCTCGGTGAGCTCGAAGGCGTCATCGCCGAGGAGGACGGCTACATGGCCGAGGGCGAGGCCGCGGAGCTCCTGCTCGGCCTCGGCATCCCCGCCACGCAGCACGAGAAGAAGATGAGCACGCTGGCCGCCGGCTACAAGCTGCGCGTCCTCATCGCGCAGGTGCTCTTCGGCAAGCCGGACGTGCTGCTCCTCGACGAGCCCACGAACCACCTGGACCTCGACAGCATCCGCTGGCTCGAGAAGTTTCTCATCGGCTACAAGGGCACGCTGGTCGTCATCTCGCACGACCGCCACTTCCTGAACGAAGTGGCCACGCACATCGCCGACGTCGACTACCAGACGATCACCGTTTACACGGGAAATTACGGTGATTTCGTCGACGCAAAGTACGAGAACAAGCAGCGCGCGGATGCACAGAACAGCTCCGCGAAGAAGAAGATCGAGGAGCTGCAGGGCTTCGTGCAGCGCTTCGGCGCGCACGCCTCCAAGTCGAGCCAGGCGCAGTCGCGCCTGAAGCAGATCGAGAAGCTCAAGGACGAGGTCCAGTCGCGCGGCGTGAAGCGCACGAGCCTGGTCCGCCCGTTCATTCGCTTCGAGTTCGAGAAGCCGAGCGGCCGCGACGTGCTCCGCATGGAGAACGTCTGGAAGAAGTTCAAGGACGAGAACGGCAAGGACAAGATCGTCTACGAGGACGCGAGCATCAACGTGAGCCGCGGCGACCGCATCGCGGTCATCGGCCCCAACGGCGTCGGCAAGTCCACGCTGCTGAAGCTCATGGTCGGTGGCTACGCGAACGTCGACAGCGACACCAAGCCCCACGTCTACTCCCCCGACAAGGGCGACGTGCGCTGGGGTCACGACACGAGCGTGGGCTACTTCGCGCAGGACCACCACGAGGCGCTCTCGCGCGCGGCGGCGGGCTCCAACGCGTTCCAGTGGCTCTACTCGTTCGACAAGCTCGCGCCGCAAGAGCACATCCGCGGCATCCTCGGCAGGCTTCTTTTCTCGGGCGAAGCGGCCCTGAAGCCCGTGGAGGCGCTCTCCGGCGGCGAATGCGCGCGCCTCTTGCTCGCCAAGCTCCTGGTCCTGAAGCACAACGTGCTGGTCCTGGACGAGCCCACGAACCACCTCGACATCGAGTCGATCGAGGGCCTGCTCGACGGCATCGAGCTGTTCAAGGGCACTGTGATCTTCGTGAGCCACGACCGTCACTTCGTGAGCAAGCTCGCCACGCGCATCGTGGAGCTTCGAGCGAGGGAGGGCGATCACGGCACCGAGATCGTCGACTACGGTGGCACGTACGATGAGTTCCTGGAGAAGGCCGGAACGGACTACATTCGCAAGTCTTGAGCCTCTCTTGAAAGAGCCCCGCACCAAGGATTTTCTGCGAACGACCTTCGGGCCGGGCCATCGGGTCGTGCTCGTCGCGCTCGCGGAGGCGCTTTTCTCGGAGGACTCCGACGTTCCCGAGGAGCGTATGAGGTCCTTTGCTGCGGACGTGGACGGCTTCGTCAGCCCCGCGAGCCGCCCACTGCGCGTCGGCCTCGTGTTGATGCTCCGGTTCATCCAGCTCGCGCCGCTGCTCCTCTTCTTCTCGTTCTCGCTGTTCGAGAACCTGCCCGTGAAGAAGCGCGTGGAGCTGCTCGACAGGATGGACCGGTCCAGCGTTGGCTTCGTCGCCCTGGTCCTGGTCGCGTACCGCACCATCATGACGATGGTGTTCTACGAGGACCCGCACGAGCTCTCGCTCCTGGGCTACCCCGGCGACGAGCGAAAGGTGTTCCTCCGCTTCCAGTCGAAGAAGGCCCGGGCCTCTGCCCTTCTCCACGCGGAGGAGCTCGATTCCGGCGAGCACGAAGCCGCCAAGGTCCACGTGGCAGCCGCCGATGGGAGCGCCGAATGATCTTGCGCGGACGCGAGGAAAAGAAGCCGTTTTCCGCCAAGGTCGACGTCGCGATCGTGGGTTCTGGCGCGGGCGGCGCGGTCGTCGCGGAGACGCTCGCGAAGTGCGGGCTCTCGGTGATCGTCATCGAAGAAGGTGGACACTACACGCAACCCGAGTACGGCACCTTTCGCCCCTCGTACACGTTCCGTCGCATGGCGCGCGAAGCGGGTCTCAGCGCGGCGCTCGGCCTGGGCGACACACCGCTCATCAGCCTGCTCGCCGGCAAGGCCGTCGGCGGCTCCAGCATCCTCACGGGCGGCGTGTGCTTTCGCATCCCCGAGCAGTTCTTGATGGAGTGGACGCGCGATCTCCACATCCCGCGCGTGTCGCCAGAGGCGCTCGCGCCCATGTTCGAGGAGGTCGAGCAGGCGATCTCCGTGGAGACCGTGCCCATCGACATGCGCTCCCGCGCGACCGAGCTCTTCGTCGAAGGCGCCGCGAAGATGGGCATCAAGATGAAGCCGCTTCGACGCAACACGACGGGCTGCAAGGGCGCCGGCCGCTGCAACTTCGGGTGCCCACACGGCGCGAAGATGAGCGTCGATCTCTCGTACCTGCCCGCGGCGCAGCGCCACGGCACCGTGATCCTCTCGGACGCGCTCGTTGATCGCGTGGACACGAGCGGCGGTGTCGCGCGTGGCGTGCGCGGGCGCTTTCTGGACGAGGCCGGCGAGCCCGGCGTTCCGTTCGAGGTGCGCGCCAAGATCGTCGTCGTCGCGTGCGGCTCCATGCACACGCCCGTGCTGCTGAAGAACAGCGGGCTCGGCGGCCACAACATCGGGCGACACCTCACGCTGCATCCCGCCGTGAGGGTGGGCGCGTTGTTCGACGAGGCCGTCAACGGCTGGGACGGCGCGATGCAGAGCGCATTCAGCGATCACTACCTGGACGACGGCATCACGCTGAACGGCGTCTACGCGCCAGTCAACGTGCTCGCTGCCGCGTTCCCGGGCGTGGGTCGCGCGCACAAGGCCCTCGTCCACCAGATGCCGAACCTCGGCTTCTTCGGGGCCATGGTCCACGACGAAGGCGGCGGCACCGTGCGCCGCGGGCTCGGGCGCGAGCCGGTGATCACGTACCGCATGGCCGCGCGTGACAAGACGCGCTTGCTCCGTTCCATCACGATCCTCGGCAAGATGGCGTTCGCCGCTGGTGCAAAGGAGGTCTTCGCGCCGGTCTTCGGGATGCCCACGCTGAAGAGCGTCGCGGAGCTGGAGGCGCTCGAGGCGAGCCCGCCCAAGGCGCACAAGATCGAGTGCCTCGCGTTCCATCCGCTCGGCTCGGCCAAGATGAGCGCGCGCGAGGACGACGGCGTCGTGTCGCCCACGGGAGAGACGTGGAGCGTGAAGAACCTCTTCGTCGGGGACGGCAGCGTGCTCCCCACGTCCATCGGCGTGAACTCGCAGCTGCCGATCATGGCCATGGCGCTGCGAACGGCCAAGGGCATCGCAGACGACTGGAAACGCTACGCCGCGGTTGCTCGCTGACCGCACGGAAGACAGATCGCGGTTCGCGCGTACACTGAGTACGTGGACGAGCCGCAAGACAAGGGGGGGCCCCCAGCCTGGCATCCGCCGCATCTCGAGCGGGCGCAGGCGCTCACCTATTCCAGCGCCAAGAGGCCGCTCTCACCGAGGCTGGTGATGCTCGGCGGGGTGCTGCTCGTGCTCGGCGTGAGCGTCTGGGTCTCCGCGGGAGTGGCGCTGCGCTCCAGGATGTTCGGGAATGACGGAGTGGTCTGGCCGGTCATGGCCCTCATCTACGTCATAGGTCCCGCGCTCTCGGTGACGGGCACCTTGCTCCTCGCGCTCGGCCGCAACAAGAGAGCGTGGGTCGTGGCCGCCGCTTCGTCGCTGGTGCTTGCGTCCATCGCGGTCGCAGCCACGGCGCGCGCCACCAGGCGGAACATCGCGAACGAATGCTACGGCGGCACCGCCAGCTCCTGCATGGAGCACGCCGACAAGCAATCGACGGACGCCGACCGCGCCGAGTGGTACGCGCGCGCCTGCAAGCTCGGGGACCTGCGCGGATGCGTGCGCTGGGGCCGCGCCGCTCCGGACGAGCCAGAGGCCCCCACGGAGGCCTACCGCATGTTCTGCGAGGGCCATGAGGGCGACTACCGCTGCGGCCACGGCACGATGGACCTGCACACCATGTGCACGAATGATCCGAACCGCTACGAGTGCATGGAAGCGCACCCATCGTCGAAATGACGCGGGATCCTAGCTACGCGCGAGGCGGTCGAGCGCTATCGCGCAGGCGGCGCGCACGCTGAGATGGTTGTAGTCTGCATGTTCCTGGATCGGCTCCAGGAGCGCGTCGCAAGCGGCGATGATGCGCGGCGGCAGGCCCCAGCTGGTGCCGAAGAGCAGGAGCACCGGAGGCCCTTCCGTGGTGAGCTCCTCGCGCGCGGCCGCGAACGTGATCGTCTCCTTGGAGGCGCGCGCAGCGGTGGCCCAGAGGCGAACGGCGGAGCGTCCTCCCAGCGCAAGGACCGCATCCTCCAGGGTCGGAACGGGACGCACCAGCTCGAGCGCCGGGGCGCGCGTGGGGATGCGCTCACCGCTGGAGCCGGTCTTCCAGTGCGCGATGATGCGTGCGCAGAGGGCGCGCTGCGCCTCCACTGGATGGACGACGAAGAAGTCCGTCGCGCCATAGCTCCGTGCGCTGCGCGCGATGTCGTGCACGTCCAGGTTCGTCACGGTCGAGACGGTCTCGCCGCCATCGCGCGCGAGCACGGGCGCGTGGAGCAGCGCCACCGCAACGCGCCTCATTCGTCGCCCTTCTTCGCCGCCTGCGCCTTGTTTGGCCTCTTCGCCTTCTTCGGCTTCTCGGGCGGCTTCGTCTGCAGGTAGCGGGCGTAGAGATCCGGCCGTCGCGCCTGCGTGCGCTCCTCGCGTTCGCTCTTGCGGTGCGCGGCGATCTTGAGGTGATGGCCTTCCTTGAGGACGTCGGGCACGCCCAGCCCTCGGAACTCGGCAGGGCGCGTGTACTGCGAGTACTCGAGCAGCGAGCCCTGGTGCGATTCCTCGTGCGTGGACTCCGGGTTGCCGAGCACCCCTTTCAGCAGGCGAACCGTGCTCTCGATGATGGCCATCGCCGCCACCTCACCACCCGTCATGACGAAATCGCCGAGCGAGATCTCCTCGTGCACGAACGATCTCACGCGCTCGTCGAAGCCTTCGTAGCGGCCGCACACCAGCACCACGTGCTCCTTCTCCGAGAGCGCCTTCGCGCTCGACTGCGAGAACGGCGCGCCCTGCGGCGTGAGCAGCACGCGATGCGCCGGCGCCGCTGCCGCAGCATCAACCGCCTCGAGCGCGGCCGTGAGCACGTCCACGCGCATCACCATGCCGCTACCTCCGCCATAAGGCGTGTCGTCCACGCTCTTGTGCTTGCCCAGGCCGTGGTCTCGCGGATTCTTCGTCTCGAGCACGAGCGTGCCCTGCGTGCGCGCGCGGCCGACGAAGCTCACCTCCGCGAAGGTCCCGAAGAGCTCGGGAAATAGCGTGACGACCGTGACCCTCACGGGGCACCGGTCATCGGGGCTGCGGCTCGAGGCCCTCCAGCGTCCGCAACGTCACGAGGCCCTTCTTCGTGTCGACCAGCGTCACGAAGTCCGCGACGAGCGGCACCTCGAACACGCCGCGCTCGCCCATGTCGACCACGATGACGTCGACGCTCGGGTAGCTCACGATCGTGCGCACGCTGCCCTCGAGGCCGGCGCCGTTCGCCTCGCCTGCGTCGCTAAGGACGACGACGCGCGCGCCCTCCACGTCGCACGTGTAGAACTCCCCGTCCGGCAGCTCCGCGAAGTCGCTGCGGCGAACGAAGACGCGTGAGCCGCGGACCTGCTCCGCACGATCGCGATCGTCGATCGAGTGCAGGCGCATCAGCACGGCCTGATCGGCTGGACGCGCTGCATCCACGGAGACCTCGTGCTCGGCGCCATCAGGCAGGCGCACCAGCACTTCGTCCACGGAGAGCAGGACCTCGCTGTCCTTGTTGTGCAACGCCACGCGCAGCTCACCACGAACGCCGTGAGGCCGGGCGATGACGCCCACCTCGACCCAGCGGGAGTCGCCGTCCGAAGGTTCAGACGCAGACACGTCAGTCGACGATGTCGAGGTGCGCGCGACGACCCAGCTTCGTGGAGACGGCAGCGAGGATCGTGCGCATCGACTGCGCGGTCCGCCCCTCCTTGCCGATCACCTTGCCGATGTCTTCCTTCGCCACGCGGAGCTCGATGAGGCTGTTGTTCTCGCCAGCGATCTCGGTCACGACCACCTGCTCCGGGTGGTCGACCAGCTCGACGGCAATCGCTTTGATGAGCTCTTTGAGGGCCATGTTGAACTTTGATCTTTGAGCGGGGCTTCGCGCCGAGCTTACTTCTTGGCGACGGCGGCGGCGGCCTGCGCCTGACGCTTCAGGAGGCGACCGAGCGTCTCGCTGGGCTGCGCGCCCTGGCCACGCCAGTAGTCGAGGCGAGCGTTATCGAGGGTGAGCGACGGGATCTTCTTGTCGTCCGCGAGCTTCGAGTTCTTCAGATCGAGGAGCGGGTCGAACGTGCCGATATTCTCGAGGAAACGGCCGCCACGCGGGCTGCGCTGATCGGTGACGACCACGCGGTAAAAGGGACGCTTCTTGGTGCCACCACGGGCAAGGCGAATGTGAACGGCCATGATCTTCCTTGGAACTCTTACACGAAATCTTCGTCTGGGGCGCGGAACCGTACGCAGAGACCTCCGTTCAGTCAAGCCCTTCGTGCGGGTCGTGCGGGGGTCGTGCAGTTAAATGCGCGCTCCAGCGTTCACCCGTTGACGCTCATGATCCGGGTGAAGCGCTGCATGAAGAAGAAATTCCGCAGCATTCCGAAGATGTGGATCTCCCCGTTCTTCATGGCCCGGTTGATCCCATCGTAAGCGGCCTTCGCGGCCCCGTCCCTTGGGTCCGGGAACGGGAGGCCAAACGTGAGGGGCATGTTGGACATGCTCATCACCGCGTCCGTGGTTCCGCGAACGCAGACGTCGGGGATACCTCGCACACCGCTCTCGATGATGACGACCCCTCGCATGAATCGGAGCGTGACGGCGACCCCTGCGTCGTCGGCGACCAGGGCGACCGTGCCGCGCATCGCGCGGAGGTCCGCGAGCTTGTGCGGCTTGGCCTCGAAGTTCTGGCTGAGCATCGCGAGGAGCATGTTCGCGAAGCCGTTCTCCTCGGCGCCCTTCCCCAGCTCCACCGGCTGCCCGTGCCAGGTCGTGCGGTTCTTTCCGTTCGCGATCACGGCTCCTCCGCCGCGACCACCTCAAAGCCGCCGAAGCCCTGCGCCGCGAGACCGGCCTCGATCTTCGCCTTGGGACCGACGATCACGATCAGGCTCGCGCCGCCGAGGTACTTCTTGGCCAGCGCCGCGAGCTCGTCACGATGCGCGGCGTCGCGCGCCACGCTCGCCTTCTCGTCGAAGTCCGCCGCGAGGCCAAGCGCCGCCTGGCGTCCGAGGCGCTGCGCGATCCCTTGCACGCCCTCGTAGCTCTCCACGAGCTCCGCGCGGAGCAGGAGCCGCGTCTTCTCTGCCTCGTCCCGGGTGGGACCCTCCGCCGCGTACGCGTCCGTGTCGTTGACGAGCGCCTTCAGCGCCTCAGGGGTCTTCGCGGTGATCACGGCGGCCGATGCCACGAACATGCCCGTGCCACGCGTGAAGGAGAAGCGCGACTTGGCGCCGTACGTCCATCCGTGGTCCTCGCGCAGGTCCTGGTTCAAGCGCGACGTGAAGCTGCCACCAAGTGCGGAGTTCACGCGGCCGAGCGGCGGAAAGTCCGGCGAGCTCATCTCGACGCCGAGCTTCACGACGCTGATCACCGATTGCGGCGCGTCGGGCCTGTCGACGAGCACGATCCTCGCCTTCGCGGCGATCGCGGGCGGCGCAACGACGGGCGCTGCTGCCGCCTTCGGTGCGACCCACTTCGTGAAGCGGCCCGCGAGGGCCTGCGCCTCGTCTGCCGTCACGTCGCCCACGAGCACCAGCACTGCCTGATCCGGTCGGTACATCGATGCGTGGAAGGCGCGCGCATCGGCGAGCGTCACCTTCTTCGCGGACTTGATGGTGCCGTCCACCGGATGCCCATATGCGTGCTCGGCCCCGAAGAGCTCACGCGCGCAGACGATCGAAGACACGGCCTGCGGATCGCTCTGCCGCGACTTCAGATCGTTGTCCCAGAGCTCGTGCACGCGCTTGCCTTCGACCTCGGAGAAGGTGGGCCGCACGATGACGTCGGAGAAGATCGCGAACGCAGGGTCCAGGTTCTTCTTCAGCGTGCGCAGCGACACGTAGCTGTAGTCCTGCGCCGCGCTCGTCGAGAGCTCCGCGCCGAGCAGATCGATCTTGCGCGAGATCTCGAGCGCCGACAGGGTGCCGGCGCCTTCGTCGAGCATGTTCGCCGTGAAGCTCGCGACGCCGCCCTTCCCCGCCGGATCGTTCACCGAGCCGCGCGGAATGACGAGGGTGGCGGCGACTAGCGGGAGCTCGTGGCGCTGGACCAGCCAGATGGTGAGGCCGTTCGGTCCCTTGAGCACCGCGGGTGCATCCGGCTTGAACGGCGGCTTCTGCGCCACGTGCGGACGCGGCCCGAGCGGATCTTCGCTGGCGGAGAGCGCCACGTCGCGCGGCGGCATCGCGGTCGGCAGCGCCATCGTCGGCGGAGGCAGCGCGGGCGGCGCATCCTTCGCGCACCCGGCGACGAACGAGAGAGACACGGAGAGCGATGCGAGTGCGAGGAGCGTTCTCATTTCGCAGCTCCCGCCTTCGGCACGACGTGCACGATCACCCGCGCATCCGGCACCAGATACTTCGCCACCGTCTCCTTGATCCGGGCCTTCGTCGCCGTCTCGTATCGAGCGAGATCGTTCTCGATGTAGCCGGGGTCCTTCATGTCGGCCTGGTAGGCGTTGAGCAGCGAGGCGCGTTCGCGGACGCTCTCCAGCCGACCCACGAAGTCGGTCATGATGCCGTTCTTCGTGCGTGCGAGCTCTTCGTCCGTCACGTCGGCGGCGCGCATCTTCGCGACCTCCGCGTCCACCGCGGCCTCGAGCTTCTCGAACGGAACGCCTGGCTTCCCCATCACCTCGATCTCGAAGCGCGAGCCGAGCGCGCCGGACGACTGGTGTGCAGAGACCGACTGCGCGATCTTCGCGTCGTAGACGAGCGCCTTGTAGAGACGGCTGGTCTTGCCGCCCGCGAGCACGTTCCCCGCGATGTCGAGCTCCGCGTCACCAGGCGCGAAGTGCTTCGGCGACTGCCACACGATCATGAGCTTGGGCAGCTCGACGTCGTCCTCGATGGTCTCGCGCACGACGGAGGTCAGCGTGGTCTTCGTGTCCGAGAAGCCAGGAGCGCCCGGGTCCTTCCACTTCTTTCGCGACGGAATTACCTCGAAATTGCGCTTGATCGTCGCCATGACCTTCTCGGGGTCGAAGTCGCCGGCGACGACGATGCTGGCGTTGCCTGGATCGTAGAACTGATCGAAGAAGCCGCGCACGTCGTCCACGCTCGCGTTCTCGAGGTCCTCGTGCGAGCCGATGACCGGATGGTGGTACGGGTGGCCCTCCGGGTAGACGAGCTCCGGCATGCGAAGGCTCGCCTTGCCGTAGGGCGTGTTCTCGCTGGACTGGCGGCGCTCGTTGCGGACGACCTCACGCTGCGCGTTGAGCTTGTCGAGCGTCATCAGCGGACCGAGGTCACGCAAGCGATCGGCCTCGAGCCATAGCAAGAGGTCGACCATGCCCGAGGGCCCGACGTCGTAGTAGTCGGTGCGGTCCTCGCTGGTCCACGCATTGTTCCAGCCGCCGCCGGCCTCCATCCAGGCGTCGAACGTCTTCGTGGGCGCGCGCCTCGTACCCATGAACATGAGGTGCTCGAAGAGGTGGGCGAAGCCCGTCTTCTTCGGTGCCTCGAAGCGGGCACCTACGTCGTACGACACATTGACGACCACGATGGGGAGCCGCCGGTCTTCGTGAAGGATCACGGTCATCCCGTTCGCGAGCGTGGCCTTGGTGAAGGGGATCTTGACGTTCTCCGCCGAAGCCACCTGGCAGATGAGGGAAAGGGACAGCCCGAAAACCAGCGTCAGCGGTCGGATGCGCATGGCGGGAGACCCTATCAGAACGCGGCATTGGGCCCCAGCGGTCGTAGGGGTGGGCGGGTACTGACCATGCGGACTGTAAGGCGGCCCTCTCCAGGCGCGTTCTTCGTTCCGTGAATGCCGCCATTGCGATACTTCCTTTCGGCGTGAGCGCCGGAAAGAACCTCGAGATCCTGAGCGACGCCGCGTCGGCCCAGGACCGGGACCTGGTCGCACGGGCTCAGGCCGGCGATCGGCAGGCGCTCGGGGAGCTGCTTCGTTCGCACGGTCCTGCGCTCTACCGCAACGTGCTCCTTCCGCGCCTCGGCTCCGAGGCCGCAGCCAAGGATGCGCTTGCAGATGTCTACGAGAAGGTCCTCGGCAACATCGGGAAGTTCGTATGGCAGAACGTCGGCTTCTATCCGTGGCTCCGCACGGTTGCGCTGCGCACGGCGATCGATCATCTGCGCCGGAAGAAGCGCACCGTGCTCTTCGATGCGGACGACCTCGACCGCGAGGTGGACGCGCAGAACAACCAGACGCCAGTGGACGACAAGCTGTCGCAGCTGCGCGATGCGCGCGCGGCACAGGCCAAGGTCGAGGAGGCGCTCTCGAGCATCAACCCACGCTACGCGCAGGCCATCCGGCTTCGCGTGCTCGAGGACAAGCCACGCGACGAGGTCGCAAAGACGATGGACGTCACACCCGCGACGTT
>JANXLV010000172.1 GCA_025355005.1 Myxococcales bacterium | reverse complement strand
GTGGCGCGCGTGTACCCGACCTTCACCGCAGACGCGAGGATCGCCGCGGCGTGCTTCTGCCGCGCCGTTGCGACCTGCCCCGACCCCGCGACGATGGCGCCGAGCATGATCCCCATGATGGCGAGGACCACCAGGATCTCGACGAGCGTCACGCCACGTTGTTTGGACAGGTACTTCACGGTGGGCTACTGCTTGGCGGGCTGTGTCTCGGGAATGCGGATGTCGTCGGCGGTGCCTTCCCTCTTGTCGGGACCGAAGCTCACGACGGTGAGGGAGTCGTCGTCGCAGATGATCTTGTAGGGAGACTCCCATGCGTCCGTGATCTTGGCGGTCGCCGCGATCTCGCGCTCCGTCTTCAGCCGCTCCGCCGTGGGGCACTCCGAACCATGGCTGGTCCGCCAGAGGTCCGCGGCCTGCTGCAGCGCGATGGCGCTGTTCCGCGTGGTGTCCTTTTGCGCCTGCTGGAACTTCGGGATGGCGAAGACCGCGATGGTGCCGCCGATGAGGCCGACGATCGCGAGCACGATCAGGATCTCCACCAGCGTGACGCCGCGCCTTCTACTCCGCTTCAACAACTGGATCATCGTCTCTTCTCCTCCGGTACCCTTCTCTCACTCGCTCTCACTCGATCTCACTCGATCTTCGAAAACAGCTCGTCACCTGGGCCGTCGCTCATCACGTCGAACCCGACCTTGTCCTTCTGTCCGGGACAGACGACGCGGATCGTGTGTCCCCACGCGTCCTTCGGCAGCTCTGCGACGTAGCCGCCGCTCTTGAGCTCCGTGAGGTCCTTGGGACACGCGCCGGCGTGGTCCGCCCGATACGCGGAGACCGCGCGAAACATGACGCCGATACCCGCGCGGGTGGCGCGCACCTTGCGACCGTCGGACTCGCGCGCAAAGAGCGCGACCGTGATCGTGAGGACGCCGCCCGCGACGAGGAGCTGACGGATGCGCGCGCGGCCGAAGAAGCCGAGAACGCCCGTGCGCTTCTCCCACGCGAAAAATACCTTGTTCTCTCTCTTGGCCATGGATGTTGGTGTTGCGCGTTACTGCACGAAGTCGTTCATCTGGATGAGGGGCATGAGGATGGAGAAGGCAATGAAACCGACGCCTCCGCCCATGAAGATGATGATGAGGGGCTCGAGAAGGCTGGTCATCGCGGCGACGCGGACCTCGACCTGGGTGTCGTAGGCACGCGCCACGTTCTCCAGCATGGCCTCGAGTTGACCGCTCTTCTCGCCGACGGCGATCATGTGCGTGACGATCGGCGGGAACTGCCCCGAGCGCTTGAGCGGAAGCGCGATCGACTCGCCTTCGCGGACCTGGCTGGCAGCGTCCTCCACGACCTTGGACAGCGCGGCGTTGTCCAGGACGAGCTTCGTGATCTCCATGGCCTTCAGCAGCGGCACGCCGCTCTTCAGCAACGTGGCGAGCGTGGAGGAGAAGCGCGACACCGCGAGCATGCGGAAGATCGGGCCGAAGAGCGGCAGCCTGAGGAGCCACCCGTCCTTCCAGAGCATGCCATTCGGCGTGCGCAGGAATGCGAGGAACATGGAGAGCAGGAAGCCCACGATGATGCCGCCGCCGATGCCGACGCAGTACCAGAACACGGACTCCACGAGGAAGCCGAACGTGAAGAGGGCGAGCGCGGACAGGATGGCCATGATCGTCCACATCACCTGCTGCGGCTTCGCGATCGCCTGGCGCAGGAAGGTCAGCGCGAGCAGCCCCGTCACGATCCCCAGCATCTGGTTCGACGCGAGCGTGGACGAGATGAAGATCAGCAGCGCTGTGTACCAGGGCAGCGCGCGATCGAGGCTGGCGAAGATGCCCGTCACCTTCGGGACGACGACCGTCATCATCAGCGTCATCAGGCCGGAGCCGAAGATCAGCATCAGCACGGGATACGCGAGCGCGGCGCCGACCTTGCCCTTGAGGCGCGCCTGGTTCTCCATGAAGTCAGCGAGCCGCGAGAGCACGGCCTCGAGCGTGCCCGAGGCCTCTCCGGCTGCGACCATGTTGTAGTAGAGCGGCGGGAAGATCTTCGGGTGCTGCTCGAGCGCCTTCGCGAGCGACGTGCCTTCGTTCAGGCGGTCCTTGACGTTGGAGAGGACGCGGCGAAGCGCCTCCTTGTCCATCTGTTCGTTGAGCGCGGTCACGGCTTCCACGAGCGGGATGCCGGCGGCGATCAGCGTGGCGAGCTGGCGCGTCAGCATCGCGATGTCGGCGGTGCCCACGCGCGAGAAGAAGTTCTTGATGCCGCTCTCGCCGCCGCCCTTCTTCTTGGCGCTCGACTCCTCGTGCGCCTCCGTGAGCAGGATGCCGTCGCGCTTCAAGACTGCGCGCAACGCCTTCGGGTTGTCGGCGTCGCGCACGCCGTGGGTGTTCTTCCCGGTGGCGACGAACAGCCCTCTGTATTCGTAGACGGCCACGGCCTAGACCCTCACGTTCCGCATGCTGGCGGGCCGCTCGATCTCGACCCCGCCCTGATCTTCCTGCGTGGCGGCGATGACCTCCTCCACGCTGGTGAGACCGGAGATGACCTTGCGAGCGCCGTCGTCGCGGAGGCTGTCCATGCCGAAGTCGATCGCGGTGCGCTTGATCGCCTGGGCGTCGGCGTTGCGGAGCACGAGCGGACCCACGGCGTCATCCATGATGAGGAGCTCGTAGATGCCGCGACGGCCGGAGAACCCGGTCTGCGCGCATTTGTCGCAGCCGCGCGGCCGGTAGAAGGTCAGCCGCGAGACGTCCGGATATGCGTCGAGGACGTCCTGCTCGCGCACGGTCTTGGGGAAGTAGCGCGACGCGGGGTTGTCACGCCTGCGGTTTCTGACCTCGACGCGCTCCGGCGTGATGCCAAGCTCCTCGAGCTCGGAGATCTTCGCCGGGTAGGCCTCCTTGCATTCCTTGCACAATACACGCACGAGACGCTGAGCCAGGATGCCGATGACGGAGGAGCGCAGAAGGAATGGCTCGACGCCCATGTCGACCATACGCGTCACGGCGCCCGCGGCATCGTTCGTGTGGATGGTGGAGAGCACGAGGTGACCCGTGAGAGAAGCGTTGATCGCGATCTCGACGGTCTCCTTGTCGCGGATCTCGCCGACCATGACCACGTCCGGGTCCTGGCGGAGGAAGGCGCGGAGCGCGCCGGCGAACGTGAGGCCGATCTTGGGCTGCACGTGCAGCTGGTGGATGCCGTTCAGCTCGTACTCGACCGGATCTTCTGCGGTGAGGATGTTGATGTTGGGCTGATTGATGCGGTTCAGGCACGCGTACAGCGTGGTGGTCTTTCCAGAACCAGTCGGGCCCGTGACGAGGATGATGCCGTCGGGACGGTGGATGAGGCCATCCATGAGCGCATAGTCGCGCGGTGAGAAGCCCAGGTCCGGCAGGTCGAGCAGGACGCTCGACTTGTTCAGGAGACGCATGACGATGCGCTCGAAGTGGCGGCTCGTGGGGATGGTGGAGACGCGGATGTCGAAGCTCTTGCCGGCGATCTTCTTCGTGATGCGACCGTCTTGTGGGAGGCGCTTCTCGGCGATGTTGAGCGAGCTCTCGATCTTCACGCGCGAGACGATCGCGTTCATGAAGTTTCGCGGCGCGCGCCGCGCAATGTAGAGCTCACCATCGATGCGATAGCGAACGATGATCTCCTTTTCTTCCGGCTCGATGTGAATGTCGCTCGCGCGCTCCTTCATCGCTTGCAGGAAGAGTGAGTTGACCCAGCGGATGACCGGGGCCTCGTCGTCGGAGTCGAGGATGTCGCCCGCGACCTCGTCGTCGGGGTTCGCGTCGTCGGTCTCGAGCTCGCCGCCACCGGCCTCGCGCTCGTACACGCGGTTGATCGCGTCGACGATCTTCTCGCCAGTCGCAACGGACACCTCGACGCTCTTGCCAAAGAGCACGCGCAGGTCGTCGAGGCCTGGCGTGTCGAACGGGTCTGCGCAGTAGACGTGGACGGTGGTCTCGTCCTCGCTCCAGACGAGCACGCGGTGGTTCTTCGCGAACGTGATGGGCACGCGCGTGGCGAGCGCCGTGGAGATCTTGTCCGCGTCCACGGTCTTCACGAACGGGAGCTCGGCCTCCGCGGCCAGCGCGATGCCGATCTGCTCCTCGTCGAGGACGTTGCCGTTCACGAGGAGGTCAATGAGGGCGATGCCCTTCTCGCGCTGCACCGTGTACAGGGCCTCGAGGCGGTCTCGCGGCACGGCTGCGAGCCGCGCCAAGATGTCTCCGAGAAATCGCTGCTCGATCTGGCCCATGGCTTACTTCTCCACGCGCTCGATGTTCCTGATCTGCGGGTTCAACTTCACGGGGTTCGCGGGATCCGGGGCGCCACCAGGCGCCGCGCCTACGTTGCGGCTCGCGGCGGGCATCTCGAGCGGACGCTGCGGATCGTGACCCTTGATGTCCTTCGGACGCGTGAGCTCATCGAGGCGCTTCTTCTCCTCGATCTGGAAGAATGCCTGACGCGTCTCCTCGACGAGCCCGTTCGTGCGCGAGTAGTCGCGCGGCGGCGTGTACTCGTTGATGTCCGAGAACACGAAGTAGCGATCGAGGTACTCCTGCCGCTCCTGCATCTTTCGCTCGAACACCGCGCGAAGATCCGCCTGCTCGCGGATGATGTACGGCGTGAGGATGAGGACCAGGTTGCGCTTCTCGACCTTGTCGGTGCGCTTGCGGAAGAGCGCGCCGAGCACGGGGATGTCACCGAGAACGGGGACCTTGTCCTCCGCGCGGGAGAGCACGTTGCGGATGAGCCCGCCGATGACGACCGTCTGCTGGTCCTCGACCACGAGCTTGGTCGTGGCGGTGCGCTTCGAGATCGGGATGGCGCCGAGCGTTCCGCCGAGCGGCGCGCCCTGCTCGCTGATCTCTTCCGTCACGTCAAGGCGCACCTGGTTCGAGTCGTTCAAGTGCGGCTTGATCTTCACCTTGGTGCCGACGTCCTGACGGGGCGAGCCGAAGCCACCAAGGCTGGAGCCGCCGACGCCAGCAAGACCTGCAGCGCCTGCGCCGCCGAGGCCTGCGAGGATGGGCGTGGCGTTGGTCTGCAGCGGGATGTTGTCGCCGACGTTGATCTCCGCGTCCTCGTTGTCGAGCGCGAGGATGTGCGGGGTGGAGAGGAGATCGCTATCACCGGTCTGCGCGAGCGCCTGCACGAACGTGCCGAACGCGGGGATCGAGATGCCGGTGCCGAGCAGGCTCTGCGTGCCCTGGACGCCCGGGCCCTTCACGCCGAGCGCGAAGCCCTGCAGCGCGTCCGGATCGGACGGCAGCGGGAGCACGGTGTTCAGCACCTTGTTACCGCCGTACACCAGGCCGTCGCCGGCCGAGCCGTTGGAGAAGCTGTCGGCGCCGTGGAAGCTCACGCCGAATCCGCTCGAGCGCTTCAACTGGAGGTCCATGATGACGGCCTCGATGAAGACCTGACGGCGCGGCTGATCGAGCTTGTCGATGACGGCGCGCAGCGAGGCATAGTCGCGGAGCGAGGACGTGACGACGATCGAGTTCGTGGCCTTGTCCGCAGAGACCTTGATGCCGCCCTCGAAGATGCCGCTGGCGGGTGAAGCGCCCACGGGCTTCGCAGCGCCGCCGGTCGGTGTGGCCGCCGTGTTCGCGCCAGAGATGATCTCGTTCAGGGTCTTCGTGAGGTCGGACGCGTCGGCGTGCTGGAGCGCGAGCACGTGGATCTCGCCCTCACCCGTCTGTGGCACGTCCAGGCGCTTGATGAGCTCCAGCACGCGCAGATACGCGCGCTCCGTGGAGACGATCACGATCGAGTTCGAGCGATCATCCGCGACGAGCTTCGCGACGTGGAGGTCACCGCCGGAAGACGACGCCCCCGTCGCCGGTGCGCCTCCCTTGGGGCCCGGGGTGTTGCCACCGCCGCTGCCGCCCTTCAGATCGAAGAGCTCGTTCACGCGGTTCGCGATGTCGGTCGCGGAGGCGTAGTGGATGGGCTCGATGAACATCTGATCGCCAGCGCCGCCGACGTCGATCTCCTCGAGCAGGCTCAGCATGCGACGGATGTTGGAGCCGGTGTCCGTGATGATCAGCAAGTTGCCCGGGCCATAGACGGTGATGTCTGCGTCCTTCGACTTGAACTTGGAGAGGACGTTGGAGGCTTCGTCTGCGCTCACGTGCGACATGCGGTGGATGCGCGTGACGTAGCGCTCCTCGTTCGGCGACTGCTGGCCCTTGCCGTAGATCTGGGTGCCTTGCGTGGAGGACGCCGCGGTCTCGATGATCTTGAGGAAGCGGCCGTGCGGAACGACCGTGAGGCCGTTCGCCTCGAGCACCGAAAGGAACGCCTGGTAGGCCTCCGAGACGGTGACCTTCTCCGGCGAATAGACCGTCGCTTTGATGTTCTTGACCTTCGGTCCGAAGATGAAGCGCTTGCCGGTGAGCTGGCCGATGACCTTCACGAGCTCCGACAGGTCCGCGTCCTCGAGCGAGAACGACACCTTGTAGTTCGGGCTCCGCGGCTCGAACTCCATGCTCTGCTCGAACTGCTGCAGCTTCGTCGTGTCGCCGAGGACCTTGCCGCCCGCGGTCGGTGTTGCGCCAGTGGTACCAGCAGCGGTGCCAGCGGTGCCGGTGGTTCCAGCTGGAGTGCCCGTGGTTCCAGTGGTTCCAGTTGTGGCGCCGGCAGCGCCGCCAGCGGGAGGCGTGGTGCCGGTTCCGCCTGGGGGACCGCCTGGAGCACCGGGAGCATTGGGCGCGGCGGGAGCAGTTGGGCCAGGAGCGGTCGTGCCGGTGGGGGCCGCTGTGTTGCCGGCGGGGCGAAACACTTCCCCTCCTGGTGACACGCGAACACCTGGCCGGCGCTGGAGCCCGGGCGAAGGAGTGGGCTGCGCCGCTACGCTCGACTGCACGAGCAACGACAGCGTGGGGATCGAAAGAAGGAAAAGTCTTTTCATCGGGAGGGGGGAGCAGAGGGCGGCGTGACGTACGTCGCGCGGGTCGTCACTTGATGTTGTAGTCGAGGTTCATGTTCGAGCCGCGGCGGTTCACCTGCACTGTGAGCTTGTCCGCGGTGCGGAGGCGCGCGTACGCCTCGAGTGCTTTTTCCGGGCTCGCCATGTCGAAGCCGTTGATCGTCTGAAGACGATCGCCGTTCTCCATGCCGAGCGTTCCGAGGAGCGTGTCCGGCCTGATGCCGTACATCTTGATGCCGACGGTCTTGCCGTTCTCCATCTCGGGGACGATGCGCGCCTGGCGCATCAGGTCCGCCTGGTTCTCCAGGATCTTGTCGACAACGCCGCGGTCGATGTTGAACTCCGTCGCGCTCACGCGGACGATGCCCTTCGCGATCGACGGGTCGAGGCCCGGCGCTCCGCCCGTGGTGGGCTTGGCGGCGACCGGAGGCGGTGCGACCTCGGCGGGCTTCACTGGCTCCTTGGAGAACAGCGTCGCCTGGCAGATGCTGCCGCCGTTCTCGAACCACACGCGGTCCCAGCCGATGAAGTAGACCTTCTTGCCGAATGCCTCACCGCCGCGGCGACGCAGGACGCTCTTCGTGTCCGCGCCGCCACCGGACAGCGCGGTGAACGACCAGTTGTCGTCCGACGATGCGGCGATCACGAGGACCTTCACGCCGTCGCATGTGGGCGCGGCCATCGGATCGGTGAGGTCAGGCTCCTTGCCCGGCGCGACGGCCTCGCTGACGGGCGGCGGACGCAGCGTGCCCGTCACGTGATCGAACGGATTGCGTGAAAGGATCGCCTCGGCGCTGGTCGAGCGCCCGTTCGTCGCAGACATCGGAGCGATCTTCATCTGCGGCGGCGGCGCCGAGAGCTGCTTCTCGTCCGGCACGAAGCCGATGCCCACGAGCTGCGTCGCGCCCTGCGCGTGCAGGTACGCCGTGATCCCGATCACCGGGAAGAACACGACCCAGAAGTTTCGCTTGAGCCATTGGTCGAAGAACATGAACCGCCCGTCACGCTACAAGGCGCGTGCCATAGGGCTTATTTCATTCTTCTTCGTGGTTTACAACGCCTACCGCAAGGGTGTTCAGGACACGTTGTCAGGTCGCATGGCGCTGGCTTGCCAGAATGGCAATCGCGACGGAGGTGGCGCGACGGAGGTGGCGCGACGAGAGCGCGACGAGACCGCGCGCCAGCTCAAGGGTTGGCTCAAGGCTTGTGTCGACCGAAGATCGCAAGTGTTCCTGCCGCCGCGAGCACGAAGACCACGATCGCGACGACCCACGGCAACAGCCCAGACTTCTGCATGGGCACGTCGGCTGGCGGCACGGACGGTAGCTGCGGTCGCTGCGTCGGGCCGGCGTCTGCGGGCGCGGCCGCTCGCTGACTCCCCGCGGAGGTTCGCGCGTCGCCGCGACGTCCGTCGAGTCGTGCGTCCAGCGGGAGTGTTCGCACAGCGGCGCGGCTGGCGCTGGCTCCACCCGGCTCCACCGTCGCGGGTCGCTTGGGCGCATGCGCCATCGGCAGCGTCGCCTCGATGCTCTTCGCGCCCTCGGCCATGGCGAGCGTCCCGCCCTTACCTGCGGCCCCACCAAATGCCTCCGCGCGTCGCCGCGCTTCGTTCATGGCGTCCTGCACGCCCGCGGGAACGGGGTCCACGAGCGTGGGCCCGCTGTGCTCGGGCGCGATCGCGGCCGCTTCGAGCTCATTCCAGAATTCGCCGACGTCCTTCCAGCGCTCCTTCGGATCGAGCGCGACGGCCTTGATGAACACGCGCTCCACCGCGCTCGGCAACGCGATACCGAGCGAGCTCGGCGACGGCGACGCGAACCGCGGGTCGATCGCGCGAAGCATCCCTTCCATAAGGTTTCCGACCTCACGCACCTTCTTGCCGCTCATCATCTCCATGAGGACGAACGCGAACGAGTACACGTCCGTGGCCGGCGACAGCGCGCCGAGCTCACGCGAGAACTGCTCCGGTGCACCGTATGCCGGCGAGCAGACGAAGACGTGGCTCGCGGTCGGCTGCGCCTCGGGCTTCATGAACGTGTCTGGCGCGAGGATCTTCGCGAGCCCGAAATCCAGCACCTTCACGCGCTTCCCGTCGCGCGTCTCTGCAACGAACAGGTTGGAGGGCTTCACGTCGCGGTGGACCACGCCCTCGGCATGAGCATGCGCCAGCGCGCGCGCCGCGGACGTCATCCAGTTCATGGTCTCATCGAAGGTGAACGGCGCGAGGTCGTTGTTCTTGCGCGCGTTCATCTCCACGGTCAGCGTGCGACCGTCGAGCCACTCGAGCACCATGTACGGGACGGTCAGGCCGTGCGACGTGGTGAGCGTGCCGCTCGAGATGCTGCGCACGATGTCGAGGCTACCCTGCGAGAGCCTGTAGGCGATCTTCGTCTCGTCGCGAAAACGGCTCTCGAACGAGCCGAGCTCCGAGTTGCCACCGGCGATCTTCAAGCACTTGATCGCGACGGGCTCGTCGAGGCCCAGGTGACGGCCGCGGTAGACGTAGCCGAAGCCGCCTTCGTCGACGAGCGCGTCGAAGCGAAGGTTCTGCAGCGTCTGCCCAACGAGCGCGAAGGTGTCCTTGGCCGCCATCCCCGGTCCCGACTATAGCGCCTTTGGCTTCGGGGCGAGCTTTGCGAGCAGGGCTGCGACATCCGACAGGACTGGCGGCGGAATGGCATGCCCACCGCGGAACGCACGAAACTGGACGGTGATGCCGGCCTTTGTCAGCTCGCCCTCCAGGTTCTTTGCGAGGGAGAACGGCAGGATCGGGTCGTCCTCGCCATGGCTCATGTAGACGGGCAGATCCTTGCGCGACGCCATCAGCGGGAGCCATTCGTTCTCGCAGATCAGCGTGCCGGACCAGATGACGAGCGCCGCAAGAGGGCGCGGATCTCGAAGCGCGACATCGGTAGCGAGCATCGCGCCCTGCGAGAAGCCGCCGAGCACGACGCGCTCGCTCCCGATGCCCTCAGCGGCGAGCGCATCCAGCAGCGAGAGCAATGCGGCGCGGGACTCCGACAGGCCCTCCGGCACCTCGCGCGACATGTCACGGACGTCGCCCCCGCGCATCGCCTTCTCCAGCCGCTCCATGTCGATCGGCCACCATGCGCGTGCCGGCCCCACGAGCGCCTGCGGCATGCCGAGCACCTCTGCGAGCGAGAGGCGTGCCTCCGGAAACACGAAGTGCGTACCCGACGGCGCCGGGAGGGCGCGCCCGACCGGCACGAGGTCGTCACCGGGCGCACCGAAGCCGTGACAGAGCACGACGACGAGCCCGTCCTTGTTCGCACCGAGGCGGCGCACGGTCAGCTTTCCGAGCTTGTCCATCAAGCAACGGTGTAGCTCGCGCCGGCCGTCGCTGGCAACGGTGGTGTCGTCGGTGCTACGAGACGGGTGCATGACCACAACGGAGCTCGAGACCGCGGCCGGCACCCGCGTCTTCGCCATCAGCGGCAGCCTGCGCAAAGCCTCGTTCAACTCCGCGCTCGTGCGTGCGGCCGTGGAGCTCGCGCCGGAGGACGTCACGTTCGACGTCTATGACGAGCTGCGCGAGATCCCGTCGTTCGACGACGACGTCCGCATCGCCGGCCTCCCCGCATCCGTGGAGCGACTCGGCGCGCGCATCAAGGCAGCCGACGCGCTGGTGATCGCGATGCCCGAGTACAACTACTCGCTGCCTGGGGTGCTCAAGAACGCTATCGACTGGGCGTCGCGCATCCAGCCCTCTCCATTCGCCGGCAAGGCGCTCGGCATCATGGGCGCGTCGCCCGGCATGTACGGGACCGCGCGCTCGCAGTACCACCTGCGTCAGATCGCCGTGTTCCTCGACATGCACCCGATCAACAAGCCCGAGGTCATGGTGACGCGCGCTTCCGACAAGTTCGACGCAGCGGGCCAGCTCACGGACGATGCCACGCGCAAGGTCGTGGCGTCATTCGTGGTGGCCCTGCGCGACTGGTCCCTCCGCATCCGTTCGGTGAAAGTCGGGACTGGTTGATCGAGCCGATTCTCTTCTCGGCGGCGCAGGTCCACACGTTCGGTGGCGGGCAGCAGCTCACGAATGCCAGCGGGTTCTTCTTCGAGCGCGACGGGCGCCTGTACCTCGTGACCAGCGGCCACGTGATGCGCGACGACGCGAGCGGTCACCTTCCGGATCGGCTCGAGATCGGGCTTCACATCGACGCGTCGAACGTGGCTGCATGCACCGGCTTCTCGATCCCGCTCTACAAGGGGGACGCGTTGCTGTTCCGGCGGACCAAGGACCGCGGCGGGGACATCGACGTCGCCGTGATCGAGCTTGATCGCAGCGCATTCCCCGCGACCGCCGTCCATCGCGCGTTCACGCCCGCGCACCTGCCTCTGCCTGGCGAGCACGTGGAGCTGGGAAGCTCGCTGCTCGTCGTTGGCTTTCCGCTCGGCTTCCAGGACACGCTGCATCAGATGCCCGTCGTACGTCAGGCGATCGTCGCGTCGTCGTTCGGACTGCGGTTCGACGGGCGTGGCTACTTCCTCACGGACGCGCGCACGCACCGGGGAACCAGCGGCGCGCCGGTGGTCATGCGCGTCGCCGGGCGCGAGGGTGTCCCGCCGGACATGCCGTGGCTGCTGCTCGGAATACACTCTGCGCGACTGGACGTTGGCACACGCGATCTCGCGCGCGACGAGGCGCTCGGCCTCAACTCCGCGTGGTACGCCGACGTGTTGATGTCGCTGACCGACCCCACCCCGCCTCCGCAAAACGCGCCGACTTAAGGTTCGTCGATGCCGTCGAGCTTCCGATAGATGGTGCGCGTGGATATGCCGAGGAGCTGCGCTGCAAGGGACTTGTCGCCCTTCGTGTGGCGCAGCGTCTCGCGGATGACGCGGGTCTCGATCTCGCCGAGCGGCGTGCCGATCGTGAACTCGAGCGACGTGGGCGCGGAGGCCGGCTGCTTCATCACGGCGTCCGGAAGATCCTGCTCGGTGAGCAGCTCTCCACGGGCCAGGACCACGGCGCGCTCCACCACGTTCTCGAGCTCGCGCACGTTGCCGGGGAACGGGTAGTTCAGCAGGCGATCGAGGGCCCCGCGCGAGATCGACAGGCGCGCCTTCTGGTTCTTCTGCGAGTAGAGCCCGAGGAAGTGATCGACGAGGAGCGGGATGTCCTCTCGACGCGCACGAAGCGGCGGAGCCGTGATCGCGATGACGTTGAGCCGGTAGTAGAGATCTTCGCGGAAGCGCCCTGCCTGCACCTCTGCCTGGAGATCGCGGTTCGTAGCGGCGACCACGCGTACGTCTGCACGCACGGTGTTGCCTCCGAGCGGCTCGTACTCCCCTTCCTGCAGCACGCGCAAGAGCTTCACCTGCACCTGCGGCGTGAGCTCACCGATCTCGTCCAGGAACAGCGTGCCCGCGGACGCGCGCGCGAAGCGGCCGTCCTTCTTGCCGGTGGCGCCGGTGAACGCGCCGCGCTCGTGCCCGAAGAGCTCGCTCTCCAGGATGGTCTCCGGGATCGCCGCGCAGTTCACCGCGACGAATGGCCCCTTCGCACGCAGGCTCTTCTCGTGGATGTATCTTGCAAGTAATTCCTTGCCCGTGCCGCTCTCGCCCAGGACCAGCACCGTGGCCATGCTGGGCGCCGCCTGCGTGGCGACCTCCACCACGCGACGCCACGGCGGCGAGCTGCCGACGATCTCGCGACGCGTGAGCATCTTGATCTCGTCCTTGAGCGAGCGGTTCTCCGCGACCAGGTGGCCGCGCTCCGCCGCCTTGCGCACGCTCTTCACGATGGCGTGGCGCTTGAGCGGCTTCTCGACGAAGTCGTACGCGCCCTCGCGCATGGCGCTCACCGCGGCCTCCACGGAGCCGTAGGCCGTCATCAGCACGACCTCCACCTCGGGTGCGAGCTGCTTCACGGCGCGCAGGAGCTCCAGGCCGGTGGTGCCTGGCATCATCAGGTCCGTGAGGACGACGTGCACGCGGTGGAGGCGCACCATCTCGAGAGCATGCTTGGCGTCGTGGGCGGAGAGCACGCGCATGCCCTCGCGCGCGAAGATCTTCTCGAGCGACTCCACGTTCGAGCGCTCGTCATCCACCACGAGCACCGTGACGGTCTCGCCGTCTGGTCGCCGCGCTTCGCTCGCCCCGGCGGGCGCCTTCTCGTTGTCTTCGGGTTCGCTCATGTCGTCTGCGTCCGCCTGGTCCGGGTCACCGCACGAGCTTGGAGAGGATCTTGAACTCCTCGGTGCCGGCGCGCTCGAGGAGATCGAAGACCACGCTCTCTGCGTTGGTGACGATGGCGCCGGCCCGCTCCGCGAGGGAGAGCCCAGAGAGCCTATTTTCTTCGGTTCGTGAGGCAACTGCATCGGAAACAACGTAGGTCACGACTCCGCGCTCGACGAACGAGCGCGCTGTCTGGAACACGCAGACGTGCGCCTCCATTCCGACGATGACCACCGCGGCGGGTCGCTCCGTGAACGCAGCTTTGTGAAACGGATCGTCCGAGACCGCGTCGAAGGTGAGCTTCGCCAGCGGTGTCACGTGCATCGTGTCGAGCATGTCGCGCACCTCGGGGATGGTCGCGCCGAGCCCCTTCGGATACTGCTCGCTCGCGATCACGCGGATCGACAGGCGCTCGGCGGTCCGCAACAGCAGCGACGTGTTCTTCACGACGCGCCCCATCTGCAAAACGGGCATCGCCGAGGCGAGCCGCTCCTGGATGTCGACGATCACGAGCAGCGTGCTCTTCGGTTCAAGACGTTTCACGTGCGGCCCTCGACGGGTTCGAGCGGTGTGCCCCGCGTGAGGCGAAGGCTCTTCATCGTGGTCCAGAGCTCCGCCCGCACGTCGAGGACGACCTCCCCGGAGCCGACCTCGTGGTCCTCCCCCTCGTAGAGCAAGAAGGGCAGCTTCGTCAGCGAGCCGACCGGCGAGATGATCATGAAGTCCTTCTGGCCGAGGATTCGCATGGCGACGCCCGCGTCGCTCTGGAAGCGGAAGTCGTAGCGGATACGCTGCTCCTTGCCCCAGTGCACGAGGACGGCGCCTTTGTGGGAGGCAGAGGTCGCGATCCCTTCGATGTCGACGGTGCCGGACAGCGACAGGGTCTTCTTCTCGAAGGCCTCGGGGATGAGCGAGAAGTGGAAGTCGAAGAGCGCGTGCACGTCACGCACGCGCAGCGGTTCGTCGTGAAGATGGAGCGACCCATGCGTACGCTCGCGAAAGCCGAGTGAGAACACTGCTACGCCTTCCCCAGGAGCGCCGGCGCGGACGGGTCGTGCGCGGGCCGGTGATGTACGAGCCTTTCGACGACCGTGTTTGCCACCATCGCGTCCGCGAGCTCTTCGATGTCGGCCTCCGTCACCTTCGCGTAGGTGACGTGCGTGGGCTCGTCGGCGATGGAGATGCCCTCCTCGCACAGGTCGAGGCACGTGGTGCCGCACGCACGAAAGCGCCCCTGAACACCGCGGGCGAGGAGCGCGCCCTTCAGCTTCTTCAGCAGCTCCTCGGAGCCCTTCTGCGCGCACGACCCCTTGGGATTCGCGGGCTCGCGGCGATTGGTGCAGACGAAGAGGTAGCGCTCTCGGTGGGGCATGGGGTGGAGGCACCTTATATACAGCGCACTGCCAGAGCGGCAACGGGCCTGTGCTCCTTTCACTTGCGAAAGCGACGCTGCGGCATGATGCTCCGCGCCATGAAGACGCGCCGCTCCGCCACCATTCTGTCGCTCGCTGCATCCAGCGCCCTCGCAGCCTTCATCGCGTGCGGTCCGAACCAGGACAACCTGCCGCCGCCGCCGCCGCCGCCGCTGCCCCCGCCGTCATCGCTGGCGCAGATTACGCCGCCGGACATGGGCGCGGACTCTGGCTCGGGCGCCAGCACGCCGAAGGCCGAAGAGAAGCCGGTCACGCTCACGGTGGGCCCGAAGGGCGAAGAGCCGCCGAAGCCCACGCCGATCGTCAAGATCGTCGCGCCCACGAAGGACCAGGTCGTCGCTGCGGACAAAGCGGCGGAGCTCGTCATCAAGCTCGACGTGAAGAACTGGGCCACGGCCGCAGGCAGCTCCCATGTGCACCTCATCCTGGACAACAAGCCCTACAAGCGCATCGACGATCCGAAGCTCCCCGTGACCATGAACGAGCTCACGGGCGGCGAGGCGATCACCGAGGGACAGCATGTGCTGGTGGCCTTCGCGAGCCGCGGCAGCCACGAGTCCGTGAAGACCAAGGACGCGATCTTCGTCACGCAGTTCTTCGTGGGCAAGAAGGGCGAGACGCCAACGGACCTGAAGAAGTCGCTCCTCGTCTACAGCCGCCCGAAGGGCGAGTACAAGGGCGCCACCGCGAACCACATCATCGTGGATTTCCAGCTGTGGAATGCGGAGCTCGGCGAGAAGAAGAACAAGGTCAACGTCACCATCACTGGCCCCGGCATCGACTCACCGCTCACGCAGAAGATGACGGAGTTCGGCACGCCGCTCTATCTCGACAACGCGCGCAACGGAAACTACAGCGTCAAGCTGGAGCTCCTGGACGCGGACGACAAGGCGGTGGCGGGACCGTGGAACACCACGACGCGAGGCATCTCCGTCGATCGCGACGCGATCAGCGACATGGCGTCGATGGGACACGGCGGAATGGACATGGGCGACGCTGGTGCACCGGTGGATGCGGGCGCGAAGAAGGCAGCGGCGAAGGACGCTGGCGCAAAGAAGTAGCCGGTCACCTGATGGTGACGGTGCTCTTGTACATGCCCATTCCGCACTGAAAGCCGAGGGTGCGGGCATCCGCGGTTGGCACGTCGATCGCGACCGCTTCGTTCAGGGGCAGTGGCTTCTTCAGATTGAGCTCCGGGAAGACGACCTCCTTCGCGCACGTCTTGTCGGACGTCCGCGTGAAGATCAGCTGCGCGTGCTCACCCTTCTTGAAGGTGGCGGAGCTCGGCGTGAAGCCATCGCCGTCGACCTTCACGGCGACGGTCGTGGTGCCAGCCGTGCCGGGCGCGGCGGACGCGACGACCGCGGCGGACGCGGGCGCAACCACCGCGCTGACGCTCGCGGCGGGAGGGGCGCTACCAGTGCTGCTGTCAGGCTTGCAAGCGAACAGGGAGAGACACCCCAGTGTCACGAAGAGGAGCACACGTCGGTAGGTGATCATCGCAGGGTCCATGGTTGCACGGCGACGACGGGATCGACAACGACGACCCTCGACCTCGACCTCGACCTCGACCCTCGACCTCGACCTCGACCTCGACCTCGACCTCGACCTCGGCCTCGACCTGGCCTTCCAACCCCCGTTTTCTTCGACTCCGTCCGACCGCCACGGAAAAGTCCGTAATTTCGTGGCATCCGCGGCCCTACATAACCGGCAATTAATCAAACTAAAGCTGATTTAATCGCGAGCTGTTCGCCCACGCAGTAGACCCCAACCCGTTCCGCGTTCAGGCGTTCTGTCGCGGTCGTGTGCTCGTCATCAGGCCTTCGGGCCTATGGGGTCTTTTTCATGAAGCGCTCCCTTCTCGTTGCTGTCGCTGCAGGCGCCTTCGCCATCTCCGGATGCGAAGACGGTCCGAACCAGACGTTCAACTCGTCGCCCGCTGGCGCCGGCGATAGCTGGAACAACGGTAACTCGAATGGCAATGCCAACTCGGGAAGCCAGAACTTCACGGACAACGGAAGTACTGGCACCAACCGCAACGAGATCTGCGACGTCAACAAGAAGCACGCGATCTGGGCCGAGATGGTGAAGAAGCCCATCCACCCGCCCAGCGTCGGTGGCGGTCTCGACATCGCTGGCGGCCCCAAGGGCGATGGCGTTCCGGACGCGACGAACAACCTCGCGAACGAAGCGTGGACCGGCCTCACGCTCGACCAGGCGGAGAAGATCAACTGCCAGAGCACGTTCGCCTACGACGAGTACGGCGACGGCGCCGTCTTTGACTCCTACTGGGGCGACAACGGCGAGGTGCAGGTCAGCTACCGCGTCTCGAACCGCCAGATCCTGAACGTCATCCTCGCGCAGGGTTACCTCGGCACGCTCGACGTGACCAGCCCGCCCGACATGGCAGGGAAGAAGCACAACTACTCCGTTGGCGTTGGCGTCCCGATCTCGCTCGACAAGATGCCGCTCGCGCTCGACTGGAACGACGCCAGCGGCTTCAACGCGAAGGTCAACGCCCTCTACAACGCGGTCACGGCGACCTACTCGCCCTTCCAGCCGGAGGCTGACTGCTTCGCCACCGGTCACTGCATCTCGAAGAAGCTGACCGACGTCTACGCGTACATCTGGTTCACGACCGTCGGCTTCACGATGATCTTCCAGAACCCGTACATGAGCACCACGCTCGGCGCGACGCCGATCGAGGTCCAGCAGGACAAGACGAAGGTCCTCGGCTTCACGGACGCATCGGTCCTTCTCCAGAACGACGCGGCCGGTGTCGGCCCGCTCGTCCACCGCCCCAACGTCTTCGGCACCACGAAGAGCTGCGACTACCAGCTCGGTCAGTCGTTCGGAACGTTCCGCGACACGTGCGTCGGTCCGCTCGCCGACACCACCAAGAACCAGGCAGAGCTCACCAAGCTCCTCTCCGGCCTCGGCCACGGCACGCAGACCTACTCGCTCGACGTCGTCGGCGTGGACCCCGGCTTCCTCGCATCGTCGATCAGCGAGCAGGCGGTGGTGCAGGACACGGACAAGCCGGCCGACAAGGACATCGGCTACGGCCTCTACGTCGACCAGAACACCGCTGGCAGGTTCGCCAACGACTGGGCTGGCAACGACCCGTGGGTCAAGGACGGAACGGGCAAGGACATCTCCAAGCAGGACTGGCACGGCTACGGCCTCCTCACCCTGCAGTGGGCCACGCGCCTGCAGCGCGCCTTCAACAAGGCGACCGGAAACGTCCACCAGCTCGGTGACCCGGCGTGCCTCGGCGTCGCCAAGACGAACGCGCAGCTGAAGGCGGCGGGTTGCTCGGGCCTCGAGAGCATCGTCACCACGGCGCCCATCAACGCGCGCGGCCTCGCGAACGATGTGAACGCTCTCGGTGAGGCCCCGCTCGGTAAGGACCTCGCGGGCGTGGGGCTCAACCTCAACGACACGGCCGGGAAGAAGCCCTTCTTCAACGGCATGAGCCCGGGCATGAAGCCCACCACCTGGCAGGCCTACTTCTGTCCCGACGCAGCCGGCCTCAGCGCAGGCAAGATCGCCGCCGGCACCTACACCCCCGTGAACTGCAACCTGAACGAGGGCACGCCCTCGGACATCTCGTACTTCAAGCACGCGCTGAACCAGATGATCGCGGTCGCCGGCGGCGGCAAGACCACTGCCCTGCCGCTGGATTTCCAGGACATCCGCTACTTCTTCAAGGAGTGGATCTTCGCGCTCGTCCAGTACCTCGCGGTCGCGCCCGACATGGCTTCGCAGACCATCGCGGCGATGGACCTCGTCATTCCCGACCAGAACAACCTCTTCTTCGACTCGATCGGCGCTGGCCAGTTCGAGTTCGCCGAGTACGTCGACCGTCGCAACGTGAAGGACGGCGTCGCGCCGCTCGACATCCGCATCACGGCGGACATCCTCCACGCGATCATCAACGACTACGACTTCACCCGCGCGCTCTTCCGCGGTGAGACGGCGCTCTACACGGCGATGCACGGCGGCAAGCCGGGCGCGATCGGTGACAACCTGAACCCGGTGTTCCTGACGGACGTGTTCGGCTCGCCGGCGCTCGCCGGGATCTACAAGGACTCCGCAGACAAGAAGTCCGCGTTCAAGGACCACGACTGCGCGATCAACGACCACACCATCCCCGCGGTCGAGACCGCTTGCGGCGGGCTCGGCGCGCCGGTCGACGGTCTGGGTGCACCGCTCAAGAACGACGACGGCTCGCTCCTGCTCAAGCCGTACAAGGGCGCGTTCACGGGCACTGACTTCACGGTCGGCACCCACTCCCCGATCACCCCGCTTGTCATCTCGCCGCTCATCCAGTCCGTCTGGGTCGAGCTCCCGGTCCACCAGGATCCCTACGACACGTCGAGCAAGCTGCTCCCCGCGGTCCGCAAGCTGATCCCCTGGCTCCCCGAAGGCGCTGGCGTCGGCTTCCCGATCGCCATCAACGGCTCGCAGGACAAGTGGATCAAGACGTTCCAGATGGACTTCTCTGGAGTCACGGTCTCCGCGAACGTCGACTACCACTTGGTCCCCGCGGCGGCCGGCTCCGGAACCGACCTCAAGATCGAAGCCGTCGAGACGACGGACTTTCTCGGCGAGGTCTTCCTCTGCGCAGACAGCAAGCTGGATCCCACGAAGGACGCCGACGCGATCCTCCACGTCCGCATGTACTCGCCCGCTTCCACGGTCACGACGTGGTTCGCGAACCACCCGGGCTCGGTCACCGACTGCGGGATCATCTACCAGTACAGCTCGTACGGTAACTTCATCGACACGGTGACCTCCACGACGAACGGTGTGCGCCTCGGCATCAACCCGGGCGGCGGCCAGGGCCGGATCATCGACGTCACCCTCTACGACATCACGACCACGGCGCAGTGAAGAGGAAACAAGTCATGAACCTATCCACCAAGACTCTCCTCCTGATCTGCGCGACCATCGGCCTGAGCTCCGCGGAAGGCTGCGTGTCGGACCGTCCGGCGCGTAACGGCGTCTTCAACGAGAACCAGTACCTCCGCAAGGCCTGGCTGATTCGCCCGGGTGAAGCCGGGCCGGACGGCAAGCCCGTCGCGGACAACGGGTGGATGCTGAAGTCCACCGTCACCGACGTGTCGAGCCCCAACGTGCTCGGTGGCGGTATGTTCGGCATCTTCGCCGGCGCCCACAACTTCGGCGACCAGGTCCGATTCCAGGTGACCTCCGACAAGCTCCAGATGATGAGCATGCGCGAGTTCTCGCCGAACGTCTCGGTGGGTCGCGCCGCCGCGGCCGTCAACGCCTGGCCAGTCACCAACGTCGACCTCAAGTACCGCATCAACCTCGACGGCGAGACCACGAACTTCTACGAGGAGAACCAGGAGAACGACTGGGCCGTTCGCCAGTTCATCAGGGTCAACCTCGACAAGAACGACCTGTCGGACGTCGCGCCCCTCGGCCCGTTCCTCCAGGACTCGCTCAACAAGTGCGCGGACGTCGGCAACGCGTCGGCGACGCTCGTCCCCGGAAGCTTCGTGGCGTGGGACCACGACGACGGCAACGACTACATGCAGTGGTCGGTCAGCGTCACTGTCCCGCTCAACTGGAGCGACGCGACCTGCGTCGAGGCGTACGGCGAGGACGGCATCCTGGCCGCCAACATTGGCCGCTACAACTCCACCTTCACGCTCAAGTACTCGCTCACGCGCGCCAAGTCCGATGCGGACGCGGTGAAGGACTACACGCCGCTCATCGTCGAAGAGAAGGACTCGATCCGTCACAAGTACGGGCCGATCCAGTACACGGCGTTCAACCGTGACGAGACCACCGGCCTCGTCGCCGCGAACCAGTACATGATCCGCTTCAACCCGAACAAGCCGATCGTCTGGTACTTCGAGAAGGGCTTCCCCGAGAACTACAAGCAGTTCTACCTTGGACCGAACGGCATCAAGGATCAGACGAATGCGCTTCTGAAGCTGTCGAACGCCAAGGCCACGCTGGACTTCCGCAACTCGGACGACCCCACGGACCTCCCGAACGACCTCGCCCACCCCGATGGCAACGGCGCGCCGAAGGCCCGCGAGTTCGGCGACGTGCGCTTCAACTTCCTGCGCTGGGTCGCTGACAAGCAGCTCAACGGCGGCGGCTTCGCCGGCGTCACGCAGTTCAACATCGACCCCCGCACCGGTGAGACGCTGACGTCGGACATCGTGCTCGAGGACTTCGAGATCAGCGACTACTACACGCAGCGCATCGACGCGTTCCTCAAGTCCGTGGGCGCCAGCGCCGACGTGAACAGCCTCGGCGAGTGGCCGACGCCGACCTCCGGCGCGAACTGCAAGTCGGGCGACACCATCCCGATCCTCCCCGACACGGAGACGAACGTCCGCAACGCGAGCTCGTCTCTCTTCGGCAAGATCCAGCAGTACCTCCAGAAGCCGATCGCAACGTACGGCAACCTCGCGCCGAACGACTTCACCGCCAAGCAGGACGACGACTTCTTCGCCTCCTACTTCCCGCTCATCCAGTTCAACGTGTTCGGCGATCCGGACGCGAACCCGTTCGTCGTCCGCGAGGGCGGCGCTGGCGTCTACGGCCCGGCCGAGATGTGGAAGAAGATCGAAGCAGAGGCGGAGTTCCACCAGCGCGCCGCGACGATCAGCAATGGCCAGGAGCCCTTCAAGGACTCCACGGGTCCGAACGGCCTGAAGAACGCCGTCGACTTCGCGAACCGCATGCGCGAGCTCACGATCAACCACCGCAACCTCCAGCTCGCGCTGCCGAACGTCTCGCCGTACCAGAAGAAGGACAGCACGGACGCGTTCTCGTTCGAGAGCGTCATCGCCCGCGATGCGCGTCACTGCATCGACGGCAAGTGGGAGACCAAGGCCCAGTGGGTCGCTAACCTGATCAGCACGTACTGGTCGCAGGTCGCGTGGCACGAGTTCGGGCACGCGCTCGGCCTCGAGCACAACTTCATGTCGTCGATCGACAAGCCGAACTTCCCGACGCCCACGAAGGACAGCAAGGGCAAGCTCCACTACGGCCTCTACGCATCCAGCGTCATGGAGTACAACTCAAGTCCGGACCGCATCTTCTGGACGCCGGGCTGGGCCCCGTACGACGCAGGCGCGATCTCCTGGATCTACGCCAACAACGCGAAGAACGGACAGTCGAGCCCGACCGCGCTGTCAGGCCAGAACAACCCCACGTCGCCGTGGCTCGACCCGGCTGGCTTCACGCCGGACGGCAAGGAGCGTCAGTTCCTCCGCTGCGACGACAACCAGATCAAGTACACGCCGCTCTGCCGCCAGGGTGACCTCGGCGTCACGCCGAGCGAGATCATCGCGAACCAGATCACCTCGTACGAGTGGGGCTACCAGTGGCGTAACTTCCGCGCGTACCACAAGTTCTGGGACGACTCGCGCTACGCAGACGCGCCGGCTGCCCTCACCTACGACATGAAGCGCTTCATCTCGCAGTGGGCGTACGACTGGAACGAGGCGGAGATCACGGGAACCGTCCACCGCCTCGGCATCAACCCGCCGGCGGGTGTGCCCGCGGCCGAGTACTACTCGCAGCTCACGCACAAGTTCACGATCGAGATGTCTGCTGCGAACTCGATGGTGGCCGCCTTCCACAAGGCGATCATCCAGGAGTCCGCGGGCGAGCGTCCGTTCGCGACCGTCTACGACAAGTTCTACGGCGATGAGCTCCAGCAGGGCATCATCCTCGACAAGTACTTCGCCATGCAGAGCTGGGTTGGCCTCTGGCCGACTGACAACTACGACCAGAACCAGGCCGGCGGGTACATCTCGTCGTTCTCCGACTTCGGCGAGCCGTTCTTCCGCTCGGTCTCCGAGGACGCGGTCACATCCATGGTCGGTACGCAGTACGACGTGTACTCGTACTTCATCCCGACGGCCGTCGGCCTGTTCGCGCAGGACACCCACTCGCCGGCATTCAGCGGCGCGATCCAGGACCGCGACTGGATCGGCGGGCTCACGTTCTACCGCATTCAGGACTTCCAGGCGTACTTCAAGACCATCGAAGTCACCGCCGGCAAGTGCACCAGCGTCGATACCTGCGCGTACGACGCCACCAACCGCCAGACCACCAAGGCGGATGCCTGGAACGAGTTCGTTGGCAGCGACGGAAAAACGTACATCTGGTCGTACGTTCCGGACCGAAACGTCTATGTGCTAGCGCGCAAGGACCGTAACATCGCGACCTACAAGATCCTGCACCAGTTCAACGACGACGTGCTCGTGCAGTTGGACGATGGAACGTTCGGCACCTTCGGGTTCCTGCTTCCGATCAAGTACACGATCGATTCCTTCACGCAGTACAACTGAGGTCGCCATGAAACCCATTGTCCTCTTCAACTCGGCGAGCTCTCGCCGGCTTGCGGCCCTCGCGACCGCACTCATCACGCTCCTCTCGAGCACCGCTGCAAACGCGGCGCCCGAGAAGACGGAGAAGGGCTCGAAAGAAGGCGGCGGCGGTGGTGGTGGCGGCGGTGCAGCCACTGGCGGCGGCGTCGGCAGCACTCCGCGCGACCAGGCGGATGGCAGCGCCGGCGTCAGCCCGCGTGATCCATCGAAGAAGATGTGGGAGGTCGGTGTCTCGAGCGAATACCACCGCCTCTTCATCCAGAACGACCTCGAAGGCGCGGCCGCGAACAAGAACCTGCTCGTGCATGCGGCCTACGTCGAGGTCGATCCGACCCCGCAAGACCGCATCCGTCTGCGCGGCTTCCTCTACGAGCGCTTCCTCGCCGACCCCGGCGAGACCGGTGTTCGCACGGACGATCTCATCCTCCAGTACACCCGCGTCCAGCACCTCCCGTACGAGCTGACGCTGAAGCCGGGCGCGTGGGTCACCTTCCCCACGTCCTTCACCAGCCAGAAGGCGAGCTCGATCACGTCGCCGCGCATCTCTGTCGCGCTCGACAAGGCCCTCGGCAACTGGGTCCACATCGAGCCGCGTACGGGCGCGGACTACTACATCGTTCGCTACGGCACGGTGGAGAACGGCTCCACGCCGAACGCGCAGGCTCGCTACGCCATCGGCCTCAACATCGAAGCGCAGATGCCCTTCCATCCGGCGCTGTCGATCGGCGCGGACGCCGGCACTGCGTACTACTGGTATTACAAGGCGCGCGCCTCTCAGGCCGGGAACAACAACCCGTCCTTCCCCGGCACCGTGCAGGACGCCACGTACAAGGATCAGCCGCTCCAGCAGACGTACGGCTTCGAGGCCTACGCCCGCTACGATCTGTCGCGCTACCGCCCGGAGAAGGCCACGGACTTTCACTGGGACTTCACCATGTCGCTCGCCAACGGCGACCCCGCCATCGGTTACTCCAGCGCGATCCACGACGGCTCTCTCGCGGTCTACTGGGGCTTCCGTTCGACCGCGCAGGTCTACGCCGTGCTGGCGGCCCGCTACTGAGGACTTGCCTCGTGCGGCCTTGTGCGCAAGGCTTGAGGTGTGAGTTCTTATCTTCGAAGGAACTGGGCGCTTGTGTGCGCCGCAGCGGTCGTTGTCGCGGGCGGCACGATCGCGGCGTGCGGCGGGGCATCTGGTAGCGATCTCATCGGCAGCACCGACGACGACGGCGGCGGCGGCGATGAAGGTGGCGACGTCGACGGCAACGTGGTTGGCCCTGGCGCCGACGGAAGCTCCGGGGTCGATGCCGGGGCGCACGTTGACGGCGGCTCCAAGGACGGCGGCAAGGACTCCGGAAGGGATGCCGGCGACAGCGGCAGCGTCGACGCTGGCCTCAAGGATGCCGGCTGCGGCGACCTCACCGCCAGCAACGCGAACTGCGGCGCGTGCGGCTATGCGTGCGTGCACGGCCGCAACTGCGTCGCTGCGAGATGCGCGCCCGCATGGCAGACCATCACGACAGTGAACGAGCCCACGCCCCGGACGGGTCACGCGGCCGCGGGCCTCGGCGGAAAGCTCTACGTGTTCGGTGGTGGAGCATCCGCATCCAGCACCGCGCTCGACACCGGCGGCATCTACGACCCCACGGCCGACAGCTGGGACACGACGATCCCCACCATGAAGAAGGCCCGCTGCAACCACGCGGCGGTCGCGAACGGCACCAAGATCTACACGTTCGGTGGCATCACCACCTGCAATGATCCCACCTCCGCCGCTCCACAGCTCGAGGAGTTCGACCCTGCGATGGGCGCGAACGGTCAATGGACGGAAAACAACAAGGGCAGCGCACCCGACCCGCGCTCCACCTTTCCTGGCATCTGGACCGGCACGGCGATGTTCGTGTTCGGCGGCACGAACAGCATCGCCCTGCCCGTCGCGAGCGGCGCGCAGTTCACGCCCGCGACCGGCTGGACCGACGTCAGCTGCCCCCTCGCGTTGTGCGCGCGCGGCGGATTCTTCGGCGGCTTCGTGGACGGCACGGTGGTGCGTTTCTTCGGCGGCTCCGGTGGCAGCGCACCTGCAGGCCTGATGTTCGATCTGGGCACCAGCAAGTGGTCGGCGTGGGCCTCACCACTCAACACGCCGCTCCTGGCACACCGCACCGCGGACCAGGGCCGGCTCTTCCTTGCACTGGAAGCCGCGGCGATCACGTGTCCACACAGCGTCGGCGTGCGCATCTACGACAAGAAGAGCGGCACCTGGACGAAGGACAGCGCCGCTTCGCCCGCCGGGCTCAACGCAGACGCGGCAACGGCGTTCATCGGCAGCGAGCTCTTCGCATGGTCGGGTGACTGCGGCGGTGGCGCATCCGCCGTCGGCGCACGCTATCAACCGCCGGCGCCGTGACCAGCGGCGAATGAAGCACTTCGATCGACTGCGCGGGCCCGGCGGTGTGGCTCAGGCTATGCTTGACGGGTGCGTGTCTCCCTCGTCATCGGCGTCGTCCTGCTCACTGCCGCAGTGGCGCTCGCGGCCGATGGGTGCGGCTCCTTCACGGGCACCGATGGGACTGCCGCACCAGGTGCCGATGCCGGCGACGTGGCCGATGATGCCGCACCTGCGCCAGGCGCCGTCCTCGTCGACCCCGACGGCGGCGCGTCGTACGCGGCGTCGCTGAGCGACAAGACCAAGTGGGAGGCCGTCAATCTCTCGATGTTCGTCGCAAAGGCAACGGGCTTTCGCGGCGGTACGTTCGACGGTCATTACATGTATCTTGCACCGGATACCGGAACGAACTTCTTGCGCTTCGACACGCGCGGGAGCTTCAGCTCCAGCGGCTCGTGGACCGCGCACGATCTCGGGCCGACCGCGCGCGAATACTTCGGCATGGGGTTCGATGGACGGTTCGTGTACGCGTCACCGTTCGACGACGACAACGGCAGCGCGATGGGCACGCTGGTCCGCTACGACACCATGCTGGACTTCGAGATGCCCACGTCGTGGGACTCCTACAATCTGGGCGCCGGCCGGTTCATCGGCGTGGGGCGTGGCTCCGACCACATGTTCCTGAGCCCGCGGGGCGGCCCGTCCATCGCGGTCCTCGCCGCGGGTGCGTCACCTGACGGCGGCCTCACGCTCGCGAGTGCCGGCTCGCCTCGCCTTGGATACCGCGGCGGGGTGTTCGCCAATGGGTACTACTATCTGGCGCCGTTCCAGCAGAACGACGAGAGCGCCCCGTCGGGCAACGTGCTTCGCTTCGCCGATTCGAAGGCAGCGTTCGACCCGGCATCCGCGGAGAGCTTCGACTACTCCGCGAAATCGGGAAACCAGAGCACGCGCGGCTTCGGCGGAGCGGTGACAGACGGCAGGTACGTGTACTTCGTCCCATTCCTCGCCGCTGCGTACCTCGGCGTGGTGCTGCGCTACGACACCACGCTCCCGTTCAACAACGTCGACTCGTACGCGGTCTTCAACATCACGGTGGCGCTCGGGCAGAAGACTGCACGCGGCTTCATCGGAAGCGCCTTCGACGGGCGGTTCATCTACTTCGTGCCCGCCATGGATGACACGGAGACCAACACGTTCGTGGTTCGCTACGACACGAGGAGCGGCTTCAACACCATCGCCTCGTGGCAACTCTTCGACCTTCATGGCGTCGACGTGAAGGCGGGCGGCTACTGGGGCGCCGTGTTCGATGGTGAATACGTGTATCTTGCACCCTACAGCAAGACCGTGATGCTGCGCTTCCACGCACGCACGCCGAGCGCGCTGCCACCGCCCTTCTCCGGCGCGCCGTGATCCCGGTACGCTTCTCCATCATGTACGTGCCGACACGGTGGATGACGTTGCTGGGGCTCGCGACCTTGACGTTCGCCAATGCCGCCTGTGAGGACTCGTCGAAGCCGGCGGTCGCGCCCGCAGCGATCGCCTCGCCAACGGATGGGACGGAGCCCGCCGCGACTGTGAAGCGCCCACGTCCGGCGAACGAACCGCCCACAAACGCAACGGCCACGAACGAACCGGCCGCGACGGCGACGAACGCAACGGCCACGAACGCAACGGCCGCGACGGCGACGAACGCACCACCGAGCGGCTCGGTGACGAGCGGGTCGTGGGGCGCGGCCGCGGTAGCGACGGTGGTGCGCGCGCACTCTGCCTCGGTGAGGCGAACGTGCTGGGATGTGGATGCGGGTATGCAGACGACGACCGCGACGGTGACGCTCACGCTCACGATCGCGCCCGACGGCTCCGTGCAGAGTGCATCCGCTGCGGGGACGCAGCCCATCGCGAGCTGCGTGGA
>JANXLV010000166.1 GCA_025355005.1 Myxococcales bacterium | reverse complement strand
GGATCCTGGGCCACGAATCTCTCTGTGCCCCATCCCCTTCACCATGGATAGACCATTCGTCGCAGCACGATATTTCGATCTCACAACGTGCCGAATGGACCTACCCGAGCGAGCCCACGCGCTGGGTGGGGGGGCGCGCGGCGGCGAGCAACCCGTGAACGGTTACATTGCCTTATGCCGTTTCAGAAGTTGGATGTTTACCAGTGCGCCAAGGAGCTTGTGGTGAGGGTGCATCGCGCTGGGATCCGCGATGAGGAGTTTCGGGATCAGGCTCTGCGGGCTAGCAAGAGCGTGTTTCTTCACGTCGCGGAGGGGCTTCCGAACTTCTCGCACGGCATGCGACGGAAGTACTTCACTGGCGCTCGGAACAGCGCGTGCGAGACCTCTGGCGCGGCGGACGGCGCGCACGCGATTGGCGCTTTGGACTACGTCACGGCAGTCGACATCATGCAGCGCTGCCAGAACCTCGCGAAGATGCTGTCGGCGTTGATGCGCTGAGGCGCTCAGGCGATTGCGCACTACGCGCCGCGGAGTTCGCTCTCCGCGGCGCAGTGTGTTTTGGCGCGCTCAGCGCGTTAGCTTCGTCAGCGTGCCAAGGATCTGTCTCATGCGATCACGGACTTCGTCTCTCACGCAGGGCACGTAGCCCAGCGCCACGCCGACCTCGATGCATGCGAGGGTCTCGCGCGTGCTTCCCAGTGCAGTGTGGAACCGTTGCTGCGCGTTCTTCCCCCGAGAGTAAGAGCCCTCCGACGTGTTCAACGCAATGCTCGCCGCCGCGCGCCGCATTTGCTTCTCCAGATCTACGTCCCGCCGCCCAATCGCCTCCATCTCCGTCCTGAGCATCCCAATCGTCTCGATGATCACGCTGTAGATTCTCAACTCCATGTGTGCGAGCTCCTTTTCGTCCGACCGGTGGGGCATCGCCCGGACGACGGGTCAAGGCTCGCCCGCAGGGCGACCAGCGCAGCTGGCGTGGCCTTGACGCGTCCGAGGACGATGCCACTCTGGTCGAGCGAAAGGAGCGACCACGAGTCCCCGAGCGGGAGCCGCAGAGGCCGCGAACCGGTTGCGAGGAGAGGTCGGGCACGGGCACGGGGAGAGACCTCGACGACGACTTCGACTTCGACTTTGACTTCGAGCTTCGACTTCGAGCTTCGACTTCGACTTCGACTTCGACTTTTCAGTGCACTCCTCCTTCGCCTCCGTCTCCTCCGTCGGTGCACTGCGGATCTGTTTGGGGGAGCGGGGCGACTTCTACTTGGCTCCAGTGGCCGTCGCTGCATGAGTAGAAGTTGCAGAACTGGCAGGGGTTGCTGCAATCGGCGTCGCAGGTGTCGCCGGTGGAGCACTCGCCGCCTTCGGAGACGTCGCTGCACTTGACGCGCGCGCGCGGCGCGTCCGAGGCGACGCTTCCGTCGTTCGCGCCACCGCCGCCTCCGCCTCCGTCGATGTGGCTGCTGGTTGCGTCGCCGGAGCTGTCTCGGGTCGCGCCGCCGCATGCGACGAGCACGATCGCGATCGTCGTGCCCCAGGCGGCACACTTTGCCCACGGCACGCCCTCACCCTCACGCGGGTTTACGTGCAGTTCGCTTCTCATGCCCGCGCACAAGCAACACGCGAGCCGACGCAGTCACATGCGCGCTTCGCGTGCGAGGTGCGAGGTGCGAGGTGCGAGGTGCGAGGCGCGAGGAACCGAGCTACTTCTTGTTCAGGAACTTCGCCGGCTCGGGCGAGGGCTCGACGTATTCCATCTTGCCGTACGTCATGACGCCGTACATGGGGTCGGTGACGAGGCCCGAGGCCTTCGAGGAGCTGTAGCCGTACTTGCCGGTGATCTTCACCTTGGCGCCAACGGCCGGGAGCGGGAACGGGACGTCCACCTGCCACTGGTCGTCCTTGATGAGCTCCTTCGGCGGGTCCTTGAGGCCCTTGTACTTCTCCATCGCGTCGAACACGACAGCGAAGTTACGAGCGAAGCCGATGACGCGCATCTTCGCCTTGGTCTCGCCCTTGGAGTCCGCGATCCAGATCGACGGGATCGGTACGTCCTTGCACTTCTCGTCGTCGCCCTTGCCAGTCTTGTGGATGGCGCACGCCGGTGCGTTCGGGATGTTGGAGTCGACGATGTAGCCCTGGATGGTGATGTCCTTGGCCGTGACATCCGCGCTGTGGATGCGGCTCTTCAGGTGGTGCGATGCACCGAAGATCGAATACGCATCCCCCGCCTTGATGGGCGTGGTGGGAAGCTGCGGCGGCGCGGGGAGGTTTGCTTTGCGGCCGGACCACGCAGGCGCAGGCTTGTAGGCCTCATCTGCGTTTCCACAGCCGCCGAGCGAAACCACGACGGCGCAAGCGACAAAGGTCGAGAGCTTTCTCATGGGCATGGCCGGTCTAGCACAGGCTGGTGGCTCACTTCACGAGAAAGATGTGGCCCTTTTCGGCCACATCGGAAAGTTTCAGTGCCTGGACGTCCGAGGCGCGAACCACGTCGCCGACGAGGTCTGCGACCAGCCGGGTGGCAATGGCCCGGAGCTCCGCGTCCTCACCCGGGAACGAGTACGAGAGGAGCTCGGCGAAGGCGCGATCGTCGATACCGACGGGCGCACCGCGTACCCGGAGCCCCTCGCGCGCGAGCCGGTCCGTGACGATGGCCCGAAGGTCCTCTGCGCGGTCGCGGAGGCCAGGCAACAGCACCGCGGACGCCATGCCATCGCCGAGGCGTGCGGCGAGCGACGGCTCGAGCAGCGACGGCAACACGTCGAGGCCGTGCGTGGAAGAGAGCCCCACCGTCAGGTCGAGCGGCTCCGCGTGCGAGAACGGAGGGCGACGCTCCGCGAGGCACCGCGCGATGAGCGCCTGCACGTCCTGCGGCAACGCAGCACCGTCCTGCAAGAAGAGGAAGCCCTTGTGCGCGATCGTGAACGGCGAGGACACCGGATCGCTCCAGCGCAAAACGTCGTGATCGCGCGTGCGCGTTCCATCCACCACCACGAACGGTGCTCCGCGACGGGCGCTGCCGAGGTGCGCGCGCGCCACGTAGGGCACGGGGTCCGTGCCGGACGGCGCGAGCACCACGAGCGGCGCCCCCTGCTGTACGCGGCGCTCGATCGCGTCGAACGCGAGCCGTGCGGCCGGTGAGTAGAAGCCCAGCGTCCCGGGCTCCGCGAGCCGCGACGTGTGCGCGACGTTGCCCGCAGACAGGACAGAGACTGCGTGCTCCATGCGAGCGATCTCGTCGTCCCGCGCCTCCAGATCCTTCATGAGCGCCTGCTCGCGAATGAGCCCTCGCGCCGCCTCCGCGCGCATCGCGCACAGCGAGGCGAGCTTGTCGCAGAGGCGCTTCACCAGCACCACCTCCTCGAGCGCGAACGGATCGGTGCGCCGGCCAAGGCCCATGACGAGAAGGCCCTCCGCCTCGCCCTCGTGCGTCACCACGGTCGCGAGATCCACGGAGGCGTCCGTCATCCAGCGCGAGATCGGGCGAAGGTCCGCCCGCCGCACGTAGAGCGGCTCGAGCGAGACGTAGCGGAGCGTGGCGTAGGGTTCGGCCTTCGCGAGCTCCAGCAGCGCAGGCGGAAAGTCGCCGGGCTTCTCGCGCACGTAGCCCGCGGAATCCACGGTCAAAACGCGTGCAGGATGCAACAAATACAGCGCGGGCGAGCGCGCATCCGGGCCCGCGGGATCACGGAGGAGCGAGAGCACGGCGGCGATGGCGTCGTCACCAGAGAGCCGCGTGAGCGCCTCTTCCGCCTTCACGAAGGCGGCAATGAAGCGGCCGCGACCGGGGAACATGGGCTCCGAGAGCGGGCGATGCGCCCACGCGATGGCGGCCGTCGCTGCCGCTGCGATCACGAGGGCCAGACGCGCATCGAGCATCGACCCTTGTGCGACCTGCGCGCAGATGAAGATGACGGGCCCGGCGAACAGCGTGATCGTGGCGGCGCGCCGGGCGACCTTCACTGTCTTGCCCGGGTCCGCGTGCTCGCTCACGTGCGCGGCGATCACCGCGGCGAGCGCGAGGCTCGCCTCCAGCGGCGCGAAGCGATCCGCGGGGGACGATGCGGACAGGAAGAGCCCGGAAAGCGCGCACACGCCGACGAACACCAGCGCCGTGGTAGCGCGCACGTTCGCGCCCAGCTCGTGAGGGCTGCGGCGCACCCGGTCGAGCGCCGCGAGCCCGAGCAGCAGGAAGCTCGCACCCATGGCGAAGCCGCAGGCCGCAACCAGGGACACCGGCCAGCCGAACGTCAGGCCGAGCGCGTCACGCGCCGCGGGCACGAACGCGATCGCCCACAGCGCGATCGCCACGCGCTCGAGGCGGAACGGCGGGCGAATGGGCGCCGCCAGCCCGCCCTTGCCTTCGATGTGGAGGACCGAGTCCACGCCGTAGGTGACCGCGAGCGCAGTGCCACAGATCGCGAACACGACGCGATGTCCACCCGCGTCTGCCGCGGCGAGCGTCCACGAGAGGCCGTACAGCGCCAGGCTTCGCCGTCGCGAGTCGCCGAGCGTCTGTACGGCGACGAACGCGCAGACGAGCGCCGCAAGGATGCTCGCTACGAGCAACACACCGCGACCGTCGTGTGCGCTGATCGACACGATCCCGACGTACGCCGTGCCGCCGAACAGGGCGATCCGGTGCGTCAACGGACGCCGCTTTTGCTGGTACTTCTTCACGGGAACGGTGGATCGTAGGAAAAAGGACGATTCTTGACTACGTTTTGTCTCCCATGATGCCGACGCAGAGGTTGATCCGCTTCGGCGCGAGGCTCGCGACACGCGGGTTGCTCGCGCGATTCGGGCTCGGTCTTGCGGTGATCTGGTGCCTTTTCTTCGTGGGCCGCGTGTTCCTCCTGGCGCACCGCAACCTGACGTCCGGCTACTACCTGCCCAGCATCGCGTCCGTGTCCCTGGTGTGGGGTGCCGGGATTTGCGTCGCATTCGGAGCCGCGCTCTCGGCGCTCAAGCGCGATCACGTGGATGGCACCTTCCGCCTGGTCGTGGGTCGCATGGGCTCCGCGCGCGCGTACGTGGTGTCTCGCGTGGGCGGTCTGATCCTGCTGCTCAGCATCGTGAACGCCGGCGGGGCGCTGATGGTCGGCGCTGCCTGCATCGCGACCGCGCCGAACGCTCATGCTGCCTGGCTCACGCTGTGGACCTCCGCGGCATCCGTGCTCTTCGCCGTGTGCGCCTCCATCGTGCTCGGCCTCGTGTGCTTCGCCGCGCTCGGGCTCACCGGTCGCGTGTCCGGCTACGGCCGCCTCGTGAGTGTGCTGTTCTTGCCGGAGGTCGTGCGACGGCTTTCGCTATCGCGGCTGGACGTTCCCGGCATGGACGTGATGAGCATCGAGGCCGCCCTCGGCGCGCTGCGCGAGTCGCTCCTGCCGAACATGGTGGACCCGAGCCGCTTCGCGCGCGCGGTCTTCGTGCTCGCGGTGGTATCGGCGGCAGCGCTGGCGGTGGTCCGCAGGGACGCGAATCGCCTCATGCGGGAGGGCGCGTGATCATCACGTTCGATCGCGTCGTCGCCCGCGGAGTTGCACGCAAGGGCGAGGTCACTCCGCAGCTTCGCGCCGTCACGCTGGGCCTCGCCGAAGGCATCACGGTGATCGTGGGCGCGCGTGTCTCGGGCGGCCCACTCGTGCTCGATCTCATCAGCGGTCGCGTCCGTCCGACGCAGGGCGCGGTCCGCGTGCTCGGCATGCCCGCGGGCACCGACGAGCTCGCGAAGCACATCGCCTACGTGCCGCTCGCCGCCGAGCTTCCCGCAGGCCTGACCGTCATGGAGTGCCTGCGCATGTCGCTCCGGATGCGCTCCAGCGCGCCGCGCGATCCTGGTGCTGCGCTGGAGCGACTCGGCGTGGCGGCGCTCGCAGGTCGTCGCACGGAGACGCTGACACCGGGAGAGCACCGCGTGGTCCTGCTGTCGGCCGCGCTCGCCACGGACGCGCGCGTCGTCCTGATGGAGGAGCCGTGCAACTGGTTCGACGTGCGCGCCCTCACCAAGATCACGGAGGCGCTCCGCTCCATCGCCAGCGAAGGCCGCGCCGTCGTGCTCGCGACGCAGTCCGCGCTGGATGCCACGCGAATCGGCGGCAGAGCGCTACGAGCGCTGGGCGGCATGATCGAGGAAGGCCTCCCGGAGCAGGCTTTTTCAGGCGTTCGCGTGACGACGGAGAGGCGAAGAGAGCTGGTGGAGGCGCTCAGCGAGCTGCCAGCGAACGCCACGGTGACGACGACGCCGCATGACGTGACCATCACCGCAACCGACGCAAACGCCCTGCTGAAGTACGTGGGGAGCGTCCTGGCGAAGGCACAAATCGATGTGACCGCCTTCGAGAAGATCGAAGCGACCTCGACCTCGACCTCGACCTCGACCCCGACCTCGACCTCGACCTCGACCTCGACCTCGACCTCGACCTCGACCTCGACCTCGACCTCCCCTTCAACCCCTCCCGCCTCGTAGATGCTCCTTCCCTTCATCAGCGCTCATCTTCGTCGCTTCGTTCGGAGCCGCCGTTCACTCGCGCTCGCGGTGGGGTGGATGGTGTTTGCGGCGGTGATCGGCCTCAGCGCGGCGGCGAAGAGCACGGGCCTTCGTGGCGCGCTCTCGGTGGCGTTCGTCGGGTCGGCGCTTCCGTTTCTTTCGTATGCGGCCATCTCTGGCGTCGTCGGTGAGAAGGGGCTTGGCGCTGTCGTGTGGAGCTTCTCGCTGATGGGAATGTCGCGACGGAGGGCGGCGCTCTCGTTGCTCGTGGCGGCGCTCGCGCTCGGTGCGGTGCTTGGTCTGCTGTCCGCGGAGATCATCGCGGTGCTCGGTCACACGGCGATGGACCCGCCGCTCGGGCGCGATCTCGTCACCACGGCGTGGGTCGGCGCGCTTGGCGGCGCGGCGTACGCCTCGCTCTTCCTGCTCGGCTCCAGCTTCTGGAAGGGTGCCGGGCGCGGAGTCCTTCTCGCCATGGACTGGGTGCTCGGCGGCAGCGGCTTCTTTGCGCTACTGCTGCCGCACGGACACCTCCGGAGCCTCTTCGGTGGTGAGGCCGCGTTCGAGATCTCGCAACGCGCGAGCTCGATCTGCCTGGTCGCCCTCACCGTCCTCATGGGCGCGTGGGCCGTGCGTCGCGCAACGCGCGCTAGCTGACGGCGCAACGCGCGCTAGCTGACGGCGCGACGCGCGCTAGCTGAAAAAGCGTCGGAGCTGTGGTACGTCGTGGCCATGGATCTTCGCCTTGCCGTCGCTGTTCCCGCAGCCTTTTTCGCTGCCCTTGCGCTCGCGCTCCTCGCGCCTGCCTGCGACAACACCGGCGGATATCCCGACTACGGCGACGGCTCCCCGACTCCGGCCACCGACGGTCCCGTGAACACGGGCGACGGCGCCGCGACCGCGCCGTGCGTGCCCGACGAGAGCGCGAAGGCACCGGCGGACCGATGCGACTCCGACGCAGGCAGCGGGCTCCCGGCGTGCAACACGTGGCTCAAGGTGGAGCTCCCCGGGACGGTCTGCGGTGACGGCAGCCAGTACAAGTTCTTCGTCAACTGGACCAAGGACTCGAACGATCTCCTCGTCAGCTTCGAGCCGGGCGGCGCGTGCTGGGACTACGGGAGCTGCACGGGGGCGGGAGGCACACGCGGAGCAGCAAACCCGCACGGCATCCCCGACGATCACATGGCGTCCTACCAGTACCTGAACCTGCACCGTCGATCTGACGACAACCCCGCGCAGCACTACAACATGGTGTTCGTGCCGTACTGCACCGGCGACATCCACACCGGCAACAACGTCATCACGTACACCGCCGCTCCCACCGACGGGGGCACGGACGACGCGAGCGCGAGCGACGGCGGCGCGGGGGACGCGGGCCCTGATTCGATCACGTTCCACCACGCAGGTCACGCCAACACGATGGCCGTGATCGACTGGCTCAAGGCGCATTTCGCGAGCGTCCCGAAGATGTTCGTGACCGGCTGCAGCGCGGGCGGCGCGGGCGGCATCATCAACTACCACTTCATCCGCAAGGGCATGGGCAGCCAGGTGCAGTGCGGCTACCTGCTCGACGACTCGGGCCCTATCTTCCACTCGAACGGCCCCTCGAAGCAGCTGCACGAGAAGATCCGCGCATCGTGGAACGTGGACCCGATCACGGACCAGCTCCAGCCGATGGGCTCGATGGGCCCGACCGACATCAAGGCGGACTTCGGTCTGCTCAACACGTATCTCGCGAAGGAGTTCCCGAAGGACCGTCTGAGCCTCGTGCTCTACCAGATGGATCTCAACTACTCGCTCTACTCGTACCAGCGGTTCTTCCCCGGCTCCACGGAGGCGGACATCCACAAGAAATGGATGCAGGACATCACCGCGATCATCCCCACGTACGACGCCGAGAAGAACATGGCCTACTACTTCCCGTTCTTCCGCCAGGACAACTGCAGCCACTGCGTGTCCATCCCGCCCATCGGCGATCCGCCAGCGATCCCGACAGACCAGAACCTCGCGCTAGGAATGCCGTGGCAGGGCTCCGAGATCAAGGAAGACATGAATATCGATCTGAAGGCGTTCACCACGACGCTGCTGGACGACACGAAGCCCCTCAAGAGCTACATCGAGAAGGCCCAGAACGGCGCCTTCACGCCGGCCGTTTCCCTGCAGTGCCTCGGAAACTGAACCGGTAGGGCTTTCTTGATAGGCTCGCTGGTCCGTGCCTGAGATCGAGCTCGATACTCTTGTTCTAGTGCGTGCGCTCGCAAGCGGCGACGCCGTCGTCGTGCTCGCGGGCGATCCGAATTTTGCCAGCCACGGGGAGGAGGAGGACGCGCTGCTCGAGGCGCGCATGTTCCTGTCGGAGCACCTCGCGAGCGCGGAGCCGGAGCTCGTGGCGCGCTTTGCGTTGCCGGAGGGGACGCGTGTTCACACGACCGACGTGGTGGTGCCGCGCGAAGATCTCACGCGCCGCTTCCGCATGGATACGGCGATCCCGATAACGAGCCTTTTGATCCCTACGCTCACGAATGCAAAAGGTCTTCGCGATGCGTGGGTCTTCATCGTGCCGCTTCGTCACACGTTCTTCGCCACGGCCGGAGAGGACATGGACGAGGCCATCGAAGCGGAGGTGAAGCGCATGGCGGCTGCGCGTGAGATGACGCCGCTCGAGTACCTGGACCTGTTCCCCGGACGGGACGAGCGCACGGTTCGCCTCAAGGTGGTCTTTCATCGCGGCGGCAGCGCCGAGATCAAGAAGGGCCACGACGTGAAGAAGCGCATCGCCGAACAAGAGGCGAAGCGCCACTCGATCGCGATCCTGGAGTCGGTGGCAGAGCCCATGCACGCGGGGTTGATGGGCCAGAGACCACACCCCTTCCCGCTTCGCGAGAAGGAGATCGACATGCTCCGCTCGTTGCTCGCCGCGGACGAGCGCGCGAGCACGCTCATCGTCGGAAGGGAGCGCGTGGGCAAGACGGGGCTCTTCCGCGCGTGGCTCGAGCAAGAGTTCGAGCTCAATCGCCCACGCTTCGTCTTCGCCACCTCGGGCGCGCGGCTCATCGCTGGGATGAGCGGCTTCGGCCAGTGGCAGGAGCGTGTGCGCCGCGTGATGGAGGCCGCGCACCGCATCGACGCGATCCTCTACTTCGACGACCTGGGCGATCTCTTCACCGATCGCCCCGGCGGACACGTGGACCTCCCGAGCGCGATGCGCCCCTTCCTCGAGGACGGCCGCGTGCGGGTCGTGGGTGAAATCCGCGAGGACACACTGGAGCGCGTGGAGGCGCAGAACGGAGGCTTTTTCTCGTGTTTCGGCCGCGTGCGGCTCACGCCGATGGACGCGAAGGGGGCGCTGCACGTGCTCGCCGTGCTCACCGAGGAGGACCGCACGCGCGAGCCCGAGCGCCCGGTGCTGAGCCCGGAGGCGAACACTGCGCTCGTGGAGCTCAGCGAGCGCTACCTGCCGTACGAGTCGTTTCCGGGCAAGGCCGTGCGACTTGCGTCGGAGCTGCGCGCCGCGAAGGAGCTGGCGCTCGGCTCAGAGGCCGCAGGTGCCGTGCTCGACAAGGACGACGTGCACGAGGCATTCAGCATTCGCACGGGCGTCCCGCAGTTCCTGCTTCGCGACGAGACCGCGCTGCGCGTGGACGACGTCTTCGCGTCGCTAAGCAAGCGTCTGATCGGCCAGGACCTTGCGGTGCGACGTGTGGCGGAGCTGGTTTGCGTGGTGAAGGCTGGTCTTCAGCCCACGGGGAAGCCGCTGGCAACGCTGCTCTTCGTGGGTCCTACGGGCGTCGGCAAGACGGAGCTGGCTCGCGCGCTGGCGGAGCTCTTGTTCGGCAGCGACGAGCGCCTCACGCGCTTCGACATGAGCGAGTACGCGAGCGCAGAAGCCACTGAGCGGCTGTTCCGCGGTGTCGACGGCGGCGAAGGCCTCCTCACGCGACGCGTCCGCGAGCAGCCGTTCTCCGTGGTGTTGCTCGACGAGATCGAGAAGGCGCATCCAGCCGCGTTCGACCTGCTCCTCCAGATCTGCGGCGAAGGACGCCTGACGGACGGCCGTGGCAAGGTGGCGTGGTTCCAGAACACGATCCTCATCCTCACCTCCAACCTCGGAGCGTCGCACCGGCGCGGAAAGGCGGGCTTCGCCGAGGCGACGGCTGCGGACGATGCAGCGCACTACACGAAGGTCGTGCGCGAGACGTTCCGGCCGGAGCTCGTGAACCGCATCGATCGCATCGTCGCGTTCCGGACGCTCGACGCGAAGGACATCCACGAGGTGACGCGAATCACCACGGCACGCGCGTCTCGGCGCCGCGGCATCGTGGAACGCGGTCTCGAGCTCGTGGTATCGGAGTCCGCGCTCCAGCACCTGGGCGAAGGCGGCCTCTCCGATGCGTACGGCGCGCGTGCGCTCCGCCGTCATGTGGAGCGCGAGCTCGTGACGCCGCTCGCACGGCTCATCTCCGGCTGGGGCGGGCTCGAGGGCGAGCAGCTCTGCGTCGCCACCGCAGGCGAGCGCACGGAACCCGGAGAAGAGGGCGCGGAGTCGCACGGCGGCATGCGCTTCGGCGTGGTCCGACAGCCCGCGCGACGCGGCGGCAATGCAGCGCATGTGCTCGCGGCCGTGATGCGCATGAGGCGCATCATGCATCGACAGCTTGTTTTGCCTGGGATCGTGAAGCTCAAGGACGAGACGGACTACCTGGTCGCGCAGCTTGGCTACGGCAGCGGGAAAAAGAAGAGCAAGGAGCAGCAGAAGGGCGGCCAGGAGCTCGCGATGATGAGCGCAGACCAGGCGCGCTTCGCTGCGCTCCACGAATCACTCGTGCAGAGCTTCGCGGAGATCTGTGCGATCGAGGAGCTCGCGTTGACGGGCTTCGTCGCAGGTCAATCGATCGACGGGCTGCGTGCGGAGGCAGAGGCCGCGCAGAAGCGGTTCCGTGGTGCGCTCGTCCACGCGCTGGTAGCGCAGGAGCCCCGACGCAACTCTTCCACGCTGCTGGTGAAGGAGCTCGACTCTCGTCGCGCGTTCGATCGCTGGCTCTCGCCGTTGCTTCTCGATGCCGCGCGCCGCAAGTGGACCATCACCGTTCACCTTGACGGCGACAAGGAGCCCGCGCCGAGCGGCGTCGCGTGGCCTGCGGGGCTGCGCTGGGGACCGCCGCGGACTCCGGACCAGGCGCTCGCGCGCATCCAGCATCCAGACCGCTCGTTCCGCAACGTGATCGTGCGCGCGGAGGGCGATCACGCGGGCATGTGGCTCGCGCTCGAGTCTGGCCTGCATCGATTCGTCGGGTTTTCCCAGGGCGATCCGGCGTGCCTCCACGTCGACCTGCTCGCGCTCCGCGCAGAGGTGCACGAGTCGGAGTGGACCATTCCGGAGCTCGAGCCGCCCAACGCGCAGGCCGCGGAGGGGCTGTCGCGCGGACCTGCGCTGCGGCAGCAGGCCTCTGGCGAGGACACCGTGAAGATCCTGGATGGCCGCGCGGCCGCGCAGGTTCCCGCTGACGAGTACTGGCCGTCGTTCGAGGAGATAGCGCTCGAGCACCTGCTGCTCTTCGAGCGTGACGACTCGCTCGATCGCGACACACAGCTTCGGTCCGTGCTCAATGATCGCTTCCGCGAGGTGCGGCGGCTCGCTCGTGAGAACAAGATCAGCGCGATCAAGCTCTATCGCGAGATCACCGGGGTGGGCCTGAAGGACGCGAAGGACGCAGTGGAGGCGATGGAATGACCGTCTCCTTCACCGTCCCGGTCTATCAGCGAAAGCTGGGCAGCACGATCGACCTGACCACGCTCGGCCTGGGCGCATTCACGCAGCGCGCAGTCGGTCCCACGATCCCGCGCGCGGAGCAGCTGCTGCGCGATTCGCTGAAGACGTGCGTGGCGGGCGTGCGGCCCGTCGAGCTCCTGCGGTTCGATCTGAAGCGAGGCACGCGGCTAGAGCGCGTGCGGCTCGAGCTACAGCTGAAGGACCACGGGCGACGCAAGGTGGGCGGCCTGTGCCCGATCATCGTGGAGCCTCGTTTCGTGGGTGATCTGCAGCCCCCCATGGAGATCTGCTACCACCCCGCGCGACAGCACGAGTGGTTCCCGCTGCCGCGTCACGCGCCGATCGCGGAGGCCGCAGCTGCCTACTTTGCAGTGACCTGGTCCGACCTCCCGGACGAGACGCTGGTCGCGCTCTGGAGCAACACGAAGGACTCGCTGCGCGCGTTCTCGTTCACCGCGAGCGAGCGCACGCTGCTTTCGGAGCTGCCCGACAAGAAGAAGGGGCTCTGGGACGATCTGGAGATCGATCCGACGCAGGCGGAGAAGCGAAAGAAGCAGCCGCTCAAGGTCCTCCCCACGCTGGGAACGGACCTCACGGCCGAGTGCCCGCTCGAACCGAAGGGGCTTCCGCGCGCGCCGTATCGCGAGCAGCTGCAGGTCATGCTCGGCGCGAGCCGGCGGCAGTCCGTGGTGGTCGTGGGTCCGAGCGGATGCGGCAAGACCACGCTGATCGAGCAGCTTGTCTCCGACCTCCTCGTGAACGACGGCTTCACTGCGCATCGCAACCTGGACAAGTGCACCCACGTCTGGCGTCTTCAGGGGAAGCAGCTCATCGCCGGCATGTCGCGCGTAGGCCAGTGGGAGCAGCGCTGCGTGGACCTCCTGGAGGACGTTCGCGGGAAGAAGATCATCCTGCTCGTCCCCGACGTGCATCTCTTCGGTCGCATCGGCCGTGCGCGTGACAGCGATCGCGCGCTGTCCGATTTCTTCCGCGGTCCCGTCGCGCGTGGTGAGCTCACCATCCTCGGCGAGTGCACGGCGGCGCAGCTCGCGCGACTGCAAGAGGACGACCCCGCGTTCGCCGCGTCCCTCGTGCCCATGCATGTCGCCGCGGCCACCCGCGACGAGACCTTTCGCATGATGCTCGCGCGCGCTCGGGAGATCGAGGTGGAGAGCCCCGAAGAGGCGCCCGTGGAGATGGAACCTCGGACGTTCCAGAGCATCGCAGAGCTCTCGGATGGGCTGTTCCCATCGCACGCTCTCCCGGGAAAAGCAGTCGATTTGCTCGTGCGCCTCTACACCACGCGCGAGCGCGGGCCCCGCGCGCCAAGGACGAAGAGCGGGGAGCGTGAGGCGCGCGTGATCACCCCGGCGGACGTGATCGATCATCTCTCGCGCGAGACCGGGCTGCCGTGGGTGCTCCTCGCGCCCGAGAAGCCGCTCACGGTCGCGGAGATCCGCGAGGAGCTCGAGCTGCGCGTGATGGGACAGCCGTTGGCCGTGCAGGAGGCCGCCGATCTGGTCGTGCGCATCCGCTCGGGGCTGACGGATCCAAAGCGCCCCTTCGGCGTGTACCTGTTCACGGGCCCGACCGGCACGGGCAAGACGGAGCTCGCGAAGGCGCTCGCGGAGTACCTCTACGGCGACAAGACACGCCTGGTTCGCTTCGACATGAGCGAGCTGTCGGGCCCAGACGCGGTGCCGCGGCTGATCGGTGACGCATGGAACCCGGAGGGCGCGTTGACGTCCGCCGCGATGGCGCAGCCGTTCAGCGTGATCCTCCTCGACGAGATCGAGAAGGCTCATCCCGCGGTGCAGAACCTGCTCCTGCAGCTGTTCGACGACGGTCGACTGACCGACGCAGCGGGCAACACTGCAAGCTTCACCCAGTCCGTGATCGTGATGACGTCGAACCTGGGCGCACGCCAGCGCCCGCCGGTGGGGTTCGATGCGCCGGCGGAAGGGCTGATGCACGACGTGGCGCGCGCGGTGCGCGAGTTCTTTCCGCCGGAGCTCTTCAACCGCATCGACGCGGTCGTTCCGTTCCGCCCGCTCACGCCCGAGATCGCAACGCTGGTCACGAAGAAGGAGCTCGCGAAGCTGTTCGGTCGGTCGGGCCTGATCGAGCGGAACGTGTTCGTGCAGGTGAGCCCGAACGCGGTGGAGCGAGTCGCGCGCGAGGCGCTCCGGGCCGAGGACGGCGCGCGCTCGCTGACGCGCTTCATCGAGGACCGGATCGGCACGTTGCTGGGCGAGCAGATCGCCAAGTCGCCCGGCGCTGCCATGCAGGTGCTGCGCATCGGGGAAAACGACCTTGGCCTCACGGTGGAGAGCGAGCCGCTGGTGGAGGCGGAGCCCGTGGCGCAGGGCTATGCGCTCGAAGGGCTCTGGAACAGCCCGCTCGGAGAGCTGCGGAAGCGATTGCCGGAGACGATCGTCGCGCTCGAGCAAATCGAGAAGAGTGATCGCCTCGCGCTCCTGTCCGAGCAGCTGCGCGAGCACCTCTCCGCCCACAACCGCGGACTCCGCGATCACGGCGAGCCGCTCTACAACATCGAATGGATGCGCATGACGGTCCAGTCGCTGCGTGAGCGGGTCGAAGGTCTCACGGTGCTGTCGCGCGACATGGCGCACCACGCGCTGGAGGCTGCGATCGCGGCGCGCGATACCGTGGTGTATCCCGAGCACCCGTGGAAGGGCGGCCGGAAGCCCACGTGGAAGGGACGCCGTGAGCGCCTGCGACCGGACTTTGGTGGCGCGGGCAACTGGTGGGATCTGTTCGCCGCGATCGCGGAGACGTACGTCCTTTCGCGCGCGCTCGACAAGGTGACTCGCCCGGACCAGCACGCGGTGTTCGTTGAGCTCTTGCCCTTCGGTTCCGGACGCACGTTCATCACGGAGATGATGCAGGCGTATGCGACGGCGCGCGGCGGACTGGACACCATCGCGTGGCTCTCGGACGACGACGTCTTCTCTGGCAGCGGAAAAGGCTCGCTCGAGGCCGCGCAGTTCGCCGCACCGGATTTCGCGGTGCTCAAGATCGTGGGCCTCTGCATCAAGGACTACCTGGAGCTCGAGACGGGTACGCACGTGTGGCGCCCCACGGTGCGTGAGCCCGAGCTCCTGCGTGTGCGCGTGTTGCCAGCGCCCGCGGACACGACGCCGCACGCGCACGTGGAGGCATGGAAGGCCTCACGCAACGATCGCCTGCTGCCCGTGGTGCGCACCATCCAGTTCGATCCGCCGCTGCCGCGCCGACCTCCGAGCATGCTGGAGATGGAGGACTTCGTTCTGGGGATGCCCTACGAGGCGCGCGTCACGAACCTGGCGGACGTGTTCACGCGGCTGTGGCTCCTGCGCGTATCGCGGATCGAGGCGCCGACATGAGCCGCGGATCGTTCCGCGTCCACGTGGTCGTGCACGAGGACGGCCAACGCACGGGCCGCCTGCTCCGCACGTGGGACTCGTTCTTCGACCAGCCCGCGCCCTCCGCGTATGGCAAGACGAACGAGGACCTCTACGCCGAGCTCGAGGCCAAGCTCGAGGTCATGCTCGTGGAGTCCAAGGACGCGCTTTCGCGCTTCCTCTGGGAAGAGGAGTTCCGCACGCAGACCATCAAGGTGGATGTGCACCCGCTCTCATCCATCAAGAAGCGCGCGGTCATCGGCAAGAAGCAGATCCCGCTCATCCTCACCTATGCGTACTGCCCGCTCAAGGGCGGCGGCTTTCGCGTCATGCTGCCGCGCTTCGGCGGGTTCTTCGTCGTCGAGGAGCTTTCGCTCGCGGCGGACGTGCTGCGCCACGCGGTGAGCACGCTGCTCCTCGGCGAGAACGCGCGATGGATCTACGACTTCCGACAGGTGGGCAGCGAGTTCGTGGCCGATTGGTCGCCACCGCTGCTGTCGCGCCACAAGCCAGTGAAGACGGCGCCCACGGAGGAAGAAGAGCATCCGGAGCTCGCGCGCGTGGCCGACGATCTCGTGGCGCGTGCTTCACGCGGCAAGCTCGCGCCCGTCGTGGGTGAGTCGTCCGTCTTCGAATCTCTGAAGTCGTGGACGCTGGAACCGAACGCGCCATCACTCTTGCTCGTGGGGCCCGCTGGCGTGGGCAAGACCGCGCTCGTGCGCCGCATCGCGCAGCATCATCTGTCCGCGAAGAAGGACCTGCCCACGGGCGAGAAGCCGCGACGCATCCACAGCACGTCGAAGGATCGCATCATCGCCGGCATGGTCTACCTGGGCATGTGGCAAGAGCGCTGCATCAAGCTCGTGAAGGAGCTCATGGACGGCGACTACCTCCACGTGAGCGCGCTCGCAGGTCTCACGGAGGCGCAGCCCGACGGCGCGTCCATTTCCGACTTCCTGGAGCCCGCCATGGGCGAGATCCGGATCATTGCAGAATGCACGCAAGAGGAGCTGGAGCGGGCGCGGCGCACGCGGCCGTCGTTCGTGCAGCGCTTCACGGTGGTGCGCGTGGACGAGCCGTCGCCCACGGACACGCTCTCGCTTGGTCTTGCGTGGGCGAGGAAGAAGGGTCTGGACGTTCATCCTTCGGCCATGAAACGGCTCGTGCGGCACCTGCACGCGCTCGAGCGCGGCGTTGCATTTCCCGGGAAGGCGCTGCGCTTCATCGACTGGCTTGCCGCGGGGACCAAGGGAGACAAGCCGGATGCGCCCGGCCGCACGCTGTATCCAAAGGACGCATCGGAGGCATACGCGCGCTACTCCGGCGTTCCCATCTCGCTGCTCTCGGACGACATCGATGCGGGCGCCGACGTCCTTTCGGGAATGCTGAAGGCGCGCGTGATCGGTCAGGACGCGGCGTGCGACACGTGCGGGCGCGTGCTCGCGCGCTTCAAGGCGAACCTCACGGATCCGGAGCGGCCGCTGGCGACGCTGCTCTTCGTGGGCCCCACGGGCGTGGGCAAGACGGAGCTCGCGAAGCAGCTGGCGCGCACCACGTTCGGCGGCGAAGAGCGGATGATCCGGCTCGACATGAGCGAGTACATGCACGCGGGCGCCGTGATGCGCCTCGTGAGCGCGCGCCCCGGGACACTGAGCCTCGCGTCCCGCGTGCGCGAGCAGCCGCTGTCGCTGGTGCTGCTCGACGAGATCGAGAAGGCGCACCCGCAGGTGTTCGATCTGCTCCTTGGCATTCTGGGCGAAGGCCGCATGACGGACGACAACGGACGCTTCGTGGATTTCCGCACCACGATGATCGTGATGACGTCGAACCTGGGCGTGACGGACGCGCGGCCGGTGGGATTTGGTGCGACGACTGGTGGAGACTTCACGGCAAAGGTGCGCGCGCACTTCAGGCCGGAGCTCTACAACCGCATCGACCACGTCCTTCCGTTCCATTCGCTCACGCGTGGTGACGTGCTTCGCATCGTGGACCTGGAGCTCCTCTCCGTGTCCGCGCGTCCGGGGCTCGCGCGGCGCAACCTGCGGCTTTCGGCGAGCCTCTTGGCAAAGGCGCGGCTCGCGGAGGTGGGCTATCACCCAACGCGCGGCGCACGGCCGCTGCGAAGGTTGATCGAGGAGAGCGTGATGACCCCCGTGGCCGCCCGCATCGCCGGAGATCCCGCGTTCCGCGACGCCACCGTCTTCGTGCTCGCGACGGACGAGGTGGCCGCTACCGCATCGCAGTTCGTAGTTCGCGTCTGAGTGATAGTCTGCGCAGCAACGCCAGATGCAGCCGCCGATGCAGCCACCCCACTACGGGTGATCACCTACGCAGCTTCGACGGTGTTGGTGGCGGCGGTCTGATGGACGGTCGCTCACTGCGCGGTGGCGGTACGCTGCGCGGCGGCGGCACGCTGCGCGGTGGCGGCACGCTGATGGGCGGCAGCTTGCTGGCGTGCGGGATCTTGCTGGCGCTCGGCAGCTTGCTCGCGCTCGGGATCTTGCTGGCGCTCGGCTGCTTGCTCGCGCTCGGCTGCCTGCTGGCGCTCGGTCTCTGGCTGTCGGTCTGTGCGTCGCGTACGGCGGGGACGGGGACCGGCGGCGGTATCGTCACCCTGGGCATGGTGCGGATGGCCTGCGTCGTGCGCAGCCAGCCCATTTGCTTCGCGCGCTCGCCTTCGAACAGAGCGTCGAGGATCGCGGAGATGATCCCGGGGATCTGCGCGGCGATCGCCGGCGATACGAGCGCGTCCAGATCGCGCGCCATGTCGGCGGCCGTGGCATAGCGATGCTCGCGGTTTCGCTCCAACGCCTTGGTCAGGATGGTCGCGAGGGCGTCCGGAAACCCCTGCACGAGCCGACGCGGATCCGGAACCGGGAACGTGCGCACGGCCTTCACGGTCTCGACGTCGTCGTCGCGCTTGAACAGCCGGCGCATGGTGACGAGCTCCCACAGCGTGGTACCGAGCATGAAGATGTCCGCCCTGCGATCGTACGGGAACTGCATCACCTGTTCCGGCGCGAGGTACGGCAGCTTGCCTTTCACGATCCCTTCGGCGCTCTTCGCACGACGACCGACCGTCTTCGCGAGACCGAAGTCGAACAGCTTCACTTCGCCGTCGTAGGTGAGAAAGATGTTGCTCGGGTTGACGTCGCGATGAATCACCGCGAGCGGCGTCCCGTGCTCGTCCGTGAGCTCGTGCGCGTAGTGCAGCGCGCTGGCCACGCGCGCGCAGATCCACGCGGCCACGTCGAACCGTAGCGACAGCTTGCGCGCGACGAGCTCCTCCCACACGTCGAAGAGCGTGCGACCGATCAGGAGCTCCATCGCGATGAAGTGCCGATCGCCAGTGACCCCGTTCTCGAGCGTGCGGCTGATGTTCGGATGGGAAAGACGCGCGAGGAGCGTCGCTTCGTCGATGAACATCTGCACGACGTTCTCGTTGCGGGTCATCTCGTGACGGATCACCTTGATTGCCGCGACGCGCTCGACACCGTTCGCGTCCTTCGCGCGCCCCATGTAGATGGTCGCCATCCCACCGCCAGCGATCTTGGCGATGACGTCGTACGGGCCGAGACGCTTGGGTCGTTCGGGCAGGCTCACGTCACCCAGGAGCGTACCATCACGATCGGCGGTCGGCGCCCACCAGAAGAGGCGGAAAATACCGGCCGTTTCTAGAGCTTGTTGAGGCCGTCGAGCGCCGCGACCGTGTAGGCCTCGGCGAGGGTCGGATAGTTGAAGACCGTGTCCCGGAAGTACTCGATCGACGCTCCGAGCGAGAGGACGGCCTGGCCGATATGGATGATCTCGGCAGCGCTCTCGCCGATCGCGTGGACGCCGAGCAGCTTCAGCGACTTCGGATCGAAGAGCAGCTTGAGCAGGCCGATGTGGTCACCCATCATCTGCGCCTTGGCGAGCTCTTCGTAGCGTGCGAGGCCCACTTCGTAGGGAATTTTAGCAGCCGTGAGCTCCTGCTCGTTCTTGCCGACGGTGGAGATCTCCGGGATCGTGTAGATGCCGTACGGGAGGTGTCCGGTCTCGAGCTTGGACGGTTCACCAAACATGTGGCAGCTGGCAAGCCGCCCCTGCTCCATGGATGTCGAAGCGAGGGATGGAAACCCGACGACATCTCCCGCTGCGTAGATGTGCGGCACGGCGCTCTGGAAGTATTCGCTCACGGAAATGCGCCCGCGCGCGTCGGTGGTGAGGCCCGCGGACTCGAGGTTCAACGTATCCGTGTTCGCCTGTCGCCCGACCGCGTAGAGGAGGGCGTCGGCGGAGACGGTCTTGCCGCTCTCGAGGGTTGCCACGACCTTCTCGCGCGCATCGACGATGACGGAGGTCACCTTCTCGGCCAGGCGGAACGTCACGCCGTGACGCCGCATGTGGTACGCGAGCGCGTCGACGAGCTCCGTGTCGATGAAGTCGAGCATCCTGGGCCGCTGGTCGATGACCGTGACCTCACCGCCGAGCGCGGTGAGCATCGAGGCGTACTCGAGGCCGATCACGCCGGCCCCGACCACGATGAGGTGGCGCGGAATCGCCTCGACCTTGGAGATCTGATCGGAGTCGAAGACCTTCTTTCCGTCGAGCGGGATGTCGGGGTGCTGCGCGGGACGCGTTCCGCACGCGATGAGGACATGCTCGGCGTGAAGGCGGCGAACGCCATCTTTTCCCGTGCACTCGAGCGTGTGGCTGTCGACGAAGCGCGCGATGCCTGGGATGGTGTCGATGCGGTTCCGCGCGAGCTGGGCGCGCACCACCTCGAGCTCGTGCGCGAGCACCGGCCTGACGCGCTTCTCGAGATCGCCGATGCCGATGTTGTCCTTGAGTCGGTAGTCCTTGCCGTACAACGTCCGCTGCCGAAACCCCGAGAGGTAGAGGACGGCCTCGCGCAGCGTCTTCGAGGGGATGGTCCCCGTGTGGAGCGACACGCCGCCGACGCGATCGGGGCGATCGACCACGGCGACGCGCTTTCCGAGCTTTGCGGCGCAGATGGCGCCCTTCTGCCCGGCAGGTCCGCTCCCGATGACGACCAGGTCATAGCTATCTGCGCTCACCCCGTACGGCGTACATCCATCGGGGCCAGCGCGCCACCCTCATGCGAGCGCCGACGGCGCAGGCGTCAGCTATGCGGGCTGATCAGCTCTTCGATCTTCGAGCGGGTCTCGTTCGTGAGATCGATGGGGCGGCCCGTGAGGACGAACGTGCCATCCGCCTGCTTCTTGGAGCCGTGAATCTTCACGCGAATCTTCACGTTGGGCTCGGACGAGAGCGCACCTTCGACGCGTGAGCCTGGTGGCGCCGGCGTGGTGGAGCGCAGCGTGACGACCTCTCCCATGAGGAGCATGTAGTCGGCTTCTCCGCCCTTTTCCCAGCGCACGTGCATGGCTTCTCTTACTTCCGCTCGCGCCGGATGGCGGCGCGCGCCTCGCGGTCTGCCGTCTTTTCCTTGATGGCGGCGCGCTTGTCGTGGGACTTCTTGCCCTTCGCGACCGCGATCTCGACCTTCACGCGCCCCTTCGTGAGGTACAGGCGGAGCGGCACGAGCGTCATGCCGTCGCGCGACACGGCATCATGCAGCTTCTCGACCTCGTGCTTGTGCAGGAGCACCTTGCGGGCGCGGCGTGGGTCGTGCGGGAATGCGCTCGCCTGCTCGAAGGGTGCAACATACAACTGTTTCAGGTACATCTCACCGTGGTCGACGGAGCAGTAGGCGTCCACCATCTCGACCTTGCCGTTGCGGATGGACTTCACCTCGCTGCCAACGAGCACCAGGCCGCCCTCGTAGCTGTCCGCGATCTCGTAGTCGAAGGCGGCGCGGCGGTTCTTGACCAGGACGGTCTCGCCCTTCGCGTTCGCCTTCGGCTTGCGCTCCTTGTTGTCGCCCTTGCCGCTCACGTCAGCCTCCGTCCGCTGGCGGGAGCTCTTCGCCGTCGTATGGGAGAAGGAACGTTCCGCTCTCACCTTCGTGCGGAACGCCTAGGCTATCCTCGAGCTTCTCGATGCGCTCGCGCAGCCGCTCGTTCTGCGAGATGACCGCGCGGAACATCTCCGTCACCGGGTCGGGCAGGTTCGCGTGGTCGAGCGCCGCGTCCGCGCGATGGCCCACGGGCGAGATGATGCGCGCGGGGACGCCGACGACCGTGGCCTCCTTGGGGACGGGTCGCACGACCACGCTTCCAGAGCCGATGCGCGCGCCGTCGCCGATCTCGATCGCGCCGAGCACGCATGCGTTGGAGCCAACGACGACGTTCTCGCCCAGGGTCGGGTGACGCTTGCCGCGCGAGAGCGACGTGCCGCCGAGCACGACCCCCTTGTACAGAATGCATCCGTCGCCGACCTTCGCGGTCTCCCCGATGACCACGCCCATGCCGTGGTCGATCACGACGCGACGGCCGATGGTGGCGCCGGGGTGGATCTCGATACCGGTCACGAAGCGGTTCGCATGCGCGAGCAGCCGCGCACGGAACGGTGAGCCGTGCGTCCAGAGGGAGTGCGCCGCGCGATGCAGCCACAGCGCGTGCAGGCCCGGATATACGAGCGCCACCTCGAACGGACCGCGCGCCGCGGGATCGTTCTCGCGCACCGCCGCGATGTCCTCGCGGACGAGCGAGGCAGTGGAAACCGCGCCCTTTGCGGCGCGAACAGCAGCGGAAAACAGGCCCATCGGACGAGGGCACCTTAGCAGACAACGACGAGGACATCGACGACGACGACTTCGAGCGCGACCTCGACCCCGACTTCGACCTCGACCTCGACCTCGACCTCGACCCCGACTTCGACCTCGACTTCGACCCCGACCTCGACTTCCACTTCCCCTAACCCCTCCCCATCGACCTAGACTTCCTCCGTGGCTTTCACCCTTCGCCCTCCGACGATGAAAAAGTGGTCGCGTTCTGGAACGGAGCGCGTGGCTTCCTATCCCGTGTTCGGGGTGGAGAAGCACAGGATTCACGATGGCGAGGGCAAGCCGCGTCGGGACGTGTTCACGTTTGCCTGCACGGACTGGTGCAACGTGATCGCGCGCACGGCAGCGGGCGAGATCGTGATGATCTGGCAATACCGCTTCGGCACCGACGAGCTGTCGCTGGAGATCCCCGGCGGCGTTATCGACCCGGGGGAAGCGCCCATCGCCGCGGCGAAGCGCGAGCTGCGCGAGGAGACGGGCTACGGCGCGAGCTCCTTCCGGCATCTCTCCACGGTCGCTGCGAACCCGGCCATCCAGAGCAACCGCTGCCACACATTCGTCGCCGACGGCGCCGCGCCGGAAGGAAGCACGGCATTCGACGATCTCGAGGAGTGCGAGCTGTGCCTCGTGCCCGAAGCGGCGCTCCCCGCCCTGCTCGATGACGGCACGCTCTCGCACGCGCTCGTGGTGTCCGCGCTTGAGACGTATCTCCGGCGGCGCCAGACCACTTGATGCTTGTCGCGCCCCAGCGCCCCGCATAGCCTGAGCGTCCATTCGCCTTCCAAGGAGCCTCCTCATGCGTCGTTCGGCCTTCTTCTTCGTCACCTCGGCCCTCGTCATCATCGGCTGCACGGCCACGAACAACGCGGGCAGCGACGGCGGCGGCGGCGGCGGTGGAGGTGGAGGCGGCGGTGCTTGCGTGCCCAACAACAATGACGGCACCTCTGCGTGCCAGGGCCACACGATGCCGTGCAACGCGGGCGAGTACTGCTCGGTCAACATCTGCAACGCCGGCTGTCTCACCACGGCGAACTGTCCGAACGGCCAGTTCTGCGACATGGCGGCAGCGACCACCGACAACGCGCTCATGAAGAGCATCGGCATCTGTCACTTCTGCCCGGTGGCCGCCACCGATGCGGGTAGCGGCGGTGGTACCTGCGACGACGTGCACGGCGCCTACACCATCAAGAGCGATCCCAGCTCCTCGATGGGCTGCGGCACGAGCTCGGGTGAGTGCACGGTCACGCAGACCGGGTGCGCGGTGACGCTCGCCTGCCCGATGGGTGGCGGCACGAACACCGTCACCATCGACGCGAAGGACAAGGGCACTTACATGGGCACCGTCACCATCCAGGGCATGGTGGTGAACGAGAACTGCGCCGTGTCGTTCGACAACACGCTCGGCACGTTGCTGATCGACTGTCAGCTCACCGCCACTGGCGGCGCGGCCGACTGCAAGATCAACGGAACCAAGAAGTAGGTCGGCTACTCGTCAGGGTCGCTGACGTCACTGCCGTCGCTGACGTCGTCCGCCCAGCGCTCGCGGAATGCCGCTTCCGGCGTGGAGTCGCAGAGGCGCAGGGCGGACTCTCGACCTTGGCCGACAGCTGCCACCATCTCCGTGGTCTTCGCGTCGTCCGGCATGCGAGGCACGGATGCGGACCCGCGCTTGTTCTGGGCGATCACGTTGGTCATCTCGTTGCGGAGGAAGACGCGCATGTCGCCTATGCCCAGCGACAGGGCCACGCGGCGAAGCTCGAATTCCATCACGCCCGCGTCCGAGTAACGCTGCTCGGGGTCCGCCGCGAGCGCGCCGTTGAGCACGTCGAAGAGCTCGCGCGGCAGGCGCGGACGGAACGCCGGTTGGTCCATCGCGCCATCGCGCGCCAGTGCGATGACCTCTGCGTGGTGCGCCGGCTGCGTGAAGCGCGGGCCCACGAGCATCTCGCGAAGTAGAAGGCCGAGCGAGAACACATCCGAACGCGCGTCCGCCGGAACGCCCGACACGACCTCTGGCGCCAGGCTCACCGCGCGGTGAGCGATCATCTTCAGATTGCGAATGGAGGACGCCGCGTGTCTCGCGCCGGCGAGCTCGAAGTCCGCCACCTTCACCTGTCCTTCGGGAGAGAGCAGCACCTCGCGCGTGGACAGCTCGCCGTGGATGACCGACAGGCGCTGACCCTGGGGGTTCGTGGCCATCTGAGCGCCCGACAGCGCCTCTGCGATCTCCAGCGTGATGAACAGCGCCAGATCGAGCGGGAGCCTGCGGCCGTCCGCCGTGACTACGTCCAGGAAGCGGCGCAGCGACAGGCCAGGCACGAGCTCCGTCACCAGGTACGGCTGGCACTCCTCGAACACGCCGAACTCGAAGACGGAAACGACGTTTGGATGCAGAATACACGCAGACCGGCGAGCGCTGCGAAGGATGGCGCTCTCCACCACCGAGCGATCCTCGGTCGCCGTCGTGCCGAAGATCTTGATCGCGACCTTGCGTGAGACGCCGGTGCGGAGGTCGTGCAGCGTGGCGCTGTGCACGAACGACATCGTGCCGCGACCGATGAGCCCGCCGAGCTCCACCGCGCGATCTTCGCCCAGTGAAATCGAACCTGCGGGTGGTGGTGTGTATCGATTCGGGTGCTGCATGGACCTACTCGGCCCCCGCTGCCAATGGTTGCAACTGGCGGACCAGAGGACGACGACGCGTTCCACCGCAAATCGCGCAGCGACTCCCAAATGCGACACACCTGGATAGGTGCACTGACTCCGTGGCGATCCAGGCGCAGATCTCGGGGGAAACAAGCCGGATCCTGCGAAGATCTACTCCGGTGTGGGAGCGAGAGGAGTGCTAATGAAAGGTGGCTTTGAAGACGGCCGATCGACTCCCGACGGTGCACTTTCTGGTCTGCGGCAACACACGGCCGGAGGACTCGCCGCTCGGTCGTGGCTGCGGGCTCGTGGGCGAGCACGTCTATGTCGCGTTGAAGCAGGAGGTTACGCAACAGCGTGCGACTTCCGACGTGTGGGTCACGAAGACGGCGTGCCTTGGACTGTGTCCGAAGCACGGCGCGACCGTCGCGGTGTACCCAGCGCGAGTGTTCTACACTGAGGTGGAGGCGGGGGACGCCGAGGAGCTCTATCAAGACCATGCAAAAAACCGCTGAGCTGACCCTCCAGGAGCTGACGGAGTTGATCTCGGAGATCGAGGCGCTCCAGGAGAAGAAGGTCATCGACCTGGCGCGGCGGCTCCATCCTGGGCTCACCCACGATGACATCAAGAACCCGCACGACTTCCCGGAGCTCAATGATACCGACTGGCACTATGCCGACGGCGTGCTCACCGGCATCCAGACCGTGAAGATGGCGGTGCTCTCGCGCATCCGAAGCTCGCGCGACAGCCGACCGGAGGAAACGTCGTCGTGACGCGAAAAGAAAAGGCCGACAAGGGCTCGCCGTTCTTCGCGCTGAACGAGCTGAAGAACCGGATGGAGAAAGAGGCGGCGCAGAAGGAGGCCGCAGGCGCGAAGAAGCCCGCGTCGCCTCCGCAGAGGGGCAGCGCCGCAAAGAAGACCGGCACCGTGGCCGCGCACGACGAAGAGGTGGAGAGCTTCCATCGGATGATGATGGGCGTCGCGCAGATGCCTACGGACAAGCCCGCCCGCGCCGGCGCCGAGCCCACGAAGAACCTGCGCGCGGACGAGATCAGGAGCCGCGCTGGGGCAGAGGCGGAGGAGGCGCGCGAGCGACTGGCTGCGCTGGCGATGGGCGGCGTCAAGTTCGAGGTGACGGACGACGGCGCTCACATGGAAGGCCGGCGCGCGGACGCCCAGCCGGAGCTGCTGAGGAAGCTGCGTCGCGGCGTCCTGCCCGTGGACGTGACGCTGGACCTGCACGGGTTGCGCGCGGCCGAGGCAGAGGAGTCGCTCTTCGCTTTCCTCACGAAGGCACGCACCGCGGGCGAGCGCGTCGCGCGTATCATCCACGGCAAGGGCAACCACTCGCCCGGAAACGTCGGCGTGCTTCGCGGAGAGCTGGGCGCGTGGCTATCGCAGGGGCGCTCGAGCAGGCTGGTCGTCGCGTTTGCAACGGCGCCAGCCGATGGGGGTGCAACGCTGGTGGCGCTTGCGCGGTAGCTCGACTACCGTGATGGGTCCTCGAGAAGGGAACACGCATGGTCGAAAAGCTCCAGAAGGTCTGGCTCGATGGTGAGCTCGTCGCGTGGGATGACGCGAACGTTCACATTCTCACGCACAGCCTCCACTACGGCGTTGGCGCGTTCGAAGGCATCCGCGCCTACAAGCGCGCGGATGGCAAGACGTACGTGTTCCGCCTCAAGGAGCACATCGATCGCCTGTGGGACTCGTGCCGCCTCACGCTGCTCACTCCGCGCGTGAGCAAGGAGCAGATCACCGACGCCTGCACGGAGCTCCTCCGCGTGAACAACCTGGAAGAGGGCTACCTGCGCCCCATGTTCTTCATGGGCGACGGCGCGATGGGTATCTACGCGCCCGACAACCCCGTCCGTGCCACCGTCATCGCGTGGAAGTGGGGCGCCTACCTCGGCGAAGAGGCGTTGAAGCGCGGCATCCGCGCGAAGGTGAGCTCCTTCGCACGTCACCACATCAACGTGAGCCTCGCGAAGGCGAAGCTGACAGGCCAGTACGCGAACAGCGTGCTCGCGAAGCGCGAGGCGAAGTTCGGCGGCTACGACGAGGCGATCCTCCTCGACGTGAACGGCTTCGTCTCCGAGGGCACGGGCGAGAACATCTTCCTCGTGAAGAAAGGCGTGCTGCACACGCCGGATCTCTCGAGCAGCATCCTGGAAGGAATCACGCGCGACACCGTCATGGTGATCGCCCGGGAGCTCGGCCTCACGGTGCACGAGTGCCGCATCACGCGCGACCAGCTCTGGCTCGCGGACGAGGTGTTCTTCACCGGCACGGCCGCGGAGGTCACGCCCGTTCGCGAGGTCGACAACCGCCCGATCGGCGACGGCGTCGTTGGCCCCATCACGAAGCGCATCCAGACACGCTTCTTCGACATCGTGCGCGGCTCGGACAACTCGCACCCCGAATGGCTCACGAAGGTCTGAACGCACGCGCGCTTCCGTGTGCGCTTGCGCTGCTCTGCGCCGGTAGCACAGGGTGCGGCAATCCTCCGCCGGTCAACGCGCCCACGCACCAGGATCCGCCCGTGAAAGCGGACCCGCCCTCGCCCGAGTTCGCGGAGAGCACGTGGGGCAAGTTCCACTCGGAGCGCTTCCAGCTCACGGTGCCGCTGCCGGACGGCAAACACTGGAAGATCGACGACCACACGCAGCCGCAGCTGGTGGCGAAGCACGCCGTTACCAGCTCCGTCGTCACGATCTACACGAGCTTCGAGCGCGAGCTCGTGAACCACAAGACCTGCGAGGATCGCGCGCGTGATGCGGGCCTGGTCCCGAAGGAGCTGCGGAGCGTGGAGAGCACCGTGACCATCGGCCCCGAGGCGTTCGATTCCAGGATCTGGGTTGCGATCGAGCAAGGTAGCGCGTCGGCGAAAGATTCGCGGCTCACGGGCCACATCTTCCTGTTCGGCGCGTATGTTCGAAAATGCCTATTTTTGCACCTCGCGACGACCGTGCCGACGGCCCAGGACGAGCCTCGCCTCTCCGCCCGCCTCGCATCGGCTCGCGTGAGCATGGTCGCCGAGCTCAAGATCGATCCGCCGCGCACGACCTTCGAATCGGAGGTGCTGCAGCCCAGCCCAACCCAGCTGCCCCCAGCGCAGCGAGCGCCCACGCAGCCAGCGCTGCACTGAGGTATACTGGAAGGTCATGAGCGGGCGCGGCCAGATAAGAGGCGGCGTGCTCCTCTCGCGGCTCGCCTTCGTGCGTGAGCAAGCCGGCGAGTCGGGGCTGCGCGCAGTCATGTCCGCGCTGACGGAGACCGACCGCGTGCTCGTCACGGACATCGTCCTCGCGATCGGCTGGTACCCGTTCGAGACCCAGGAGCGGCTCGACGCCGAGATCGCGGAGCATCTCGGCGGCGCCACGATCTACCGCGCGCTCGGCGCTCATTCCGCCACGTCCGCGCTGACCACCACGCACAAGAATTTCGTGCGCGAGCACGATCCGCACGCGCTCCTGAAGCACATCGCGCAGCTGCACCGCCTGTACAAGGACACGGGGCAGATGACCTACGATCGCGTGGACGACGGCACCGCAGTCCTCCGCGCGTTCGAGTGCGATAGCTTCTCGCTCTCCGACTGCCTCACGAACCTGGGCTGGCACGAGCGCGCGATCGAGATGTGCGGAGGCCGCAACGTCCGCGCCGTGGAGACACGTTGCCGCACGAAGGGCGACTACATGTGCGAGTACACATGCCGCTGGGACATGGGCCCCGTATCCATCCGCCCGCCCCCTGGACGATCAGCCTGACAATCAGCCTGGCGATGGAATGATGCGAACCTACCCAGGTTCAGTTGCAGAGGTTCGTGATCCTGCAGGTGCCGCCGCCCTTGCACGGGAGACCGACGCCGCCGTCGAAGCCGCACGTGCGACACGCGGGGCCGCTGGGCTGCACGCAGATGTTGTACGGCTGCGCGCAGATCTCGGGGCCGACCGTGCAGAGGCAGTCGTCGTAGGCCGCAGGCCCCCTGCCTTCGCATGCGGAGGAGGTCGGGGTGGTGACGCAGTAGCCGAGCGTCTGCGAATGGTCCGCGCCGCTGCTTCCGCAGAGGACGCACGGGAACATCGCGCCCATGCAGGTCGCGCAGTCCGCCACCTTGGTGGCGCTTGAAGGGCATGTGTACGTGAAGACCGGCACTCCCGAGTCCTTGGGCTTCGACGCATCCTTCACGTCACCGCCGGCATCGGTCGAGCCACCGTCCATGTCCATCAGCGAGCCATCCGGCGTGGGGCCCACGCTGCCGTCAAGCTGTGCGCTCGCGCCGTCGATCGTCCCGTCGACCGTGCCGTCCTTCGCATCGCAGTTGTCGCCGCAAGCGAGGCCGTCGAACGACGCCGCGAGCGAGCATGCAGCCATGAGCGCCGAGATGGTCACGGCGAGCGCTGCAGTCAGGGAAATCCGTCGCACACCATGATCGTATCGCGCCCTGGCGTTTGCCGCTGAAAAAGCTCTAGCGCGAAGGCGTCAGGGGCTGGGGGTGCCGCCGGGCGGGCAGGATGTGCCCGTGCCCTTGCACTGGTTTTGACCCGCGCACGAGTGCGCCATGGCGCCGCAGGTGGCCTTCGTGACGCAGCCGCTCTTGCCCTTGCACTCGTTCTTTCCCATACAGCAGTCCTTCGGAGCGGCTTGCTGGTGCGCGGTCGTGCGCGGGCGCTTCACCACCTTGCCGGTCGCCTGTTCGTCCGTGGCGATCCCGAGCTCCCCCTCTGCAGGCGACGAGAGCGGCGCTGCCGGGCGCGCACGCGCGGAGGCTGCGGCGACTGGCGTCTCGATGGGGGCCGCGACCACGGGCGGCGGGTCCGTTCCGCAGGCAACGCCGAGGGCGGCGGCGAGCATTCCGTGCCTGATCGTGAACACCAGCTTCGCAACATCCATGATTCGTGGACCCTTCGCGGTGGCCAATCCTTGGAGAAAGGATGCGCCTTTCCGGGGCGGAGATCGAGTGTCGTCGTTCCGCGACCGCGCTGGTAAGCTCCTGCCCGCATGAGCGAGCCGCTCGATACGGACGTGGCGATCGAGACGCCAGAGCACATCGTCTTCCAGTGGAAGGTGGCGGGCCCGGGGCGGCGCGCGGCTGCATACGCGATCGATCTCTTCGTCTGCTACTTCGTGGTCGCCGTCGTCGGCTTCATCGTGATCCTCGCGCTCTCCGCAGGCACCGCAATCACCGTCGGCGGCAGCGTCGAGGAGGTCGCGAAGGCCGGCATCGGCATCCTGCTCGTGATGCTCTTTCTCGCGCAGTGGGGCTACTTCACCGCGCTCGAGGCCACACGCGGCGCCACCATTGGAAAGAGCGCGCTCGGTCTGCGCGTGGTCACGACGATGGGCCGTCCCATCGGCTTCTCCGCTTCCCTCCTGCGCAACCTGCTGCGCGCGGCGGACGCGCTGCCGTTTGGCTACATCGCAGGCGTCGTCGCCATGGCGCTCACGCGGCGGTTCCAGCGCATGGGGGATCTCGTCGCGGGCACGATGGTGGTCCGCACCGAACGCGCGAGCGCGGCACGCCCGATCATCCTGCGGCCACCGCCCACCCCCGCCGAGCTGCGCGAGCTGCCGGACGACGTGCGCCTGGATCCGGAGGAGCGCGCTGCATTCGAGCTGTTCTTGCGCCGCGATCACGCGCTCGGAAGCGCACGCCGGGACGAGCTCGCGAGCCTCCTCTCCGACATGCTGACGCGGCGCTTCGGCGTGAAACAGATCCCACCCGCGCGCGCCATCGCGCTCATCTACGATCAGGCCGTCAACGCCGGCCGCACCGAAGGCCCTGCGTCGTCGCGCGGGGCAGCGTCATGGCGCTAGTCTCCGCCGTCACGGAGCGCGCGTTCATCGAGCGCCGCGAGAAGGAGTGGAACCAGCTCGAGGCCATCGTGCGCATCGTGGACGCGCGCGGGCTGCGCCACCTCGGGCCGCTGGAGCTCCGTCAGCTGTCACCGCTCTACCGCGACGTGTGCGCGGACCTCGCGCGCGCGAAGGCTTCACACTACTCGCCGCCGCTGCTCGATTACCTCATGGGTCTGGTCGCCCATGCACATGGCGTGATGTACGGCGCACACGCGCGCGAGGGAAAAACAGCACGTCGCGGTGAGGCTGGCCTCTTCCGCGTTCGCGACCTCTACGCCGCGTTCCCGCGCGCGATACGCAAGCGGTGGCGCTCCATGGCGATCGCCGCGGCGCTCTTCATCTTGCCGTTCGTCTTCGGCCTGGTGATGTCCACAATCCACCCGGAGTTCGCGTTCCGCGTCGCGCCCGAGGACATGTTGAAGCCACTGACCGAGGCCTATCAGAAGGGCTTCGACGGCCGCGGCACCGGCGAGAACACGATGATGGCCGGGTTCTACGTGAACAACAACATCGGCATCGCGCTGCGTTGCTTCGCGCTCGGGATCTTCGGCGGCATTGGCTCCGCGTTCTACCTGGTACACAACGGGCTCGCGACGGGCGCGATCCTCGGGTACGTCGCGTCGCAGGGCGCGGGACAGAACATCTTCACGTTCGTGGTGGGCCACTCCACGTTCGAGCTCGGCGCGATCATCATCGCAGGCGGCGGCGGCCTATCCATGGGATGGTCCGTGGTCGCGCCGGGCGAAAAGACGCGCCTCGACTCGCTGCGCGCAGCCGCGGGGGAGCTCGTCGTCATCGCGACCGGCGCCACGGTGATGCTGCTCATCGCCGCCGGCATCGAAGGCTTCTGGTCCGCGTCGAGCATCCCGGAGCTCGTGAAGCGCATCGTCGGCATCGTGAACTTCCTGCTGGTGGGAAGCTACATCCTCTTCGCGGGCCGCCAGAAGACCGCGGTGAGATCTTGAACGTTGCGGAGGCTCGTGTCGCGCTTCGCGAGCGCAGCTTGTGGGACGTCCTCGACGTCGCGCTGCGCTTCTTCGTGGCGAATGTGCGCGCGTACATCTGGCCGTCGCTCCTGTGCGTCGTGCCGTCGGCCGCCATCTCCACGCTGGTTGGTAGTGCCGCGGGTCCGGAGTGGGGCTGGTTCACGGCGATCGGTCTGTCGCTCTTCGCCGCCACGCCGGTCACTGTCATGACATCGCGCCTGGTGTTCGACGCTCGCCCGAAGACGGGTGAGATCCTCGTCACGTCCGTCGGCAAGTCCCTCGCGCTCGTTCCGCTCCGCGTGCTCCAGCTGGCGCTCGTGGGGATGGGCATCGTGTTCTTCGTCATCCCGGGGGCGTGGCTGGCGGTGCTGTTCTTCACGGCGCCGGAGATCATGATCGCGGAGAGCTCCGGCCCCATCGCAACCTTCTCGCGCGCGCAGCGCATCATCGGCGCTGCGTTCGGTGACATGGCCGTGATGTCGATCGTGGTGCTGGTCGGGCGGCTCGTGGCTGTGGTCGTCCTCGACGTGTCCGCGCGTGCGCTCCTCACCGACCTGCTCCAGGTCAGCGCGCCCCCGCCCGTCTGGGAGTCGTACGGCGGCGTGATCTCGTACACTGCATTCTTCCTGGTGCTCCCGCTCGAGGCCGTCGCCCGCTTCTTCTCCTACCTCAACGTGCGTACCAAGACGGAGGGCTGGGACATCCAGGCCCGCTTCCTGGAGATCGCGCGCCGCAGCGAGGAAGGCGCGACGTCATGAAGAGGAGCGTCGCTCTCTGCTCCATGCTGTGCGCGCTCACGAGCGTGTTGCCCGTGCGTCAGGCGTTCGCCGCCCACAAGCCTCCGGCGGCCGCAGACCTGGCCGTGAAGGACGCCATGGGCAGCGGACAACATGCATTCTGCACGCATCCGCCAAAGATCCTGGACGGGACCGACCAGGCCACGTGCCCGCTCGCGCGGGAGACGGCAGGCTGTGAGCCCCTCGCGGCCGCGTGCGACAAGCAGCTGCCGCCGAAGCATGAAGACACCACGGACCCGCCCAGCACGCCGAAGATCCCGAAGGAGCTCGGGACAATCGCGATGGTGCTCACCGCTGCGATCGTGCTGGCCGTGCTGCTTGGCCTGCTCTTGCCGGTGTTGCTCGCGTTTCTGCGCAGCCGCCGCGACGACTCGCTGCGCGATGTCGCCCAGGAGAAGGAGACCACACCCGACGCCGCGCCGCTCCTCGAGCGTGGCCCGGTCATCACGGATGCCGAGCGGCTGCTCGCGCTCGCGAACGACCTTGCGGCACGCGGACAATCGAGGGAGGCGCTGGGCACCTACCTGACGGCCTCGCTGCGCGCGCTTGACCACCGCGGCGTGATCCGGTTCGCGCGACACCGTACGAATGGCGAATACGTGCGCTCGTGCGCGGATGCAAGCGCGCGCACGGAGCTCTCGTCCGTGGTGCGCGAAGTGGAAGAGGTCGAGTTCGGCGGGCACGAGCCCTCTCGGGAGTCCATCGCCCACGTGCAGCGAAGCGCGACGGCGCTGGTGCGCGCGGCGATGCTCGCGGCGTCCGTCGTGATGCTTGCGCTCTTCTCCGCAGGATGCGACGCCGGCTCCCATCCACCCACCGAGAACGATCCGGCAGGCAAGCAGCTGCTCGTGGACGTCCTCGAACGCCAAGGCTTTTCGGCAAGCTACCTGTCGGGCTCCATCGGGTCCCTGCCCATCCCGCAGGAAGACGATCTCACACCGCTCGTCGTGCTCGACCTGTCCATCACCAAGCTGGACGAGGACGCACGCTCGCACCTGCTCACGTGGGTCGGTGCGGGCGGTCTGGTCCTGGCGCTGGAGCCGCGCGCGGACATGGAGGACACGCTTGCCGTCACGTCCTCTTCGTCGAAGGAGCGCGACGTCACCGTGCTGCTCGACGATCCCTACCAGCACGAGGTCTTCACCTACCCGGCGCGCGTGAACGTCGGGCGAAAGCTGCAGCTGCGTGACCGCGGCGAGAAGAAGACCGACAACGCGCAGCTGACGCGCGAGGTCGTCGCGACGATGGGTCTGACGGAGGACGCAGCGGACGACGACGCCTACGCGATCGAAGAGTCCATCGGTCGCGGCGCGATCGTCACGGTCGCCACGGCGGACCTGTTCACGAACGTCGGGCTCGCGCATGGAGAGAACGCGAAGGCCGCGATGGCGCTGGTGGAGCGCGCGTTCGCCGCAACGCGAGAGGGCAACCTGCGCAGCTACCACGAGCACCCCATCGTCATCGCACGGCCACAGTCGGGGCTCACCCCGCCGGGCAACCCGCTGTCCGCGCTCTCGCAGGCGGGGCTGGGCATGGGCATGTGGCACGCGCTCGCCGCTGCGCTGGTCCTCTTCCTTGCGGTGGGCGTGAGACAGGCGCGCCCGCGGCCCGCGCCTCCGCCGACGCGGCGTGCGTTCGCCGAGCACGTGGAGGCCACCGGCGCGCTCTACGCAAAGGCACGCGCAGCGAGCCACGCACGGACGATACTTGCAAAGTACACGGATGAGCGCGTCCGCCAGAAGACGACGCAGAAGCTCTCCGCCGGCACGCCGGAAGAGGATCCCTTTCTCCAGCTCACCGGCCATTCCGCAGCCGAATACAAGCACCTCGTGGAAAGCTCCACCGCCGACGAGATGACGGAGCTGCGGAGGATGCGCGAGCTTCGTCGCGTGCTCGCCAAGCTCTCACCTGTCCCGCACAGCCACCCCGAAAAAAAGGACCCTTCGTGACGCCTCAAGCCTTCTCGGAAACCTTCACGCGCGTGACCACGGAGATGCACAAGGCCATCATCGGCCAGGACGAGCTCGTCTTCGGGCTGCTCGTGGCGACAGTCGCGCGCGGGCATGTGCTCGTCGAGGGCGCGCCTGGCCTGGGCAAGACGCTCGTGGCGCGCGCGCTGGCCGTGGTCTCCGGCCTTGCGTTCAAGCGCATCCAGTTCACGCCGGACCTCATGCCCAGCGACATCACCGGCTCGTCGATCTACGATCGCCAGAGCGGGGCGTTCGCGTTCGTGCCTGGTCCCATCTTCACGCAGCTCCTGCTCGCGGACGAGATCAACCGTGCGCCAGCGAAGACGCAGTCTGCGCTGCTGGAGGCGATGCAGGACCGCACGGTCACCGTGGACGGCAACACGCGGCCGCTGCCGCCGGTGTTCACCGTGGTCGCCACGCAGAACCCCATCGAGAGCCAGGGGACCTATCCGCTCCCCGAGGCACAGCTGGATCGCTTCCTCATGAAGCTCAAGGTGGACGACCCGCCGGCAGATGAAGAGGCCAAGATCGTGCGGCGCCACGCGGACGGCTTCGATCCGGGCGATCTCCGCACGCTCGCTGCGGTCACGAGCGAACCGGAGCTGGTCCGCATGCACGCGCTCGCGCAGAAGGTCCGCATCGATGACGCCATCGTCGGCTACATCGTGGATCTCGTCCGGCGCACGCGCCACGATCGCTCGCTGGAGCTGGGCGCATCGCCGCGAGCGTCCATCGCGATGCTCCGCTGCGGGCAGGTTGTGGCGGCCGCCGCGGGGCGCGACTTTGTCACCCCGGACGACGTGAAGTGGATGGCAAAGCCCATCCTGCGCCATCGCGTGATGCTCCACCCCGACGCGGAGCTCCAAGGCATCAGCGCAGACGAGCGCGTAGACGACATCCTCAAGGCGGCGCCCGTGCCGCGAATCGCTGCATAGCGTGAGGTTCGTTCCCACGAAGCGGCTAGCAGCGCTCAGTTTCGTCGCGGCAGCGCTCGCGACGGTCGCCGGGTACCTGCCGCAGGCCGCCACCTCCGTGTGGCTGCTGGACGGCGCGCTCGTGCTTCTTGCGTTCGTGGATCTCTTGCTCGTGCGGAAGTCGCGCCTGTCGGTGTCGCGGAACGCTCCGCAAATCTTCTCCGTGGGGCGCGCAAATGGCGTGTCCCTGGAGATCCGGAACGACAGCAACCGACGCATCCGCGGGACCATCACGGACGACCCCGTCGAGAGCGCGGACCTCGTGGGCATGCCCGCCCCGCTGGTGCTCGGCGCGCGTGAGCACAGGACGCTTCGCTACGACGTGATGCCCACGCGCCGCGGAGCGCGTACGTTCGGCGACGTCGCGGTTCGCTACGACTCACCGCTGGGCTTGATTTCTCGGCAAGAACGCCTGTCCGCGCCTGGCTCGTTCGACGTGTATCCGGACGTGCATGCGGCGCGCGCGCTCGACCTGCTTCGCCGTCAGGGAAGGAAGGACGCGACGCTCGGCAGCCTGCGTGTGCGCGGAGGCGACACGGAGTTCGAGCGCCTTCGCCCTTACCAGCGCGGCGACGAGGTCCGCCACGTGGACTGGCGCGCGACCGCACGCCGCGACGACATGACCGTGCGGCAGTTCCAGGCGGAGAGCGATCAGAACGTCGTGTTCGCCATCGACACGGGCCGCGGCATGCGCGGTGAGTCCGCCGGCATCACGCACATCGATCGCGCGCTCAACGCTGCGCTCCTGGCCGCGGATGTGGCGCTGCGCGGCGGCGACAAGGCGGGCATGCTCGCGTTCGACGACATCCCGCGCACCTTCTTGCGCCCCACGAACGGCGCCTCCGCGGGCCGGAAGATCGCGCGCGCATCCCATGCACTCGAAGCGGGCCTCTCCGCCACCGACTATCGCGCGGCCATGACGTTCCTGAAAACGGAGCTGCGCACGCGCTCGCTGCTCGTCGTGTTCACGAACCTGCTGGAGACGCGCGCCGCGAAGGATCTCGCGTCGGCCATGAAGATGTTGATGCCGCGACACCTGCCGTTGTGCATCTTGATGCAGGATCCGGAGCTCACCGCGCTGGCCGCCGGCGACGTCGAGACCGAGGGAGACCTCTACGTCCGCGCAGCCGCCGCGGAGAGCCTCTCGTTCCGCGACGGTATCCTGCGGCAGCTCCGAGCGAGCGGCGTGCTCTGCCTGGATGCGCGGCCGGAGGAGATGACCCCTGCGCTGGTGAACCGCTACCTGGAGGTCAAGGCGCGGCGGTTGCTCTGAGATGGGTTTCCATCAGCGAGTTGCCCCGTTGACCCATGCGGTGCCGCGCGGCGTGACGAACTGAAAAAATGCGCTATAGACAGCGGCCGATGAAGCTCCGCCGCACGTATTTCACTCCCCTGGTCCTCGCTCTTTCGAGCTCGATTGCGTGGGCAACCCAAGGATGCGGCTCCGACGGCAACGGTGCGAGCGGCACGGGCGACGGCACCGACGCTGGCAACAACCAGGGCAACGGCGGAAGCGACGGTGGCTCTGCGCCTTTCATCGATGGCGGCCCGGGCACCGACGGCGGGCCAGGCACGGATGGCGGCATGGTCGCGTCCGGGCCTCCGCCCTCCAGTTTACCTGTATCTTACACGCGTCCCGACGTGGGCACGCCGCTCACGCCAGCGGAGCTCGCGGCCGCGACCGACCAGCTCGTCGCCCTCATCAAGGACACGCACTACTTCGACACGGTGGAGTCGCGCGTGCACGGACTGCCCGAGAGCGATCCTGCGCACGGCTACTTCTTCGGCACGTGGTGGAGCGGCGTGACCATCGAGAAGAAGGCCGGCGCCGTGACGTACCACCACGCGGCGGACGGCGCGGACAACAACCCGATGCGCACAGCGCCCTATCTCGAGGGCTCCTGCTACGCGCACCTCATGTGGGGCAAGGCGCAGACCGCGCATCTGGTTCGCACGCTCACGCGCGGCTTCACGTCGGCTTCGCTCGGCATGCAGCGCAAGGTAAATGACGAGGCGATCCTCGCGCGCTCCGTCTTTCCGCCAAGCATTCTGTCCACGGACAACGGGCGCTCGATCATGCTCGACTACTCGCTCGATCGCCCTGGCACGGATGGCAACTCGCTCTTCGTGCACCTTCCGGCGAACCCGACGTTCGGCGACATCTACGTCCAGAACAACCGCTCGAAGGATGACCAGGGGCAGGTGTTCCGCTCCATCATCCAGGCGGACGCATGCACGCCGCGCGTCGCCGCCGCATCGCAGGCCGAGTTCGCGCAGATGAAGACGCTCTACGCCGCATACGGAAAGCACGTGGAGGCGGACAACTGGGCCATCGCCACGATCGATCAGGCCCTCAACGTGACCATCGCACCGGCGACCGACACGAAATCCCATTACACCCTGATCGGTAACGTGGAGTGCCCCGGCGCGCTCATGATGCGCCTCGCGGCAGACGGAAACCCCGGCACGCTCGACTGCGGCAACGGGATCAGCAGCACGGAGTCACTCACGCGCTCGAGCCTGAAGGGCGACGCGCTCCAGATCCTGCGCACGCACCATGAGGCCGCCGTGAACTGGGCCCTCGCAACGGGGCAAAAAACCGTCGCGCTGTCGTTGCTCCAGGGCCTTGCGTCGCGCGTCGAGACTGACCTCGTGGATGCGCAGAAGCCAAGCCCTCCATCGAACGTGAACCCGGATGACATCGTGACGGAGGTGCTGCACGCCGCGAACACGGGCGTTCCGCTGACCTCGCAGGAGGTGCGGTTCGTGCTCGCGCATCTTGCGACGGCGTATGCCAGCTACCGGACCCCGGCGATGGCACCAACGTATGCGGTCTTCGATGCGGCCACCCCTGACGGGACGTACTCGTACGATGTCGGCGCGGCGGGGCTGTTCTATTCGGACATCGGGCTCATCATCGGCTCATGCGCATCGCCGTACCGGAACCCCACGGGTCGCCCCATCCTCGACTGCGCGCGCCTGCTCTCCGCGCTGAAATGACGTGGTCAGGTGCCTGACCACTCGGTGCACGGTTAATTGCGTGTAACCGGCGTCCGTGAAGTGATCGTTCTGATGCAACCCAGACACTATTGGCGCATGGCAACCGCGCTCACCCCCGCTGAGGACCCGGGCCTAGGGGAGCAACTCGAGAACGACGAGCAAGACGCACCGGGCGCGCAGCGGATCCAGCTGACTCCGCGCGAGTGCTCGCTCCTCGCGTGTCTTGTCGAGCGCGCGCGCCACCCCATTTCACCGGCTGAGCTGCTGGGGGAGAAGTGGACCCTCACGTTCAATCCGCGCACCGGCATCGTGGACGTACAGCCCAGCCAGGAGCAGCAGCCGACCTCGCATCACTCCGACGTGTTCGTGCGGCCCGCCTCCAAGGCGTCCGGCACGGCGCCGGCCACGACGCGCACGCGCTCTCGTTGATGGGCTACATTACGCGCATCTTACGACTACGTAGCTAAAGCCTTGTTCAGCAATCTGGGCGACTGCGCTCGCTACCATCCGCCAACACCATGCACGTGTTGCTCGTCGAAGACGACCCACGCCTCCATGACCTCCTGGGCCGCGTTCTCTCGGACGAGTCGCACCAGGTGTCGCGGGCGAAGACCCTCGCAGAGGCGCGCGCCCTGGCACGGCAGCAACGCCACGACATCCTCGTGCTCGATCGCATGCTGCCTGACGGCGATGGGCTGGCGCTCTGCGAGGAGCTGCGCAGCGCGGGGGATCTCATCCCCATCCTGATGCTCACCGCGCGCGGTGAGGTCGTCGATCGCGTCGAAGGCCTTCGCGGCGGCGCGGACGACTACCTCGTGAAGCCGTTCGAGATCGAGGAGCTCCTCGCGCGGTTGGATGCGCTCGCGAGGCGTGCACGCCTGACCGCCGTCCAGACCGTAGGGGAGCTCACGCTCGATCGCATCACCAGAGAAGTGCACGTGCGCGGCGAGAAGATCGATCTCACTGCGCGCGAGCTCTCGCTCCTGGCGTGCCTCGCGGCGAGCGCGGACCGCACGGTATCGCGCGCCGACCTTCTCTTGAAGGTCTGGGGCCTCGCGTTCGACCCGGGCTCGGGCGTCCTCGAGGTCCACGTGAGCCGCCTACGCGACAAGCTCGGCCAGCACGCAGGCCTGGTAGAGACCGTGCGCGGCGCCGGCTACCGCCTGAAGACCTAGGGAAGCTTCAAGGCGTCCTGGCAGCTCTGCGCATCGATCGTGCCGGTGAGCCACGAGAGCATGCACCTGTCCTGCGCGTCGCCGCGGACAATGACCGCACCGCCCTTGTGTTCCTGCGCGTTGCGCGCCTTCTGCACCAGCGTCAGCCGCTCCGGGTTCTTGCCGCCGTCCTGGATGACCGCGGCCAGTGTCTCGGGCTCCAGCCCACACACGCTGCCGTAGTCAGCAGCGTACTCGTTCACCGTGGCGAAGAGCGGGCCCGCCTTGTTGGGCTCGTCGCCACCGGCAAGGCGCAGACCGGACGCGCCGTAGATCTTCAGATTGCGCCCCTGCTGACCATGGCAATCGAGCGAGCCGCACCGGGCGACCATCATGTCCGCCAGTGGCTTGAACGTCGCGGGGTCGGGGAATTTGCCGACGGTGCGCGCGTTCGCGTCGGGCGCAGAGCAACCGCTGTTGCCGAGAGAGGCACACGCGAACAGAGCAACGACGAGCGCGGGGAGGCCCCACCACACGATCGATCTGATAGTTGCAGAATACATGTTCATGTCACTGGCTCGGTGGCAGGCCACTCGGATCGTCTGCGAAGTAGATGTGGCCGGGCGACTCGGTCCCGACAGGATCGTGATGGCAGCTCGCGCACGAACCGTCGCGCCCCACGTGTGAGTACATGACCTTGCCGGCGCCCGCCGGTGCGGTCGGGTGGCTCAGCTTGACGTGAACGGGATACGCGGGGGTGAACTCGTCGGAGTGGAGGAAGAAGTTGCCCGCGGCGTTGGTGGTGGTGTCGATGCCCTTGCTGTTCGGGTCCGGGTAGGCCACGGAGTCCTTCAAGTTGACGACTACGCCGCTCAACGGATCCGTCTTGTCGATCAGCGCGAACACCGTGCCCGCCATGCTGAATGCCGACTTCGCGGGGCCGCGGCCGCCATGACACGCCATGCACGGCTGTCCCGGACGATGCAAGGGGCCCGTGGGCACCTTGGGGTTCTCTGCGCCGAGCGCGGACACCAGGTCGTCGTGTACGGGATCCCCGCACGCGTTGCCTAGCATCATGAAGGCAGAGAGCGCAGCCAGCACGACGATGGAGAGGTTCGCTCTCAAAAGTTCACCTCCAGGGTGAACGCGCCGAGCGCGGCGAGCCGGCTCTGGAGGTAGATGTCGTCCGGATACGAGGTGTAGGTCACGTACGTGTCGAGACCGAGGCCGACCTTGTGAGGATCCCCGCTCCCACCCACGTAAACGCGGAGGTAGGTTCCCCCGCTCACGCTGGTGAGCGGGCCGAGCTCGCGGTCGCCAGTGCGAAGCGTGGGGAGATCTTCCACGCCCTTCGAGACGTATGCGCGCTGCCAGAAATTCACGGGCGTCTGCGCGTGAAGGCGCACGTGCGGACCGAGCGTGACGCGTTGTCCCAGGTCGGCGAGGAAGCGGATGTCCGTGGTGGTTGCCTTGATGCCCCAGCTGTCCGTGTAGAGACGCTCGTCGATGCGGAGCGTGGCGCCCTCGAACCTGTTGGCAAAGCCGGCAGAGAACGCGTAGCGATTGCGGGAGCCGGGGACGTGCTCGGAGGCGCGCTCGGGCAAGCGGATCTCGTTCACGTGCTGCACGGACGCGCCCGGTTGCACGACGGTGCCCGGCGCAAACATCGGCACGAAGCGGTACGGCTTGGACGTGTCGCCTGTCTGCAGGATGGTGTCGTAGATGAACGTGAGGAGGGCGCGACGGTTCAGGACGTAGCTGAGGCCCATCTTGAACGTGCTCGTGTCCACGGGCCGGGAGAACACCTCGAACGGCGTGCTGTTCTTGCCGGCGACGTCATGGCCGTAGGTGTAGCCAAGCAGGATCGAGGCGTTCTTCTCGAAGATGTCGTAGGTGCTCGCGCCGCCGATCGTATAGGCCAGGTAGTCGGGCTCACGCGACACGGAGCCGTAGACGTTACCGCCGAGATCGCCGGGCTTGTACTCCGCGGAGAGACCGCCGGCGTGCCGCACCTCCTCGTAGCGCGGTGAGGCTGTGGACACGATGTCTGCAGAGGCGGCGGACACCACGTCCACGAGGTAGTTGCCGCTGACGCTCCAGCCGCCGGTCGGGTTGTAGACCGCGCCGTAGATGCTTGGCGTGAGGACGGTGACGCGCTCCGTGTCCGTGTACGCGCCCATCTCGGTCCCGACACGGGCGCTGACGTTGCTCACCTTCGGCTTCTCGTCTTCGCTCTTCTTGTCCTTCTCCGCGACGGGTGGCGGAGGCTCAGGCGGTGGAGGCGCGGGCGTGGTTTCCGTAGCCGGCTCGGGTGGAGGCGCGGGCGGTGCCACGCTTGCGCTCGGCGCAGCCTTGGGTTTCTTCTTCTTGGGCGTCGCTCCTGCGGGCTGCGCGTCGGCGCGGTCGACATGCGCCAAGAGGAGGCCGCTGATGGTCGTGCACGCGACCATCATCCACGCGACGCGCGCGGCAACGCGACCTAGCCTCATCAGTTACAGCCGCAACCGCTCTCAGCTGAGGCGCCACCACCAACGGCACCTTCGTGAACCGCGCGCACGTGCGCCTCGCTGGGCCCCGCGAGATCGCCAGAGGTCATGGTCGGATGCGCGAGGATGCCGCGCTCGTATGGAGCAACGTGCGTGCATCCGGTCATCGTCATCGCCAGAAGCAGCGTCGCTGCGATCAGCAAGGATGCGTTCATGCGGCGTACAGTACCTCCGCGGCCAGCAAAGCAGGCAACTGATCGCAAGGGATCGTTGGGGGAGCTAGCGGAAGGTCATTCCTTCGGAACGTTCACCTTCTTCAGAAGGTCCGCCAGGGTTCCAAATTTCGCCTCTCGCTTCACCTGCGCGCGGTACTGCTGGAAGGCGTTGCGCTCGCTGTCCTCGTTGACGGCCTTGATGGAGAGCCGCATGTCGCCGCGGCGCGGGTCGATCTCGGTGATCTTCGCCTCGATCTCCTTGCCGACGGGGTAGATCTTGCGGAGCTCCGCGCCCTTTGGTGCGCCGGTCCCGGCGCCCGTGATGAAGCCACGTGCGCTGCGGCCGGTTGCGCCCAGGACGCGAACGACCAGGCCGTTGGCTTCGATCGCGACAACCTGGACCTTCACGACCTTGTGGATCTGGACGCGCTGCGGGGTCTCGCCTGCCGCCTCGCCGGTGGGCGCGGGATGCAGGCCGATCTTGTGATTCGAAGGGTCCACCTGCGCGACGACGACGTCGATCGGATCGCCGACCTTCACCACTTCGCTCGGATGGTCGATGCGCTTCATCGAGAGGTCAGCCGTGTGGATGAGCCCATCCACGCCAGGCTCGAGCTCGATGAATGCACCGAACGGTTGGAGCCGGGCGATCTTGCCCGTGTGCTTGCTGCCCGGCGCGTACTTCTCGGCGACGGCGCTCCACGGATCCTGGATGGTCGCGCGGTGGGAGAGCCAGAGCTTTCCCTTCTCGTCCACGCGCAGGATCTTCACGGTGGTCTTCTCACCGACCTTGAAGACGTCACGCGGGGTGTCGCCGCGGTTGTGGCTCATCTCGGAGAGCGGGACCAGGCCCTCGACTCCGCCGACGTCCACGAACGCGCCGAACTGCACGACGGTGCGCACGGTGCCCTCGACGGTCGCGCCGATCTCGAGCTTCTTCAGCGCCTCTTCGCGGTTCTCCTTCGCGGTCTCCTCGAGCATCGACTTGCGCGAGAGCACGATGTTGTGCCCGCGCTTGCCGTACTCCGTCACCGCGAACGGCATGCGATTGCCGACGAAGTGATGGAGGTCCGCGCCCAGGCGCAGATCCATGTGCGAGCCCGGAACGAAGCCGCGCAGACCGTCAACGTCGACCTCGATGCCGCCCTTGATCACGCCCGTGACGATGCCCCACACGAGGGTCTTGTCGCGGAACGCGGCCGACACGACCGGCTTCGCGCGAGATGCGCGCTTCGGGTGGTGCGTGAGCACGACAAGACCACCGCGGCCTCCGTCGTTGTGGACCACGCCGACGAACGGCGCGCCCGGCTCCAGGATGACGCGCGGCAGCTGCGGCTGGGGCTTCTCAGCGGGCTCCGGTGCCTTCACCGTTGCGGCTTCTGCGGTGACAGGTCCGCCTTCGGTCGTCTGTGCGAGGCTGGCCTCGACGTCGGCGCTTGCGTCGGTCTCGGTCTTCGCGCTCACGTCGGTGCCATGGATGCCGGCGCCTTCGGGAGAGGCCTCGGCCGGCTCCGCGAGATCGCTCTCGACCGCGTTTGCCTCGCCGGTAGCGGCGAGCGCTGCCTGGTCTGCGTGGTCGTGCTCTTCCTCTTCGGCGGGCGTCTGAGCGTCGTCCTCGTCGGTGATGAGGAGCTCGCGCAGATCGAAGATCGCCTTTGCCTTGCCGGAGAGGTCGATGAAGATCACGTCGTCGTTGAACTCGAGCACCTTTCCGAACACCACGTCACCGTGGTTGAACGCAGGACGCTCGCGCTCCTCGTGAGGCCTTTGGTCCTTCTTCTTGCGATCACCGCGATCGTGCTTTCGCTCACCACCTGCGTGATGGACCTGCGGAAGCGGCTGACCGTCGGGCCCGAGCTGGCCGAGCTGGGGGGACGGTCCGCCTTCGTGATGCCCTTCATGGTGCTCACCGTCCGCAGGTGCGCCTTCGCGACGCGGCGCGTGCTGCATCTTCGGGGTGCCATCCTCGTTCAAGGCCGGCGTGCCGTCCTCGTTCAGGACCGCGATCATCTCGGCCGTCTTCTTCTTGCGACGGCGACGACGACGCTTCTTCTTCGTGCCGTCGGGATTCAGCGCAGCTGCCCCGGGCTCACCAGCAGCCTTCGCCTCGCCTTCGCCCTCCCCTTCTTCGCCATCCTCACCGTCATCACCCTCGTTTTCGCCTTCATGGGCGTCGCCTGCCGGAGCAGATGCGGCGGCCTCGGGCGCGACGGGGGGGGCGGGGGCGGGTTCCGGGTGTGCGGCAGCGATGACTGCAGCGGAAGGCATGGTCTTGGGAGGTGCGGTGGACTCCGCCTCATCCGAAGGAGAGGCAGGGGTCACGTCGGGTTGTTGCTCGGTGCTCATGGGGTTCTTCTCGCGAAGTTGTCGAAGCGGGGCTCTCGAAGGAGGGGCCTCAGGCAGCAGCGCGTGGTTTGGGTGCGATCACGTCATAGGCGAGCCCGTGGGCCGCCAGGCGGTTCTGGTAGTAGAAGAGAAGGCGCGTGTCGTAAAGAAGCAGGTCGCTTCCTCGTGGAGAAAGGACCTCGTTGGTGTGGTACCCGGCGAACGCCCTGAGCGCGTCGCGGAGCACCTCATCACCCGCTTTGTGGGCCAGACCAGGGCCAAGAACCAGCTTTCCGAGGCGCTCCTGCTCGCGGAGCTGGCCAAGGAGGTTATCGACGTGCTGTGCGAGCTCCGAGCGCGGAACACGCACGTCGTCGCGGTGGCGAAGAATGGCGAAGACGTCGCGGGTCTGCTCTCGCGGGACGGAACGCGTCAAGCAACCGAACGCGGCGGCGGCAACGACGTGCGTCGCCAGGACCACGGTGTTCTCCTTGAAGCGCTCGCAGATGCGGTCACCGAGCTCGCGCGTGTACTCCGCGTCGCGCAGGTGGTCGCGACAGGCGCGCCCGCTCTTGTTCATCAGGTAGGACTCGGTGGGGACGACGCGACCGTTGGGGTCGAGCGAGTTGCCGTCGTCGTCGACATCGTTGCCGAAGCAGTCGAGCGGCGGGGCGAACCGGATCACGCAAGCCGCGTCCAGACCGAGCAGCTTCTGCATGAACGCCGCCACCCGCCCGACGCGCGTCGACTCGTCGTCCTCGATGATGTAACGGGCCTTGCCCTCCTCCTCGAGAAAATCGTCGATGAGGCTCTCGGCCTCGAGCGTGAGCAGGTAGTTGATGGTCGCCGGGACGAAGTAGACGGGCTGCGGGCGCCCTTCCTCCACGCTGCGTCCGTACGCGTCGATGGCCGTCCCCGCGAGCCCCAGCTTCAGCTTCCGCTCCACGCCGCCCGAGCGCGAGCGCGTGCCGCCTGGGAAGAAGAGCGAGTGATACCCCCGCTCGATCAGCACCTGGGAGTACTGCTTCAGAACATCCTTGTAGAGTACATGCTTCAGGCGGCGGTCGACGCGGTAGGCGCCGAGGTTGTGCATGAAGTAGCTGAGCACCGGGTTGGTGAAGAGGTTCTTGCCGGCGCCATAGGTGGCGGGCGGAAGACCGGCGCGCTCGAGGGCGAAGCCGAACACGACGGAGTCCAGGTTGGAGAGGTGCGTCGGCGTGAAGACGAGCGTGCCCTTCTCCGCGAGGCGCTTGATCTGTTCGCGGGGCCCTTCGACGAGGATACGGCTGTCGAGGCCGGTCAGATCCAGCGAGTGCGGCAGGTTCTTCAGCGTGGAGCGCGGGGAGAGCATCGCGCCGAGAAGCGGGGCCATCGCCTTGGAGGCGAACTTGTAGACGCGCGGGTCGAAGTTTCCGGCCACGTCCCAGGCGTACTCCGTGGCGAGCTTCTCCACGTTTTCCAGGGCTTCGGCCTCGTTCATGCGGCCGAGCTTCTGGGCCATCTGCCGGAAAGAGGCGTACTTCGGCCCCCCCTGCTTCTCCAGCCGGCGCATCTCGAGGTAGGCGGCCTCGCTCAGGGTGAAGATCGGGTCCTTCTGCGACCCACGGACCCGACGAACGACCTCGTCGACGATTTCGCTACGTTGCGAGTTGAACTCGAAAATCCGGGTGGTCATGCGTGCGCACGAGCATACAGCCCCCGCCCGGAAGCCCGCCGCGAAAATTGTTATGCAGGACAGGGATCCGCCCCCCCCATCAACGCGTATGAAAAGGGACCCAGGTGAGATAAATTCCAAGGCATTCCCCATGAGCGACGACGCGGAGAAAGATGTGGCAAAAGAGACAAGCCCCGATGAGGGCCTCCTGCCGCACGAAGAATTGCTGGCGACGATTGGAGAATTCGTCCTCGTCGGTCGGCACGATCGCGTCGAGCTCGCGCACCTCGGTGTTCAGCCGAAGGAGGTCGGAGGCGCCGTTGGGTTCGTCCGGAACACCCTGGCGACCCTCGCCGCGACCGTCGAGCCCGAGCCGCCTCCTCCCGCCTTGCGCGGACGGTTGATGGCGACCCTGGCCGGGAAGGCAAAGCTCAAGCGGAGCGCGTTGCTGGTCATCGACATGATCAAGGACCACCTGGAGCCCGGCCGGCCCCTCGAGGTGCCGCGCGCCCGTGATGTGGTGCCCGCGCTGTCCAAGCGACTGGATGCAGCGCGCGCCGCGGGAATTCCGGTCATCTACATCATCGACGAGCACGACGCGGACGATCCCGACCTCGAGGAGTGGGGCGGCCACGCAGTGAAGGGCACCGACGGCAGCGACGTCTGGCCGCCGCTCGCGCCGAAGCCGGGCGACAGGATCGTGAACAAGAGCGCCTACAGCGCGTTCTTCGAGACCAAGCTCGCGGGAGTGCTCGACGAGCTCGGCGTGGACTCGCTGGTGCTCACCGGCTGCATGACCGAGATCGGAATCATGTCCACAGCGACGGACGCGATGCAGCGTGGCTTCGACGTGAGCGTGCCCGCGGACTCGCAGGCAGGCGGCACGGCGGTGTCGGAAGAGAGCACGCTCAGCGCGCTGGGGCTCATGGCGCCGTACGGCCCGGCGCGAAAGAAGTTGCTCACCGCTCTCGAGGCCCGGACAGCTTAGCCGGCTGCTGTTTTTCGCCGACAGCTTCGCGCTGGCCGCGCTTTTCCCCGCGCTGCGTCCTCACGGCCGGAAGGCTCATGATTCGTCGGATCTTCGAGCCGCGTTGAGGGAGAACCGTGAACCGCGTTTGGCGGTGAGCGCCCGCATGTCCGGCCTGTGGCCGCATCGCGTCGTTTCGCACCCGTGGACTCGATCGGGGGCGCGACGGCTGGCGAGGTTGGTTCGTGCCGATCCGACTTTGTCCGAGCTCGCCCCCACCCGTGGACTCGTTCGCGACGACGCGCGGCGCCACCGGCCGAACATTGCGGACGCCCCCCGCCCTCTCGTGTTCACCGCCCGCGAAACTCAGGACAGACCGACGATCTGACGAATCATCAGCCGGAAGGCCGTCCCGGGCGCTGCTCGGGAGAAAGCACGCCCATCGCTCGCTCTCGCCGAAAACCATGCAGCCTCCTCGTGCGAGGTGATGACGATACGTGATCCCACGACTTCGCGTCGCTCATGACTTCGCGCTTCTCACCTCTGCCACGAATCTTGCGCGACTCGCCGCTCTCTCCGACAACATCTGATGACGCCACGCAATGCGCCGCTCTCTTCTCCACAGTCGCACGAGGAGCCGTCGGTGGTTTGTCCCCCGTCGGGGACCACGAAGCGCGCCGTCGAGACCAAGCGATGGGTGCGTTCTTTCGGGAGCACGGACCGGAACGGCCTTCCGGCCGTGAGGACCGGGCGGACCGAAGAACGCAGCCAGCGCGCCGGGATCGGCGCGAAACACCAGGCTACTTGCGGGACTCGCTCGCGCCACGACGCCACAGGATGGCGCCGAAGATCAAGAGCGCAAGCAGCGTGGCGGCCGAGAATACGCCCGGTGTGCTTGGCCGCAGGCGCATCACGATGGCGCCGATCAGGAGCACGGCGGAGGCTAGGAACGCGCGCCGATCCAGCAGGATCGACGCGACGAACATCACGGATCCGGCGATCCACAGGTCGGTCATGAGGATGGTAGCGAGGTCGTCCAGACCGACCATCGCGCACGCGATCCGATCGAGCAGCGTGAGGAAGACGATGCCCCCGACCACACCGGCGACCTGACGGCTGTACGCGTTCGCGAGGAGCCGCTTGCGCAGGATGAAGGAAGGAACGGCCACGGCGACGAACAGCCCCGCGTCCACCTTCACGGGCATCCAGAGATCCGTGAGCGTGACGTGGCCGGGGCCGAAGAGAACCGAGATGACGACGATGGTGAGCCCGAACACTCCCGTGACGATGTTGCGCGACGAGAGCCCCACGCTCGGATCTCGAGCACGCTCGATCTCCGCGAGACGCGCTTGATCGCGCTTCTTCTGCTCTTCTCGCTCTCGCACGGTCGCGACGCGCGCGAGCAGCTCGGGAGGCGGTGCCGAGAGCTCGCGAATGAGCGCCTCCGCTGTGTCCGCGTGCCCTTGCAATAGCTCCAGCTCTGCGAGCGCTTCCACCGCGGCGCGCGCACCGGCCGTGGCCTCGCGTTGCGTGGGATGCTCGCGGAGGCTCTGCGCAAAGCCGAAGCGCGCCTCCGTGCCCAGGCGATACGCGCCCGCGAGATCCGATGGCGCCGCGTCACCCGCCCGCACGAGCAGGTCACGCAGCTTCGCGAGACGTTCGCTCGCTGCCTCCGAGAGCGCGAGCGCCGTGCGGTCGTGCAAGAACTCGCTCAGCTTCTCGCGCAGCTCCTGCACGGACTGGAACCGCTCCGCGGGGCTCCGCGTCGTCGCGCGGTTCAAGATCTCCGCGAGCGCCGGCGGAATCTCGGGCGCGTAGGTGAGCGGCGCTGACGCGATCGCTGCGCGGCCGATCTCCATCAGATCTTCCCCGTCGTGACGGAACGTCCCGGTGAGCAGGTGGTGCAGCGTGGCGCCAAGCAAGTACACGTCGGTGCGCTCGTCGACCGCTCCGCCCGTGAACATCTCCGGCGCCATGTATGCCGGCGTGCCGAAGAGGCCCGGCCGCGACGTCTCCGCCTTGCGGAGCGCGATGCCCCAGTCGAGCAGATAGACCTCGCCGTACGACCCCACCATCACGTTCTCTGGCTTGATGTCGCGGTGAATGATTCCCCGGGCGTGCGAGAACTCCACGGTGCGGCAGATCTGGATCAAGATCTCGAGCTTGGTCGCGAGGAGGTCCTGCTTTGCGGTGACGCGCTCCGCCCAGATCGCGTGCGAGGGGTCCTTGATGAGTGACAGGAGATCCGTGCCCTCTACACGCTTCATCACCAGGAGCGGCCGCCCGTCGTCGTCTGTGCCGAACGCGTGGACCGGGATGACGCCGGGGTGCTCCAGATGCCCGGTGATGCGAGCCTCGCGCGCGAGGGCCATCCCCGCATGCAGGTCCGCCTCGGTCTTCAGCGTCTTGACGGCCACGTCGCGATCGAGCGAATGCTGGCGCGCGAGATGAACGCGGCCCATCCCGCCTTCGCCGAGCGTCGCGGTCACCGCGAGATCCGGCGTATTGGGACCGCCCACCGAGGGCCGCTGCGACAGCAAGCTCTTCTCCGTGAGCTGGATCCGCGGCAGCGCGGCAAGCGTGGCCTGTGCGCCGAGATCCTCCATGTCGCCGCGGATGGTCGAGGCCGGATTCAGGCGGAGGGTGCCGCCAGCAGCGCCGGGCGCGCCGATCGCAAGCGTGCGAGCATTGCCGAGCGCTGCGATGCGATCAGCCAGCGCCTCCTCGTCGTTCGTGCTCACGTGCTCACGTTATCAAGCCTTACGTCGCGGCAGGCCCTGGAAGTAGTATCCCTTGCCGAAGGGCGGATATTCGTACGTCCCGTACTTCCAGTCCCAGTCTCCGCCGAACGGAGCGACCATCTCGCGCAGGTCGGCCTCCGACCAGACGCGCAGCGTGGACACCAGGCCGTCCCACATGGAGATCGCGAGCGCTGCGGGCGTGAGCCACGTGAGCGCTGCCTTCGCCAGGTTGTCGCGCGGTGACAGGATCGGATTCATGAGGAGCGCGGGCAGCCCGGCGATCGCGAAGTTCGCAAACATGAGCGGGTTGCGCTCGAACCCCTCTGCCACGAAGACGCCGCGCGATCCACGTACCGCGTCATGGAGGACGCTCGTCGCGAGCTCGCGCGGAAAGTGGTGGAGCACATTGATGATGCTGCGCGCGCGCCCGTCTCCGAGCTCCGCGGGCACGTGGGTCGCATCCACGGGCGCGGCCTCGAACGCGATCGTGCCGGGCATCTCTGCGCGAGCGAGCTCCCAGGCCTCTGCGCGCGGATGGAGGTCCGTCAGGGTGAAGCGCGGCGGCGTCTTCCCTTTTCGGGCGATCTCCCGCGCGAGGATCGTCGCCGGACCGCCCGCACCGGAGCCGATCTCGAGCACCTCCGTGGTCCCTGCCGCTTCGAGGAAGGCCTCGAACGGCGCGACCAGGTTGTCGAGCAAGCGCCCCCAGGAGAGCGTGCGGCTCAGCGACTCCACCACGGTGTCGCGCACGGAGCGAGGCATCCACGAGAGGTCGTTGAACTCGAACAGCTGCCTGCGCCGGAAGGCCATTTGTCCATGTCTAGCGCGAAGGCCCGCCCGACGCGCGCGCGGCGTACGTGGTATGTTCGAGATCATGGCAGGGCCGCGGTGTACGACCTGTAGCGCAGGCCTCACGGTCACGGAGCTCCGCGGCACGGAGTGTCCCTATTGCCATGCAAAGTTCCCCGAGGACCTGGACGCGATCGAGCCGCCACCCGGCGCACCGCCGCCTCCGAAGGGGCCACCTGGACAGTACGCGCCACCGATCTATCCGACGCCCTATGCCGCGTTCAACGTGGCCTCGCTGGCGCCGCCATCGTCATCGTCATCGTCCAGCGCGGAGCGCGGTGGCCTCGTGCTGGTGCTCGTCGCGCTCCTCGCCGCCCTCGTGGCGATCGGCGCGGGCGCCTACTTCCTGATCCGATGAGCCTGTGACCATGATCTCGCGCCGTTTGTCGACGGCGGACGCTCTTCTTCGACTGTAAGGTGCGCGCGCGAGCCGCGTTCTTGGGGGGTCATGCGAACCTACCTCCTTCTCACATCGGTCTTCGTGCTCCTCAGCTCTTCGCTCACGACTGGCTGCGGCGCAAGCTCTCCTGCCTCCGCGCCGTCGGCCCCACATGCGGCGTACTCGCCGTCTGGCACGGCAGCGGGCATGCCTCCGTCTGCGCCGTCGATGTCAGACGAGATGCATGTCGCGCAGGTTTCGTCGCCCGCACCAGGCGTGCCTGCACCCACTCCCACGGCTCCCGCGCAGCCGGCGCACCCCGGCGCGAAGGTGGACGCCGCCGCCGCGCACGGGCCGAGCAAGGGCAAGGAGAACGCGCCCGAGGTCGCGCCGTCGCTCGGCATCATCTACACCGGCACCGTCGCCATCCGCGCCAAGCGCGAGGAGTTCCCGAAGACGATCGACCGCGTCGTCGATCTCGCGGAGTCCATGGGCGGGGCGATCACGGGTCGGACCGACCAGAGCGTCACCGTGCGCGTGCCCTCGCAGGCGTTCCGTAAGGCGATGAGCGGCATGGAAGACGTCGGCGTGGTGGAGAACCGCAACGTGTCGGCGCAGGACGTGAGTGAAGAAATGCACGACCTAGAGGTGCGCCTCCAGAACATGCGCGCCACGCGCAAGCGCCTCGAGGAGTTCCTGGCGAAGGCCACGAGCATCGCCGACACGCTCACAGTGGAGCGCGAGCTCGAGCGCGTGGCCGTGGACATCGATCACATCGAGGGGCGCCTCACCTTCCTGAAGGTGCACACCGCGTTCTCGCACATCACGGTCAACCTGCTGGAGCGGCCCAAGGAGGTGCTGCCCGTCGTGGAGGTGAAGCCGCCGCCGCCACCGCCGCCGCCGACCCCGCCGCGGAAGCTCGTGGAGGTCCCCGCGCCCTTCCTCGACAACATCGGCATCGACCCGCTCCTCAAGGTTCACTGAAAGAAAACCATGCGTACTACACATATTCTCTCTGCCCTTTTCCTTGGTATCTCGCTCCTCGCATCCGCGTGCACGCCTGCTGCGAAGCTGGATGCGCCGCCCGGCTTTGCGACGCTGAAGTCCCAGGGCGGCTATGACTACCGCGCAGTGAACGCCCACGGTGTCGTCGTCGCGGCGCGCACGGAACCGAACGAGCTGCACGGCAACACCACGTTCTGGGCGGACTCCCTCGAGGAGAAGCTCACGCGCGCCGGCTACGCCAAGGAGTCCGCGACCGACGTGGACACCCGCGTGGGCAAGGCGAAGATGCAGAAGTACGCGGCGACGCGGGATGGGCGGGACATGACGTACTGGCTGCTCGTCGTCAGCAACGAGAAGAGCGTGGTCGTCGTGGAAGCGGGCGGGGACAAGGAGACGTTCGACAAGGCCTCCAAGGAAGTGGAGAGCACGATGAAGAGCGTCGCGATGAACTGAGGCGGGGAGGCGACCGCGATTCGGGCGAGGTCACGGGCACGAGGGCACGAGGGGCACGGTGACGGTGGATTGACTCGGAGTGGGTGGTTCGCGTCAGAGCGATGACGTGCGATCGAGGGTGGTCGGGAATTTTCGATGGCTGGGGGTCAGGCCCGAGGCTTGCTGGATAGTCGCCATGCAGTCCGACCGACGCCCGTTTCAGCACCGTGATCCCCAGGCAGCCTTCTGTGAGCTCGAGACCGAGGCTCGTGGCTACCTGGCCAAGGCTGGCTCCCTTCAGTTCATCGCGGAGCTCTGGGATGTGCTCCAGAAGATGCCGCTGTCGTGGTGGGATGCCGACTTCACTCGCAAGATCTGGACTCCTCGCTCGCGCATGCGCTGGTTCGAGGAGCGCGCCGACATTCGCCAGCGCGTCACGACCGCGCTCACCGGGCTGCCGCCCAACACGGCGATGAAGCGCGACCCGCACTTCCAGTCGGAGCTCATCGACTCCGTCATCGACGACGGCGACATCAACGCAGACAAGTTCGAGTCTGCCTTCGACGCGTGCGAGATGGTCGTCTACGGCCCCGCGCGCGAGTTCTGGTCCGCGTTCCGCGAGCGCTTGCCGTGGGAAGAGGATGCACCGTCGCACAAGAAGCTGGTGTCGTGGAGCCTTCGTCAGCTCCTGTCCGAGCGCAGCACGCTGCTCGGCATGAGCCGCAAGCCGATCCTCACCGCGTGGGACGTTCGTTCGTCGATCGACTCGCGCGTGTGGCAGTCGCGCATGCCGCTCGAGATCCGCGTGGCCGTGGACGACGCGCGCCTCCGCCACGAGAAGGCCCGACCGCGCGACGCGTTCCACGCGCGCCACGAGCTATCCATCTGCGTGCCCGAGCAGATCGCCGAGCACATCCCGCTCGCGGAGATCGCTCCGGTCTTCCTCACCGCGGAGAAGAGCATGGGGCTGCTCCCGATCGATGAGGAGCTGGGGCGCCATGTTGCGCTCGCGCACAACGACTTCGAGATCGAGCACGCGCCGAAGGAGAGCTCCAAGGTCCCCGCGATGCACCTGCCGCGCCTCTCGCTCGACAGGCTCACCGGCACCTGAGCAGCGTTCAGCCCGCGAGCGCGTCCTTCACCGTGACGACGACCATGTCCGCGAGCTTCTCGTAGAGCTCCGCGCCCTCGGTGGCGGTCGCCTCGGCCGGCGCGCCGGTGTACGCGCGGTCCATCCCGATCTCCGCGAACGTGGCCTTTCCTGCCGCGATTCCGGCGGAAAGGCTCAGATCGAGGGCAGCAAGTTCCTTGTATTCTGCACGCACTTGCGTGGGGTCCGCAGCGAGCACCAGTGACGTCTCGTAGCGCCCGGCGTGGCAGGCGCCGCTCTTGAACTCCGCGGACAGCGTCCGTCCGAAGCGGCGCTCCAGCGGGCATGCGACCGACGCGCGCCCCTTCTCGAACGAAGCGATGGCGGCGCGGACCGCGGCGTCGTGCGCGGGCTCCAGATGATTGTTGACGATGCACACGTGCGAGACACCATCCGCGAGCAGGCGCCGGACGATGTCCTCCAGGAACGCCGTGAGCACAGTGGCGCGCACGCCGATCGCACCCGCGAACCCCGCTGCGTAGTCCGTCACGCCGAACGGCACGGTGGCCGCGACGAGGACCTTCTTGCCGTCCTTTGCGAGCGCGTCCGCGGCGCGCGTGCACGCGGCCTCACTGATGATCGCGTCCGTCGCGAGCGGCAAGTGCGGCCCGTGCGGCTCCACGCTGCCCACCGGCAGGAGCACGCAGGTGTTGCCGCCGTCGAGCCATGCCGTGAGCTCCGGGGACGTGAGGTCGGAGAGGTGTCGCGCCATCAGCGACATTCTTAGCCGATCCGCGCTCAGAATCCGAGGTCGTGCGGATCCTTCGTCGGCGCTGTCGTTGGCTGCGTGGTGGGGGCGGAGGACGGCGCGCCTCCAGCTGCTTGCGTTGCTTGCGCGCTCGCCTTCGGGTGAGCGGTAACGGCGGCCGTGGGGGTCGGGTTTCGTCGTGGGGGCGACGCGCTCGGTGATGTCGTCCCGCTGGCTGCGATGGCTGCGATGCCCGCCGCGCCTTGTGGCGACGCTACCTCCGTGTTCGCGGCCGTCGGGGTGGTGATGGTGATCCGGGTGCTCGGCGGAGGAGCGGCAGAAGGCGCGGGGTCGATCGTCGCCATGGAACCTCCCTTGACGATCGCGATCGCAATGCCGACGCCGATGAGCATGAAGACGAGCCCGATCACCATGACGAGCGCGCCGCTCGACGTCTTCGGAACCCCCGCTGCCGTGGTGTCGAGCAGGTCGTCTCGACGCGCGAGGTCTGGGCCGGAGACCGCGATCACCGGCTCCGTGGGTGCCTGGTCCGGCATCGAGAGCATGGTGGCGTGGGTGATGCCGCCGCCCAGAAGCGCGGGCGTGAGCGCATCCATCAGCTCCTTCGCGGACTGGAAGCGTCCGGCGGGATCGCGCGACGTGGCCTTCGCGAACCAAGCGTCGAACCCGGGCGGAACGGCGGCGACCTTCGAGGGAATCGGCGGCGGCGCGATCATGATCTTCATCAGCAGATCGCCGAGGGCCTCGCTCTCGAACGGAAGCTCGCCCGTGAGGCACTGATAGGTGATGACGGCGATGGACCAGAGATCGCTGCGCGCGTCGATCGCGCGCGTGCCCTGCGCCTGCTCCGGGCTCATGTAGAACGGCGTGCCGAGCATGGCACCGGTGCGCGTGGTGCTGCCGACCTCGATGGTGATGTTCTTGGCGATGCCGAAGTCGAGGATCTTGGCGATCTCGCGGTCGTCATCCTTCACCAGGTAGATGTTCTCCGGCTTCAGATCGCGATGCACGATGCCCAGCGCATGTGCCTTGGACAGCGCGCGACACACCTGCCCGAGGATTATGACGAGCTCTTCTGCGGTGAGCCGCAGACCCTGCTTGCGCCGCTGCGCGATGCGGTGCGCGAGATCTTCGCCGTCCAGGAGCTCCATCACGATGAACGGGATGCCCTCCCACATAGAGTGATCGATGATCTGCACCACGTGCGGACTGCGCAGCGCAGCGGCGGCCTTGGCCTCCCGCTCGAAGCGTGCCTGCATCTCCGGCAGCTGCGCGAACTCACCTTCGATGAACTTGATCGCGCACGGCGCGTCCAGGCCGAGCTGGGTGGCATGCCACACCGAGCCCATGCCACCCTGACCGAGCTTGTGGTTCAGGCGGAAGCGCCCTGCAACGACTACGTTCTCACCGGGAGTCGGCATCGTGATTCAGGACTCCATCGCCTTTCGCAGCTTTGCGATCTCCGCGGGGAGCGCGCGGATCTGGAGGCGCGTTCCGGTCTCGTCGTAGCTCTCCGACAGGACCCGCGCGTTCTCGTACACGCCTCCGAGCATCGATTGCTTCGCGTACGGGATGACGAGCTCGTCGTCCGTCATCGTCGACTCGAAGTGGTCGACGATGATCTGACGGAGGCGCGTGACGTCGGCAGGGTCGAGCGCGGAGAGGAAGATCGCGCCTTCGTGCTTGCGCGAGAGCGACGCGCGCTCGTCCGCGGAGAGGCGGTCGACCTTGTTGAGCAGCAGCTTGCTCGGCACCGTGTCCGCGCCGATCTCGCGGAGGACCTCGCGCGTGACCGCGAGCTCCGCCTCGTGCGTGGGATCGGATGCATCCACGACATAGAGAAGGAGAGATGCCTCGAGCGCCTCGTCGAGCGTGGAGCGGAAGGAGGCCACGAGATCGTGCGGGAGCTTCTGGATGAAGCCGACGGTGTCGCTGACCAGGATGCGCGGCTTCGTCTCAGGCGAGAGCGCGCGCACCGTGGTGTCGAGCGTGGCAAAGAGCTTGTCTGCCACGAGCACGTCGCTGCCGGTCAGCGCGCGCATCAGGCTTGATTTGCCCGCGTTCGTGTAGCCCACCAGCGCGACGCGCAGCTGATCGCGACGCGCGTAGCGCCGGTTGTCCTGCTGCTTCTGGATCGCCTCGAGTTCCTCCTTGAGCTCCGCGATGCGGTCACGAACCTTCCGACGATCGAGCTCGATCGCCGCCTCGCCCGCGCCCCGCCCACGCTGCCGCTCCTTGCCCCCGGGCGACTCCCGCATCCGCGGCGCCACGTACGTGAGCCGAGCGATCTCCACCTGCAGCCGAGCCTCCCGACTCCGAGCGTGCCGATGAAAAATATCGACGATGACGCCAGTCCGATCGAGCACCTCCGCCCCGGTAGCCTTCTCCAGATTCCGAGCCTGGCTGGGCGAAATCTCCTGGTCAACGACCACCACCGTCGCCTTCCCACGGCCCCGCCCACGATCGTTGTCGACGTCTTTGTCGACGTCGTTGTCGTGGTCGCGGTCGTCGTCGTCGTCGCGGTCGTCGTCGTCGTCGCGGTCGTCGTCGCCCTCCCCCGCCTCCGCCTTCCACTTCGCCCGCGCCTTGGTCTTCACTTCCTTCGCGCCGGTGCCCACGACCCCATCCCCACCCGTGTATTCTGCAAGTTCCTTCAGCTTGCCCTCACCGATCACCGCAGCCGCCGCCAGCCCATCACGCCGCTGCGTCACGGTGCCGACCACGTCGTAGCCGAGCGTGGTCACCAGGCGCCCGAGCTCCGCGATGTCCGCCCGATGTTGCACGTCGTCGACACCGGGAAGCTGGACGGAGACCAGCACGGCCAGAGGGCGTACTGCTGCCGGATCGGACGTCATGGGCTGTCCAAGTAGCACGACCTCGCGGGAAACGAACCCTTCAGACCCCCAGCTTCGCTGCGAGCTCTTCCACCGCGCGCTTCGCCTCGGCCAGGCCCACGCCGTGCTTCACCTGATAGGCCTTCATCGCTTGCAGACGATCGGACGCGAGGATGAGGCGCTCGATCTCGTCCGGCGGCGGTCGCACGTCCTGAAACCCGACGCCCAGGTGCCGGAAGAGGAAGTCCACCTTGCGATGGACGAGGCCGACCTCCTGCGTGAGTGTGTTCAGTCGAATGTGAAGCTCATGATCGTCCATGCCGCGACAATAGCCGCAAAAACCCGCCAAAACTGCTACTTTCGTCATGCGTTGCCATGAAGTTCGTAGAGCTCGATCGCCGCATGCGGGTCTACGAGACCGCGCACGACCACTCCGTGCTCCCAGGCATGCACATGGTCGCGCGGGTCGACGGCCGCTCGTTCTCGCAGCTCACGCGGGACGTGATGAAGCTCACCGAGCCGTACGACCTCCGCATGCGCGACTGCATGGTGAAGACGCTCGAGCACCTGTGCACGTCCACGGGCTTCTCCGTGCTCTTCGGCTACACGCAGAGCGATGAGCTGAACCTGCTCCTCCGCCGCGATGAGAACCTGTTCGGACGCAAGCTGCGCAAGCTCGTCTCCGTGCTCGCGGGCGAGGCCAGCGCGAAGTTCTCGCTGGAGCTCGGGAAGCTCGGCGCCTTCGACGCGCGCATCTCGCAGCTCCCCAGCGTGGATGCCGTGGTGGACTACTTCCGCTGGCGCTCCGAGGACGCGCATCGCAACGCGCTGAACGGGCACTCCTACTGGCTCCTGCGAAAGCAGGGCCTCTCCGATCACGCGGCCACCCAGAAGCTCTCAGGCGCATCCGTCGCCGACCGCAACGAGCTCTTGTTCCAGGCGGGCATCAACTTCAACGACCTGCCTGCGTGGGAGCGGGGCGGCATCGCCGTGCAGTGGCGCGACGAGCCGCACGAGGGCAAGAACCCGAAGACTGGTGAGACCGTCACGAGCACGCGCAGGGTCCCGTTCGTGAACTACGACCTGCCGATGAAGAGCGAGCTCGACGCCCTGGTCCGCGAGATCACCCTCGCGCAATGAGGCCGGTCGGCCTCAGCGCATACGCGGCTCCAGTGTGGCGAGCAACGTGGCGGGTGGATGCACCGCAAAGCTCAAGCCCTGCGGATAGTCCTTCAGGTTGCCGGTGATGATCGCGTCTGCGTTGCCTGCGAGCGCGACCTCCACGAAGATGCGATCGTCCTCGTCGGTCATGGCGCCGCACCACGCGGGCACATCCAAAAGCTCCTCGCCGTGCAATACGATCCTCGCGAGCAGCGCGGCCGTCCGCGCGGGCTCGATCTTCTTGAACTTGGGTCGCGCGAGCACGCTCCGGTATTCCGCAAGAATCCGCGCGTCGTAGAGCACCTCTGCGCCATGAGCCCAGACTGCACCGAGCGCAAGATCCGGCACGCTGCCCGCCTTCCACAGCGCGGAGATGAGCACGTTGGTGTCCAGGACGACGCGCACGCGCGACTCAGGAAAAACCGGGCAACGGTGGCAGCGGCGGCGTCGAAGGTGACGGCGGCGTCGACGGTGACGGCGGCGTGGAGGGTGACGGTGGCGTGGAGGGTGACGGCGGCCCGGGCGGTGCAGAGGCTCGCGTCGACTGCTTCTTCGCCTTCTCTCCCGCTCGCTTCTGCGACAGGTAGTTGTCCCAGTTGCCGGCGTACCGCGTGAGCTTGCCCTCGCCCTCGAAGGCCAGGACGGACGTGACGACGCGGTCGAGGAAGAAGCGATCGTGGCTGACGCAGAGGACGCAGCCGGGCCAGCTCTCGATCAGATCGGCGACGGACGCGAGCGTGGCGATGTCGAGATCGTTCGTGGGCTCGTCCAGGAGCAGCACGTTCGCGCCCGTCTTCAGCGCGAGCGCCAGGGCCACGCGCGCGCGCTCCCCGCCGGAGAGCGCGGATACCTTGCGCCGCAGGGCCGCGCCCTCGAAGAGAAACAGCTCCAGGTACGCGCGCATCTGCATCTCTTTGTCGCCGATCATCACCACGCCTGCGCCGGTCTTGTCGGAGTGCTCGCGCTCGGTGACGTTGTCGAGCACCGTCCAGTCATCCTTGAGCGTGGTGCGCGCCTGATCGAAATAGGCGAACCTTGTCTTGTCCCCGCGGACGACCTTGCCGGAGGTGGGCGCGAGCTCCGCCGTGACCAGCTTGAGGAGCGTGGTCTTCCCCGCCCCGTTCGGACCGACGATGCCGACGCGATCCCCTTTGACGAGTCGCAGCGTGAAGTTGTCGATGAGGCGACGGCCGCCGAGATCCAGCGAGACATCGAGCATCTCCAGGATTGTCCCGCCGAGACGCGATGAGCCGGCCTCGAGACCCGTGAGCTCCACCTCGCCGCGCGCGCGCGGTCCCTCCACGGCGATCGCCGTCTCCGCGCGCTGGATGCGCGATTTCTGCTTCGTGGAGCGCGCCTTCGGTTGACGCCGCAGCCACTCGATCTCCTTGCGAAGGAAGTTCTGGCGATTGGACTCCGCGCGCTCGGCGTGGGCGTAGCGCTCCGCCTTCTGCACCAGGAAGTCCTCGAACATGGAGGCCTGATCCGTGCGCTTCGTGTACTCGGTGAGGCGACCGTCCTCCAGGTCGAAGACGCGCGAGGCGACGTTGTCCATCAGGTAGCGATCGTGCGTGACCAGCAGCACGGCGCCTGGGAACTCGTTCACCAGGTACTCCTCGAGCCAGATGATCGTGTCGGCGTCGAGATGGTTCGTGGGCTCGTCGAAGATGGCGAGATCGGGCTTCGCGATCAGGATGCGCGCGAGCGCAACACGGCGCTTCTCCCCGCCGCTCATCGTGCCGACGGGACGCTCGACGTGGATCACGCCCAGATGGAGCAGGACCTCGTCGACCTCGTGATCACGCGACCACCCGCCAAGGCGCTCCACGTCCTCCGCGAGCGACGCCTGCTCGTGGAGCACTTCCTCGCTGGTCTCCCCGCCCTCGATGCGGGCGGAGACGGCGTCGTACCGCTCCTTCGCCGCGTGCCACAGCGCGAGGCCCTCGCGCGCGATCTCTCGCGGTGTCCGCTCCGGATCGAGCACGGGCTCCTGCGGCAGATAGAGGATGCTCGCATCACGACGACGGTCGATGGTGCCACCATCCATCGGCTCGAGACCCGCGAGCACGCGAAGCAGCGTCGACTTTCCAGTGCCATTGGGCCCGAGCAGCGCGACCTTCTCTCCACGGCGAATCGTGAAGGTCGCCTGGTCGAAGAGTGGCCGCAGGCCATAGGCCTTGGAGATGCCGTGAGCGGTGAGGACGGGCATGTGGGGGGGACCCACTAGCAGCAAACCCCGCCAAGAACCCCAACATCGACAACGACCTCGACCTCGACCTCGACCTCAGCCCTCCGCCTTCAGCGCTTTCTTGTCCACCTTGCCGCGATCGTTCTTCGGCAGGTCAGGGACGAACTGGACGATGCGGGGATACTTGTACTTTGCAAGTTTCGTCTGAACGAAGGTCTGCAGCTCCTCGGCAAGCAAGGTGTCGTCGGTGGGGGCTCCCTTCGCCTTCACCACGAACGCCTTCGTCTTCACCAGGCCGTCATGCGTGACGCCGATGACGGCGGCGATCGATACGGCGGGGTGCCGCATCAGGCACTCTTCCACTTCGACGGGGGCGACCCACTGACCGCCGACCTTGAGGAGGTCGTCGGCTCTACCTGCAAAGTACAGGTATCCGTCCTCGTCCATCCTGAAGAGGTCGCCCGTGCGGCACCAGTGGCCGTGGAACGTCTTCCAGCTCTTGTCGCGATCGGCGTAGTAGCCGTGGCTCACGCTGTCGCCCTTCACCCAGAGCACGCCGATCTCGCCTGGTGCACACGCTGTGGCGCCCGCGGCCTCCGCGTCCTCGGGCAGCACGCGCAGCTCGTAGCCAACGACGACCTTGCCCAGGCTACCGGGCTTGATGTCGCCAGGCCTGTTCGTTGCGTAGATGTGGAACATCTCTGCGGAGCCGATACCGTCGTAGACGTCGGACGAGAAGCGCGCCTGCCACTTGCGGAGCAGCGGCTCCGGCAGCGCCTCGCCCGCGGACATGGAGAAGCGCACCGCGCCGAAATCGAGCCGTTTTTTGCCTGTGGCAGCGAGCTCGTCGTCGTGATCGAGCAGCTTGCCGAGCATGGTCGGCACGTTCGTCACGACCGTGGCGCGATACGTCTCGATCGCCCACGCGAGTGACTCCGGCGACGGCTTCTCGCAGAAGAGGCCACTCGTCGCGCCGACCGCGAACGGGAAGAAGAGGTTCGTGCCGGTCGCGTATCCGAAGAACAGACGCGGCACACTCACCGTCATGTCGTCTTCGCGATACCCCACGGTCGCCTTCGCGTAGACCTCCGTGTTCCAGATGAAGTCGCGGTGCGAGTGCACGTTCGCCTTTGGCTCACCGGTGGAGCCGCTGGTGAAGAGCCACATCGCGGGCTCGTCCTTGTGCATGGGAACGGGCTCCATGGGCTCGGCGCGCGACAGCTCCATAGAGAGCTCACGCACGAAGTCGTCGGCGGTCGCGGCTCCGAGAGTGGCGGCCTCCGCATCCCCACCGGTCTTCGTCTCCGGCACGGTGAGCACGTGCAGGAGATCCGGCCCCAGCTCCGCGCGGGATGCGCGCAAGAGGTCGGCCACGCGTGGGATGGTCACCACCACGGCGGCGCGCGTGTACTTCACCAGGTAGTCGATGGAGCTCTGCGGCGCCTCCGGGTTGCCCATGGCCACGACCGCGCCGCGCGCGAGCGTCCCGAAGATCGCCCATGCGAACGGCGGCACGTCCGGCAGCACGATGAGCACGCGCTCTCCGCGGCGCACGCCCAGCTTCTGGAGCATTCCGGTGAACCGCTTCGACCGCTCCGCGACCGTCGCATACGTGTACGCGCGCTCACCGTAGCGAATCGCCACCTTCTCGCCCTTGCCTTCGGCCAGGCGCGCGAACAGGTAGTACTGGGCCATGTGCAGGTCGTCGGCGACGGTGGTGCAGGTGGTCGGGCTGGTGCTTGCGTTGCTGCTCATGCGACTTTCCTTTTCTCAGCTCGACCTGCCGACGCATGCGTCGACACGCGAAGGATCCTGGGGCGCGGAGGTGGCGTCTTGCGGCTCTCCCGTGACGGTGGCGCGGACGATGTTGGAGCGCGGCCCGCGGTTGCCCGCGAGATCGTACGGCCGCACCTCGTAGGCGTAGCTGTCGCCCGGGAGCACGCGTGCGTCCTCGAAGCGGAGCGAGCCGGCGCGCACGCTCGCATAGTGAGTGAACAGCGCCGGCGTGACATCGGCGCCCGCGCGCAAGCGCGACTCCAGGTGGGGGATCGACGCGCGGAAGATCTCGTAGCCGTAGATGTCCTCGTTGTCCTTTGCGGCATGCCACCTGAGAAGGACACGCCCCTGAAATGCATCCGCGGTGAGCGCCGCGCCCGCCGCCGGCCACGTGGGCGCCACGCGGTCCACGCTCTCCGGTGCCACGCCCTTGCGCTTCGGCCAAAGCGTGCAGTCTACACGTTTGAAGCTCTCGTCGAGGGCCTTGCAGACGTTGCCGTAGACGCAGCGGACCACGGTGTCCTCGCGGTCCTCGCGCCATTTCGTCGGAAGGTCGGGGTCCGCAAGCAGCGCGCGCGCCATGCCCACGAGCTCCGCGGTGCCGTTCGCGAGCACCTCTTCCGCGAGCGCCTTCGTGCCGATCTTCCCCGCGGCCACCACTGGCGTGTCGAGCCCTGCGGCGCGCAACGCGGCGTGCACCGCGCTCGGGATGTAGAGGTTCGCGCCGTCGGGGTACGTCGCGCCGGGCATGCAGCGATCACCGGAGTAACCCGTGTACGGGTAGAGGGGCTCACCCTCGATGACACGCGCGTCCTCGAACTTGCCGCCCGCCGACAGTGAGATGTAGTCCGCGCCCGTGCGGGCGAGCGCCACCGCGATCTCACCTGCATCCAGCGTGGTGTACCCGCCGCGGATGCACTCATCGCCCACGAAGCGCACGCCCACCGTGAAGTCATCGCCGACCGCGCGCCGCACGGTAGCGAGCGCGCGCATGGGCAACCGGAGCCGATTCTGCAGCGTGCCGCCGTACGCGTCGCGCCGCGGATTCCGGCGAGAGAGGAAGGAGCTGAGCGTGTAGGCATGCGCCATATGCAGCTCCACGCCGTCGAAGCCAGCCTGGCGCGCGCGGACCGCGGCTTCTCCGTAGGCATGCACGATCGCATCGATGTCCGCGAGCGAAAGCATGTCCACGGTCTGCCGCCATCCCGAGCGTGAGATCTTGAGGAAGTGAATGATCTGCGGAAACACTTTTCCCGGCCCCGCATCGTGGCAGCGGGTGCAGAGGTCGCGCAGTCCAGGCACGAATGCGTCGCTCGAGATGCGGAGCAGCGGCCCGCTCTTCGACTCGTGCACGGCCATCGCCTCGATCACGGTGAGCCCCACGCCGCCCTTCGCGAAGCGCACGTAGCGCGTGCGAATGTCGTCGTTCACGTGCCCGTCCTCGCCGGACAGACGCGTGACCATCGCGGGCAAGACGAGCCTGTTCGGAAGCGTCGTGCCGCGGAGGGCGAGCGGCGAGAACAGCACGAACGCTACCTCCCCTTCTCTGCCTTCTCGCCCGTGTCGGTGCGCGCGGTGAGCGCGGCGCCGATGATGAGCTTCTGGATCTCCGTCGTCCCCTCGTAGATGCGGAGCGGGCGGATCTCGCGATACAGCTGCTCCACCACGCTGCCGGTCGTGACGCCGAGGCCGCCGTGGAGCTGCACTGCGGAGTCGATGATCGTCTGCGCGGCCTCCGTGGCGTACATCTTCGCCATTGCGACCTCCGTGCTGGCGCGCTCGCCGTGGTCCTTCTGCCACGCCGCGCGGTACACGAGCAGGCGCGCGGCTGCGAGCTCCGTGGCCATGTCCGCCAGCTTTGCGCGCACGAGATCCTTCTCCGCGAGCGGAGCGCCGAACTGCACGCGTGACGTAACACGCGAGATCGCCTCGTCGAGAGCGCGACGCGCCATGCCGCATGCCGCAGCGCCAACCGACGTGCGGAAGACGTCCAGCGTGCCCAGCGCGAGGCGCATTCCGTGGCCGATTTCGCCGATCATCATGCGCGCACGGCAGTCCTTCATGACCACGCGACCGAGCGGATGCGGCACGGAGATGGGCACCTGCGACAGCGCGAGCCCCGCCGCGTCCTTCTCCACCATGAACGCGGAGATACCCTTCTTGCCCAGCGACGGGTCCGCGTTCGCGAACACGATGTAGTGATCTGCGATGCCGGTGTTGGAGATGAACACCTTCTCGCCGGTGATCTTCCACGAGTCGCCGTCCTTCGTGGCCGCGGCGCGCATGGACCCGACGTCACTGCCGGCCTCCGGCTCCGTGAGGCCGAACGCGCCTATCCGCTTCCCGGACACCACGTCTGCGAGGAGCGCCTTGTGGTCCGCGCCGCTCCGGTCCAGCACCAGCGCATGCGACCCCAGCCCTTGCACGGCGAAGATCGAGTCCGCCATGGGCGCGTGGTAGCCAAGGTGCTCACGCACCACACAGAGCGATCGTACGTCGATGGAGCCCGTGCGAGCCGCATCGAGCGCACGCCCACCAAGATCGCTGGGAACCAGAAGCGAGAACACGGACGCGGCACGCAGACTCGAGACCGCCGCCGCCGCATCGTGATCGAACATCGAGAGCTTCGCGGCATGAGGCATGACCTCACGATCGAGCGAGCGATGCGCCTCCGAGAAGAACATCGGCAGCGAGGACGTGACGTCGTTACGCGGTCCGGGCGCCATGTTCTATGGCTTCGCCTGGAAGGGGCCGGTCGCTCCCTTGAAGACGATCGGGCGCTTCTCTTTCCATGCGTCGTAGGAGGCGCGGAAGTCTGGGTGAGCCATGCAAATGGCCTGGGCCTGGGCCTCGGCCTCGATGGCGGAGTCGAGCGGCATGGTGTGCTCGCTCTCGAGCATCTGCTTCGTCATGCGGTGCGCGAACGCGGGGCCGGACGCTAGGCGCTCTGCCCAAGCCTGTGCAGTCTGCACACATTCCTCCGGCGCGACGACCTTGTTGACCAGGCCGAGGAGCGCGGCGCGCTCGGCGTCGATGACGTCGCCGAAGAAGAGCAGCTCACTCGCGCGGCCAAGGCCCACGATACGCGGGAGCAGGTACGCGGCGCCCATGTCCGCGCCGCAGAGGCCCACCTTCGGGAAGATGAAGCCGAACTTCGCGCTCGTGCTTGCCACGCGCAGATCGCAGGCGATCGCGATGACCGCGCCCGCTCCGACCGCGATGCCGTTGACGGCGGCGATGACCGGGCGACGCAACGCGCGGATGTTGCGAATGAGCGCGCCCGTCACGCGCGTGAAGGCGAGGAGGCCCTGCATGTCGCGCGAGAAGAGCTCACCGATGATGTCGTCCACGTCGCCACCGGAGCAGAAGCCGCGGCCTTCACCCGTGATGACCACGGCGCGCACGGCATCCTCTGCGTCGAGCGCGGCGAAGGTGCTCGTGAGCTCCTCGTAGACCGCGAACGTGAGCGAGTTGAGCTTGTCCGGGCGGTCCAGCGTGATCGTGGCGACGCCGGAAGCAGAGAGCGCGTAGCGAAATGACTTTGGTGCGAGCACGTCAGACGCTCTCTTTCGGGAGCGTCGCCACGCCCTCGATCTCCACCATGGCGCGCGGCTCCAGCAGGCCTGCCACCTTGACCAGGCTCATGGCGGGGTAGTGCTTGCCCATGCGCTCGCGCCAGCCCTCGCCGATGACCTTGGTGGCGTTGCGGTACTTGTCGAGGTCCGTGACGAACACGAGGAGCTTCACGATGTGCTCGGTCCCGCCGCCGGCCGCGCGCACGACGGCGATCACGTTGTCGAGCGCCTTCAGGAACTGCATCGCAAAGTCGTCGCTGACGATGTGCGCGTCGTTGTCCCACGCGATCTGTCCGCTGATGTGGAGGCTCTTGCCCTCCGAGATGATGCCGTTCGTGTAGCCACGGGGCTTGGGGAACGATGAAGGCTGGACGAAGCGCATGGATACCTCTTGCTGTCGGGCCGTGCAGGCTATCAGCGATACGGGATCTGCGCGACCTGACCGCGCAACGCCGCCGCAAGCGCGGACAGGCGCTCCACCAGGGGCCCGTACGCAGAAGGGTCGGCCACCGCGCCGGTCACGCTCGCCGTGAGCTCCTTCTCCGTGATCGCAACGCCGCGCTCGTCCATGAGCGCCTTCGCGAGCGCGCGCGCGTTGGCCGACAGATTTGGCGAAGCGAGGTCGAACCCGCCCGGGGGCAACGACAGAGGCGGGTCGAGCAGCAGCGTGAACGTGGTGTCCGTGGGCACGCCATGTACGGCGAAATGCGTCTCGATCTGCAGGCCATCGAAGGCCATGCGCGCGCCGTCGATGCGCATGGCGGTGCGCGTGAAGGTGCCGCCGACCTGCTCTGCATATGCCTGCCACGCGGGGACGTGCGCGGTGAGGCCGAGCGGCGCGGGCAGCTTCTCGATCGCCTCTGCGATCTCGTTGCCAAGATTGATGGCCTGGAGCGCGAACGTGCTGAGCGCCTGCACCGTGTCGGCGTCGCCCTTCTGCGAGAGGCGAATGTGGCGATCGGTCGCCTCCATCTCACCGTAGTGAGCGGCGCGCGCACCGATTGCGAGCGCGAGGGCGCGGATCTGCTCCGGGTCGCGGGCGGTGACGACGTAGCCGGGGATCTCGCCTCCCTCGCGCGCGGTGAGGCCGAACAGGTTGGTGGTGTCCTTGCGTTCGAGCAAGAAGCCGACGCCGAGCGGCGCGAAGTCGTAGCGGACGACGCGGTGATATCCGTCTTGTTCGTGCTGGAGACCGATGGTGATCGTGAGTGGGACTGCCTTGCCCGCTCTGCCGGTGAGCGTGCGGCGCGTGGTCTCGTACGTGAGCCCCAGACGTCCCGCGACGACGGAGAACACGCGATGCAGGCGTCCTGTGCCCACGGGCTGGATCAGATCCTGCGTGAGGCGACGCGGTGTCACGAGCGGCGAATGCAGGATGATCGGCGCGCGGAGCACGACGTCGGTGCCGAGCGCGATATCGCACTTCACCTCCATGATCGCGGCGGTGCCGTAGAGGCGACCCTGGACGGTGGGATGCAGCCCGCGCGGCAGGCGAACGGAGAACGGGATCGTCTCGCCCTCGGCTGGCCGTCCGTGGATGAGCCGGCGACCAAAGCGCGTCGTGTAGCGCGAGAAGGTGTACGGCTCGCGCAGGTTCTCTACCTGGACGATCGCGATGTCCACGCCGCGACAGGTGCGCGATCCCAGATCGCTCACGCTGATCTGGCCGGAGATGGTCTCGTCGATCGACGCTTCCATCGTGTCCACGCTGAGCTCTATCGCGGGGTCGTCTTTGCCGGAGGTGGCGTCGCGACTGGTGTAGATGATCGGCTTCGGCGGATATGGCGCCATTAGCGGAAAGCCCACGGGCAGGTCGTATGCGGCGGTGCGGTCGGCCCACCAGGGGATGGCGACGCGGATGAAGAGCTCGTACCGGATGCGCGTGTCCGCGCCGATGTGGCTTGGCGTGGCGTGCGCGGGGATCGCGAAGGTCAGATCGTACTTGTAGACGCCCGGCGCGTACGTCTTGCCGGGGAGAGATCGCTTGAGTGCGAGGCTCTTCCAGTTTGCGCTGCGGTGCTGGTTGCCACCGCCAGCGCCGGCGTACTCGTGCCCGTTGAGCTCCACATCCACGGAGTCCACGGGCGTCTCCGTCTTGAACGTGAGCTCCAGCGCCACGGGCACCGTTGACCCAGGGAGCACGTTGGGCCCATGCCAGAGACGGACTGTCGGTCGGCTCCTCATGCTTCTTCCTCCGCGGCGCGCTGCAGTCGATCGCGGACGCCCGCCCATGCCTCATCGTCCGGGACGGCCTCGATCACGATGACGTCGACGCCGCGGTCGTCCAGAGCGTGGAGCGCAGCATAGAGCCCATGCCCGTAGCCCTCCGGCGTCTTCGGGAGCGAGACGACGTGCGGATCAGCGCCGTGCACATGCGCGCCCCATGCGACCACACCGACACGCGCGGGGGTGGGTCCGGTGCGAACCAGGGCCGCTGCGTCCTTCGCGCTCTGGCCGGCGCGGGTCAGCACCACGCGCGCACGCGGCGCATAGTGACGCGCATCCTGCCCGGGCGAGAGACGCGCACCGTCGCCGACCGCGACGACGTCGGGCTCGAACACCACGTCGGAGAGAAGCGCGCGAAGGCGGCCGAGCGGCAGGGCGCCGGGGCGAAGCACGCGCGGGACTGACGACGACAGGTCGAGCACCGTGGACTCGATGCCTGCCGTGCATGCGCCCCCGTCCAGGACGAGGTCGACGGAGTCACCTAGCGACTTCTGCACGTGTGCCGCCGTGGTGGGCGAGACCGTCTGATAGCGATTCGCGCTGGGCGCCGCGATGGGCTCGCCGAGCGCGCGGATGAGCGCCTGCGCCACGGCATGGTCGGGCGAGCGCAGAGCAACGGTGTCCCCACCGCCCGTCACCGCGTCCGGTACGCGCGCGCTCTTCTTCACCACCAGCGTGAGCGGACCGGGCCAGCACGCGCGCATCATGGCGCGAACGCGCTCGGGCACATCACCAAGGATGAGCGGCCGCGCGTCGTCCTCCCCACAGACGTGGAGGATGAGCGGATGGGTACTGGGTCTGCCCTTCGCCGCGAAGATCTTCGCCACCGCGTCGGGCGCGAGCCCACACGCGCCGAGCCCATAGACCGTCTCCGTCGGAAATGCGACGAGGCCGCCCGCGCGAAGGACGCGCACTGCGTCTGCGATCGCGGCCGGATCGGGGCTGCCACTGTCCACCGTCACAACGCGGCTCATCGAGCGCGCGATCATAGCGCAGGACCGGCGAACGGCTCTATGCTGCGCGCGTGCGCCTATTTCGCTCCTCCTTCCTCTCGATCACTGCCCTGTCGTTGACCTTTGCGCTCCTCTACGCGTGCGGCGGGCCCGGGAAAGGGCCGGAGGTGGCGCCAGTACCGTCCGCAGTGATCGCGAGAGACGGCGGCGCGGGCGCGGCGCAGGCGCCCAGCACGCTTCCGAGCGGCCTGCCCGCGTACGCGCCCATGCCGGAGCCCGGCGTGAAGGGCTCCGCGAAGGTCACGCTGAAGACGGCCGACGTCTGCGTGAGCCCGGCGTCCGCGAACGCGAAGGCCCCGCCGGTATCTACCCTGCTCGCGTGCGACAAAGGTTTGAAGGCCGTGGGCGCGGCGTTCGAGGGGACCTCCGGCGAGGGCGACGCAGCACAGACGACCACCTTCCGCGCAGACAAGGGCCGCTGCTATCGCGTGTATAGTACATCCGACACCGGGAGCCTCGTGGTGGTGCTCACGGACTCCGCCGGCGCTCGCATCGCAGAGTCGCCGGGCCCCGCGACACCGGAGCGCGCGCTCGCATGCTTCACGTCACCGGACACGGTCACGGTGAGCGCGGCGGTCGGACGCGGCAAGGGCCACTTCGCCGTGCAGGTGGCGTCCGACTGACCTCTTCATGTTCACAGCAAGGCGGAAGGGCGTTTCGAGGTGTGGAGAGCGCCCGGAGGTTGCGCCTAGATGAACACTGCGCAATCGACCCGCAATCGAGAAAAACCAGGCAATACGGCAGCGCCTAGCCTGGTTGTGCTCCCGAGAGAGGGAACACCCATGGCGTTGCGCACCTTCACGGCCATCTCGATGCTCGTAAGCCTCACACTCTTCGCGCCTGCGTCCTTCGCTCGTGGCGGACACGGCGGTGGTGGACACGGCGGTGGCGGACACAGCAGTGGTGGTCACTCGAGTGGTGGACACAGCAGCTTTGGTGGACACAGCAGCAGCTCCAGCAGCCACGCTTCGGGGTTTGGTGGTACCGGCCATGCGAGCTTCCGTGGAGGCAGCGAGAGCTCCAGCAGCAGCAGCTACGGAAGCGGTCACAGCGAGAGCGGGAGGAGCAGCTACGCGGGCGGTCACGGCGATACCTGGGGCAGCAACACGCAGAGCGTGCACCCCGCGATCATGCACACCATGCCGCAGAGCCAGGTCCGCGCAGACCCGGCCCCTGCTCCCGTGCACGTCGTGGGCTCCTTGCGTGTCGAGGGGCGCGTACGCGCGAGCCCCACGCCGTCCACGGTGGGCGGCGCCGCAAGCAGCGTTGCCATGGAGGAAGACGGCTGGGCCCCGCGCTATCGCTTCCGCGTGGCGCCGGCATATGCGACCTACTACACGCCCTACAGTTACTACGCGGACTCCACGTATTGGGTCACAGACTGGGTCGCCACCGACACGATGGTGGCCGACGAGATGGAAGGCCCTGGCGACGTCGGCGCGCCGCCGATGGAAGCGTCCGTGAAGGAAGAGCTCCGCGAAGAGATCGTCGGCGACATGAGCGCACCGATGGAGACCGAGGCAAGCGCAGACGATCCGCGCATCCGCGCCGCGCTCGCGAACCCGTCGCACATCTTCCTGGTGTCGAAGGAGCTCGGGGCCCGGAACCAGAAGGGCGTTGCGTGCGCGCTCCGCCCGGCGGACGTCGTGCGTCCTCTTGCGCGCGTCGCTCCCGAAGACCAGAACGTGAGCGTCGTGGTCCTTGCTGCCAAGGGTGGTGGGTGCGCACCGGGCGAGCACGTCACGGTCGCGGCCTCGGATCTTGCGACCTTCGAGCGCGAGCTTCTGACGCGCGTGGATCAGGCGCGAGCCGCTGCGACGGCTGACGCGGCAGCACGCGCGCTCGACGGCACCGCGCTCTGATGGCGGTTTTCCCGGGAGTTTGCTAACCGGACGGGCAGATGTCGTCCTCGCGCGCGAAGCTCCCCTTCACCGTCCACGCCGTGGACACGGGGTCGCATGCGCGCCGCGGCACCCTCCTGACGCAGCACGGCCCGGTGGAGACGCCCACCTTCATGGCAGTCGGCACGCGCGCCACGGTGACGGGGCTGACGCCTCAGGATCTCGCGCACGTTGGCACGCAGGTCGTCCTCGGCAACACGTACCACCTGCTCCTGCGGCCCGGGCCCGAGCTGTTTCGTCGCGTCGGCGGCATCCACAAGTTCATGCAGTGGGACGGGCCGGTCCTGACGGACTCTGGCGGCTACCAGATCTTCTCGCTCCCGGCGCAGCGCCTGATCACGGAGAAGGGCGCGCGCTTCAAGAGCTACGTGGACCAGAGCACGCACATGCTGTCACCGGAGCGCTCGATCGAGATGCAGACGGCGCTCGGCTCCGACATCATGATGGTGCTGGACGTGTGCCTCGACTCCACGTCCACGAAGGAGGAGATGCGCTCGGCGATGGAGCGCACGCATCGTTGGGCGCTGAGAAGCCTGGCTGCGCGCACGAACGACGCGCAGGCGCTGTTCGCGATCACGCAGGGCGGGATCGATCGCGAGCTACGCGCCGAGTCCGCGGCGTTCCTCACGCAGCATCCGTTCGACGGGTTTGCCATCGGTGGGCTCGCCGTCGGCGACGGTCGCTCGGAGCGCGAGGACATGACGCACTTCGCTGCGGACCTGCTCCCCAAGGACAGGCCTCGCTACCTGATGGGCGTGGGCACGCCGCCCGATCTGCTGCATGCGATCCTCGCGGGCGTCGACATGTTCGACTGCATCATCCCCACGCATCTCGCGTGGCAGGGCACGGCGTTCACATCCACGGGTCGCGTGCGCGTCACGCGCTCCGTGAACAAGACGGCGGACATACCGCTCGACGACGAGTGCACCTGCAACACGTGCAGGCAGTTCTCCCGGTCGTACCTGCATCATCTGATGAAGTGCAGCGAGCCGCTGGGGCCGCGACTGCTCTCCATCCACAACCTCTTCTACTATCACGCGCTCATGGCGGAGGCCCGCCGCGAGATCGCGAGCGGCACGTACGCCGCATGGGCGCGGCGCAAGCTCGACGCGATGGACCGTCACGAGCACGCGCCACGTCACGCGGAAAAAGAAGCCGCGCCGTGAGTTCGGACGACCGGAGTGCTTCGCGCGGCGGGCTCGACGTGGAGCTCGTGACCCTGGCCAATGGCGAGCGCGCGGTGCGCGACAGGCTCACGGGAGAAGTGATGCATTCGGCGGTGGGCCCACGCGAAGAGCCCATGCAGCTGTACGTGAAGGCGGCGCGCCTCGAGGAGCGCCTCGCGTCCGCTGCGGACTCGCCGCTCGTGCTGCTGGACGTGGGGCTGGGCGCGGGGTCGAACGCAGCGCTCGCATTCGCGCTCTCCGAGTCGCGCACGAACGGCGCCGGGACGCGGAGGCTTCAGATCGTGAGCTTCGATCGGAGCACCGCGGCGATGGAGCTCGCGCTCGGCGAGCACGCTCAGGCCCTGGGCTTCACGGACGCGGCGCGCGCAGCAGGTAGAGCGCTGCTGGAGCATGGACATGCGGAGGCGGCGCACACGTCGTGGCGCCTGTCGCTGGGTGACCTGCCCGGCACGCTGCGGGCCCTGCCGCACGACGTCGCAGACGTGGTCTTCTGGGATCCGTTCTCACCACGCGCGAACCCCACGCTGTGGGGCGTCGCCGCGTTCAGCGCGCTGCGTCTCGCATGCCGCGATGGGTGCACAGTACACACTTATAGCCAGGCCACGCGCGTGCGTTCCGCGCTGCTCCTGGCCGGGTTCCACGTGGGACTGGGCGTGGCCACGGGGCACAAGGAGACCACGACGATCGCGGGCGTGGGGGCACCGCGCGGCGCCGCGCTGCTGGACCGCCGCTGGCTCGAACGGCTCAACCGTTCGTCCGCACCGCTGCCGGACGACGTGGACCCGAAGGACGCTCTGGACGCGCTGGCCCGCATCGCCGCGCATCCGCAATTCATGTAGATTACATCAATGCCTCGACGAGCCCGCCGATCTTGTCGTCGTTCGCGAAGATCTCGTCCACCACGTCGCTGTCCTCGAGGATCTCGATCACGCGTGCCTTCCGCTCACCCTTGATGGGGTGAACCAGCGCCTCGTGCAGCTCCTTGATGAGCGGCTCCAGGTCCGCCCGCTTCGTCATCTCGACGAACTTGCGCTCCTGCAGCACCTCCACCAGCACGCGCGCCGCGCGGTCCTCGGTCACGACCGGCGCTCCAGCCTCCGGCGGTGGCGGCGGCGGAGCGTCCATCAGCATGAGGCGCCCGTCATCGAAGTCCTCTTCGTCCGGGTCCTCGTTCGGCGCGGCGACCAGCTTCTGCTCCATGTCGTCGGCGAGCGCGGCGATCCACACGTCCATGTCGGCCGCGAGCGTCGTCGTCTCCCACGTCTCGTGATCCCACGCGGCCACGCGGCCGTTCGTCGTGTCCACCACCAGCAGGTTGCCGCCTGCATCCAGCGCAAACGGAAGCAGCTCCTCGGGGAACTTGCCCAGGTCGCGCATGAGCACGAGCTGCTTCTCGGCTGCGTCCACGGAGAGCCACCACATGTAGCGCGCCCACTGCGCGTTCTTCGGCGCGCGCATCGCCGCGAGGATCGCGGACTCCTCGTCGTGCGTGCCGTCGTGCGCCTGGTACATCCCCACGACGCCGGCCGGCAGCGCTCTTCCGACGGCGGCGGCGAGCCTCTCGAGCGATGTGACAGACGCCGGTGGACGGAGCTGTGCGAGGACGGATGGAGCGTTGCGTTCGAGCCACCGGTCGACCCGGGACCAAGGCGAAGACATGCGGCTCAGCGTAACCTGATATCTCGTTCGTATGGGTTTGTTGCCGCCGGGAAGCAGGGTCATGGTGCGAGAGCTCGCGGAGTCGCCGCCGGAGGCCATCGCGAAGCACATGTCACTGGAGGACATGCCTGCGCCGGACCCAGCGAGCCTCGGCCCGCGCGACGTGATCGTGAAGATCGCGAGCGCGCAGGTAGGCTGGGTCGATCTGCTGATGACGAGCGGTCAGTACCAGCACCTGCCGAAGCCGCCGTACTGTCCGGGCCTCGAGTACGCGGGAGAGGTGGCGTGGGTCGGCGCCGAGGTCACGAAGGTGCTTCTCGGCGATCGCGTGCTCGTCGACGGTTTTCTTGCGGGGCCGCGCTCGCTCGGCGGCTACCAGGCGTACGGCGGCTTCGCCACCTACGGCGTTGCACCAGAAGAGGCCGTGCTGCGGATCCCCGGCGCGCTCTCGTTCGATCAGGCATGCAACCTGCTCGGCAACTACGAGACCGCGTACCACTGCCTGGTCACGCGCGGAAAGCTGCAGGCGGGCGAGACCGTGCTTGTCCACGGCGCGTCCGGTGCGACGGGGCTCGCGGCCGTGCATGTCGCGAAGCTCCTCGGCGCGAAGGTGATCGCGACGGGGCGCTCGGAAGCGAAGCTCGCAGTCGTGAAGGAAGAGGGCGCGGACCACGTCATCAACACGCGCGGCGAAGGCGACGCGACGCTGCGCTCGTTCAAGGAGGAGGTGAAGAGCCTCACCGGCGGTCACGGCGTGGACGTGATCTACGACGGCGTGGGCGGCGACATCTCGGTCGAGAGTCTGCGATGCGTGAAGTTCGGCGCGCGCTTCCTGATTGTCGGCTGGGCGGCCACGCCCTTCGTCGCGAAAGGCAAGGGACAGCGCGGCGCGCCCAACGCGAACCAGCTGCCCACGAACCTGTTGATGATGAAGGGGCTCGACGTGCTCGGTTGCCCGACCGTGATCTCCACGGTCATGCACCCGGAGCTGCGGCCTCCGCGGTTGGCTCAGGTGCTTGCGTGGGCGGAGGACGGGAAGGTGCGGCCGCATGTCTCGCACACATTTACCCTCACGCAGTTTCAGGCGGCGATGCAGGCAAAATGGAGCGGGGAGGTCGTCGGTGGATGCGTGATTCACCCGGGAGGGAAGAAAGGGTCGGCCGACGCGTAGGGATCGGGGATGTCACTCCGCGCACTCGCCCTCGTCGTTCCTGCTCTCGTAACCCTCGCTTCTTGTGGCGGCGCTGCGCTGGCTCCTTCGCCCGAGGCTCACGCTGCGGCGGCGGCTCCCGAGGTTCGTGACACCACGGCGCAGAGAACCGGCAAGCCCGTCAACATGAGCGTGGCCATGGACTCTTCGGAGTGCGGGAAGCTTCGTGGGGACGAGACCACCGTCGCGCTCTTCAAGAAGGGCTGCGATGGCGGCGACGCTACTGGCTGTCACGAGCTCTTTGCTCGATACCTTTGCGGCGTCGGCGTTCCCCAGGACTCGGAGCATGCGCGTGAGGCGGCGACTCGCGCGTGCGATCTCGGCCTGGTCCAGGCGTGCGCGAACGCGGGCATGCTCCTCGGCAACCAGCCCGGCGGCAACAAGGCGCTCGGACGCAAGATGCTCGAGAAGGGCTGCACCGGCGGCGACATCGCTGCATGCAACAACCTGGGCACGATGGAGATGATGAGCGGTGAGGGCCAGGGTCCCGTTCGCGCGGCCGCGATGTTCCAGAAGCTCTGCGACACGGGCAACGTGATGTCGTGCGCGAACCTCGCACAGATCCTCGCGGTCGGCCTTGGCGACGTGCCGATGGATCAGCCGCGCGCGCGCACGCTCGCGGAGGGCGCGTGCGCGAAGGACAACTTCGTCGCGTGCAACGTGATGGGCATCGTCCTCTACCAGGCCACCCCCTCTGATCCGGGCGGCGCGGCGAAGGCCTGGACGAAGGCGTGCGACCTGGGCGCCCCCGCATCTTGCGACAACCTCGGTCAGCTCTATCAGCACGGCGCGGGCGTCGAACTGGACGTGGCCCACGCGACCAACCTGTATCGCAAGGGCTGCAACGCAGGCGTCGCGCACTCGTGCACTGCGCTGGGTCAGCTGGGAGCCACCGCGAACGTGCTCGGCACGGGCGTGACGAACACCACGTTCTGAGTCATTTCTCGTCGAGCCTTGCTCCTTCGTACCAGGGGCGCTTGCTGCGATAGGCCCACCACATGAACCAGATGAGGAACGGGAGCGGCATCCACAGCAAGAGTCCGTTGAGCGGATCGACCCACGGCTTCGGTCCGAGGTAGGTCGCGTAGGGGTAGAACGAGCGGCAGGTCGGGACCTTCTGGTTCGGCTTGTCGTTCAGGACTTCGTAGGTCTTGCTGTCGATGTAGTCGTCGAAGGTTTCGCCGTTCGGCGTGAGCACGACGGCGTGATAGGCCATGCCCCCTTTGGTGGATTGGGCGCGCACGCTGTCCACCACGCCCACTTCATGGACGCCAAAGCAGAGCACGGTGAGCCATGGCACGACAGCCACGAGGACGATCAGGAGCCAGACGAGGCCTCCCGCGATCACGCCGTGCGAGAGCGCGCGGATGCGTCCGTCGAAGCGGTGGAGGACCGCGTCGGTTGCGATGAGAAGCGAACCGCCTTCCTGTGGCTCGAGGGTGCAGCGTTCGTCGCCGCCGCGGTAGGCCATGGCGACCTGTGCTCCGCCGCGCAACGTTCCCTCGACGAAGACGCGCTGACCGTTCCTGATGGTGGCCTCGCGCACGCGCTTGCGATCGGCCTCTACGACCTGCGTCACGAGCTCGTCGACGACCACCGGTGATTCACCGGGCTCCACGTGGATGGGCGGGCCGTGGTCGGGGAGCAGCTCGAAGGGAACAACGCGCGTGGTCCGCTGCTTCTCGGTCCAGACCCAGTAGGGCGAACCCTTCGACGGCCGGATCTCTTTGTGGTCTTGACGGATGGTGACCCGCGCCGCGATCCGATCCTTGCTATCGCAGCGAACCACCCCCGCGCAAAGCTTCACGCGCCCGGTCTCCGGGCCCCGAGGACCTTCGCCCGCAGCCGCCGCAGCGAACGCCGCACGTTGAGCGCGTGCGCGCGCGCGATAGCGAACGATGTGCAGCGCCGCGAATATCGGAGGCAGCCCGTACCCGACCAGATAGAGGAGCGCGACAACGACGGACGTTGCAGTCCCCGTTCGCAATGCCAGCCAGTATGCGTCAGAGGACAGGTCGGGCATGGGCACCACGTCAGGAATCCTGACCCGCAGAGCGGCTGCGTGCCTGCAAGAGGTCGAGCGTGAGCTCCGAGTAGTCGATGGGCGGCAAGCGCTCGAGCGTGTAGCTGCTGCGCGCGAGCGTGATCGTGAAGACCTCGTCCTTGGGGCCGGTTCCATGGAGCGAGACCGCAGGGGACACCTGGAAGCGCGCGACGGCTCCGCATGGCAACGTGCGCGAGTACTCCGTGATCCCGTCGTCGTCGAAGCGGGCGCGCCAGCCGCGTCTTCCGAGCTGGAAGAGCCGACCGCGGCTGGTCTGAATGCCCACCGCGCGCCTCACGTCGTGCTCCCCGATCTCTTCCGGCGTCCGGACGTAGACCTCGCGCGAGAGCTGCGGGAATGGCTGGAGGAGCTGGTAGTCGGCCATGAGCGTCTGCCACGCGGTGCGCGTCGCCTCGTCCATGAGGATGGGATGCACGACGGTGATCGCGCGCTCCCCCAGCACGACGGCCTTGTCGTCGATGTCCGCGAACGTGCCGTCCTCTGCGATGCGGAACGTGAACGACGCATCGCCAGGGTTGGCGCTCCAGACGACTCTGCGACCAAGGTGGCGCAGCAGCGGGTGAACCACGAAGCGCTCGGAAAACTGCGCGGCCGTGAACGTGCGCTGGGTGCACATCACGGACGCGAGGAGCGCCGTCTGGAATCGCGCGACAGTGGTGGCGTCCTTGCTGAGGCTCGTGAAGCGCTCCTTGGCATCGGCATACTTCTGCGTGTCGTCGTCCTTGCGGAGGCGCGGAAAGCCTTCCACGCGCGCGTCCTCTGCATCGACGAGGTAGGGCGCGAGCGCCTCGTTGAAGCGCACGCGGTAGACCCGCTTGCCAAGGTCGAAGGTGGCGGAGCCACCAGGGTCGAGTCCCACGGTGGGGACCGGAGCGTCCACGGCGTCGTGCGGGAGGTCTGCCTCCTCGTCTCCCAGGGTGCGATGGGCCTCTTTGCGCAGCCAGGCTTGGACGCCCGTCTTCGCCAGATCTTCGAGGACCATGCGCGCTGTGTCCGTGTCGATGGCGCCGAGGACCGCGCACCCGGTGCGTGCGAACGCCCACTCGCGACTGCCCGGAGCGATGACCACGTTGCGTCCGTCTTCCCAGCCATGACGCGGTGGCTCGGCGCCGCGAGCCCACGAGCGAACACGGCTTCCCATCTCACGCGCGCACCCGTCGCCGCCGATCTTTCCCGACGACTCCAGCGCCCAGAGCTCGCGCGGATCTTCACCGGCATCACGCCAAGCACGAAAAAGCGACATGGCGAACGCGTCCAGCGACTCGGCGTCGCACGCGGCGCGGACCTCGGCGACGCCCGCGTACGGACGCGCGAGCGGGGAGAACCGCAGCATCTCGCACAGCGCGCGTATCGCGTCGTCGGGGAGCGCCTCACCCCCTGTGAGCCGCGGACGAGGCATCGCATCCACGGCCACGAACGCCGGAAGGGCCGCGACGCCCTCGGGGACGGCTGCAAGATCCCGCTCCGCTTCGCTGACGCGGACGCGAGCGACGTACGCTGCGGCAGCGGGTTCATTCGTGAGGCGGGCAACGGCGCGCGTATCGAGACCACGCGCGGCGAAGAAGAGCCCCCACGCGACCGCGCTCTCCGTCTTCTTCGCAAGTGGCGCGAGGGCACCCAGCGGCGTGAGCCACTCCACGAGCTCCGGGTAGGTCGAGAGCGCGCTGCGAAGCGCATCCATGCCGCCGTGCGATGCGACGAACGCAAGGCCGGCG
>JANXLV010000100.1 GCA_025355005.1 Myxococcales bacterium | reverse complement strand
GCGCTCGGCTCACCGCTCGTGCCGTACGCGGAGCGCGTCGACCACGCCGTGCAGCGCCTCCGCAAGGCGCACAAGTTCACCGACATGCAGAGCAAGTGGCTAGACCGGATCGCGAAGCAAGTGAAGGTGGAGACGGTGGTGGACCGCGCGTCGCTGGATGCAGGGCAATTCAAGGCAGATGGTGGCTTCGCGCGGCTGAACAAGGTGTTCGACGGCCAGCTCGACGCGCTGCTGAGTGAGCTAGCGGAAGAAGTGTGGAAGGACGCGGGATGATGCGCCCGTCGCGAGCGCTCGGGATCGCATCTGTTGCCGTTACAACTGCATGCGGCCAAGCGCCGCCGACTCCGCGGGTCCGTCCGAGGATCGCCGACGACGCCGCTTCGAAGCACGCCGCCTTGCAGGCTGGCGCCGACGATGTCGCACGCGATGGCTGGGTGACCATTCGACCAACGGGCGAGGACTTCGCCGTGCTCATGCCGCCATCAGTTCGCTACGAGTCGACCCATGGCGGGCCGTTGCAGAAATGGGTCGCGTCCAGCCCACGCAGCGGGGCGGCGCTAACGCTTCTGCAGGTAAAGGGAGGACTAGAAGCGCGCAATCTCGAGAACGTGCTGGACGCATTGGCGAAGGGCTGCGGCGGTGCTCGGCAGTCGATGACACCCGAGCGCATGAATGATCGTGTCGTCACGTCGGCAACCCTCACGTGCGCGTCGGGCGGGATCGTTCGCGTGCGCGCAATCGAGCTTTCGAATGAGCTGCTCGTGATGTGCGCCGCAGCGTCGCCGAGTACAGACCTCGATGCTGAAGCTCGCCGCTTTTTCGACTCTGCGCAGCAGCCTGCACCTCCGGACGACCGAGCCGCCATCATGGGCGTGAAATGGTGGGGGTTGGTGCACGTTCCGCACGCCAGCATCTACATGCCCAACGATGCGGTCGAGGTTGAGGAGGAGCTGATGCCCGGGAGGCGCATCAAGCGCGCGGTGGCGCGCATCAACGGCATCGACGCGGTTTTTTCGTTGGCGGAATACACCGCGCCCGAAGGGGAGCCCCTCGAGCGGACGGTGCAGGACCTCGTCGGCGCGATCGCCGCGCGGAGCGAATGTAACGGGCACGCGCTCGCTGAACCCGTTGTCCGGGTGTCTTCGGAGCACGCGTTCGCACGGGTCGAGGTCGCGTGCTCCACACACGCAATCTTCGCGGGTGAAATCCACCGCTATCGAGGAGCGACGGTCGTCGCGCTCCTGCTCGTGCAAGCGGGGGAAACGAGGGTGCACGAAGAACAGGTGCGAGGCTTCTTCCCGTCGCTCAAGGTCCACGACTGACGCTGCGCTCGTGGTAGTTACGGGAGTACTGCATGCCCTCCACCCAAGACATCGTCCAGAAGCTCTGGAACCTCTGCAACGTCCTCCGCGACGACGGGATCACGTACCTGCAGTACGTGACCGAGCTCACGTACCTCCTCTTCCTCAAGATGGCGAAGGAGACCGGCACGGAGGAGCAGATCCCGAAGGGCTACCGCTGGGACGATCTCGCGAAGAAGGACGGCGTCGAGCTGCTCGAGTTCTACAAGAAGCTCCTCATCGACCTCGGCGCCACCAAGACGGCGAGCTCCGCGCGCGTGAAGGCGATCTACGCGAACGCGTCCACGTCGTTCCGGCAGCCGCGCAACCTGCGCACCGTCGTCGAGGCCATCGACGGGCTCGACTGGTACAGCGCGAAGTCCGAGGGCCTCGGCGATCTCTACGAAGGCCTCCTCGAGAAGAACGCCGAAGAGACGAAGAGCGGCGCGGGTCAGTACTTCACGCCGCGCCCGCTCATCGAGTGCATGGTGGAGCTCACGAAGCCGCAGGCCGGCGAGCTGGTGCAGGATCCCGCCGTGGGCACCGGCGGCTTCCTCATCAACGCCGACCGCTACGTGCGCGCGCAGACCAACGGCTACTACGATCTCTCGACGGCGAAGCAGGAGTTCCAGCGCAAGCGCGCCTTCTACGGCGTGGAGCTCGTCGCCGACGTGCAGCGCCTCGCGCTCATGAATGCGATGCTCCACGACATCGAGGGCGACATCCTGCTCGGCGACACGCTCGGCCCGATGGGCTCGCAGCTCCCGAAGGCCGACCTCATCCTTACGAACCCGCCGTTCGGCACGAAGAAGGGCGGCGGCGGCGGCACGCGCGAGGACATCACCTACCAGACGAGCAACAAGCAGCTCGTCTTCCTCCAGCACATCTACCGCAACCTGAACGCGGGCGGCCGCGCGGCGGTGGTGCTCCCCGACAACGTGCTCTTCGAGGAGGGCGTGGGCCAGAAGGTCCGCGCGGACCTCATGGAGAAGTGCGATCTGCACACGATCCTGCGCCTGCCCACCGGCATCTTCTACGCGCAGGGCGTGAAGACGAACGTGCTGTTCTTCACGAAGGGCGCGAAGGACAAGGGCAACACGAAGACCGTGTGGTTCTTCGACATGCGAACGAATATGCCGTCCTTCGGCAAGCGAACGCCCTTCACGCGCGCGCACTTCGCGGAGTTAGAGAAGGCATACGGCGACGACCCGCTCGGCAAGAGCAAGCGGAAGGACGGAGGCGAGACGGGCCGCTTCCGCAAGTTCACGCGCGATGAGATCACAAAGCGCGGCGACAACCTCGACATCTCGTGGCTGAAGGACGACAGCGTGACGGACCACGCGGATCTCCCGGAGCCGGAGGAGATCGCAGCGGAGATCGTCGCGCAGCTCACGACGGCGCTGGAGGAGATGCAGGCTCTGCAGGAAGAGCTTGGGGGAACAGCTTGATCGCCGCACTGCCGCCCGGCTGGGTCCGAGTGCGGGTGGGCGACCTCGCGCAGGACGGTGAGCAGCCAGTCCTGACGGGGCCGTTCGGGACCAGCATGGGCAGCGACGACTTTGTCTCGAAGGGCTGCCCCGTCTTGACGATCGGATGCCTCACCGATGCAGGGATTCGCATGAGCAAGGCCGCGCATGTGCGGCCTGAAAAAGCCGCGGAGCTGGACCGCTACCGGCTTCGTGCCGGTGACCTATTGTTCTCCCGCATGGCTTCGGTCGGACGCGCGGGAATTGTTCCGCCCGAACTCGATGGCGCGCTGTTCAACTACCACATCATGAGGCTTCGTCTTTCAGGCGCCGTGATGCTGCCTGATCTGTTTCTGGCCTATGTGCGAGGGGCACCCGATGTTCGAAAGTACCTCGAGGATGTGAACCACGGGGCCACGCGAGACGGGATCAACACAACGCAGCTCGTCGAGATGCCTGTCGCCCTGCCGCCGATGAACGAGCAGCGCCGCATCGTCGCCAAGCTCGAGAGCCTCCAGGCCCGAAGCCGGCGCGCGCGCGAGGCGCTCGATGCGGTGCCGCCGCTGCTCGAGAAGCTCCGGCAATCGATCCTCGCGGCGGCCTTCCGCGGCGATCTCACGAAGGAGTGGCGCGCGAAGCACAAGGACGTGGAGCCCGCCGAGAAGCTCCTCGCGCGCATCCGCGTCGAGCGCCGGAAGAAGTGGGAGGAGGCCGAGCTCGCCAAGATGAAGGCGAAGGGCAAGCGCCCAATCGACGACCAGTGGAAGGCGAAGTACAAGGAGCCCGAGCCGGTCGAAGAGACGGACCTACCGGAGCTGCCGGACGGCTGGTGCTGGGCAAGCACCGACGAGCTCTTCTCGTTCGTCACCAGCGGCTCCCGTGGGTGGGCGGAACACTACGCGAACGACGGAGCTCTGTTTCTTCGGATCGGGAATCTGGATCACGACAGCATCGACCTGGATCTTGCCGACGTTCAACGCGTTCGACCACCTGTTGGGGCGGAGGGGGAGCGGACGCGCGTCGAGGCCGGCGACGTTCTCATCTCGATCACGGCGGACTTGGGCATGGTAGCGGTCGTTCCCGAGAGTTTTGAGCCCGCGTACGTGAACCAACATATCGCGCTCGCCCGTCCTGCGTGGTCCGTTCCGGCGGCATACCTAGCGCTCTACCTATCCGCGCCACTTAACGGGAAGCGCTTGCTTCTGCGGGCAAATCGAGGAGCAACCAAGGCGGGCCTTGGGCTCGACGATATTCGTTCGGTCCCAGTACCGCTGCCGCCCACTGCAGAAGCTTCGCAGGTGGTGCACCGCTCCCTGTCTGCTGTTCGCCTGATTCGCCGGTTTCGTGACCGCCAGGCGGACCACGTTGTCCGGCTTGGGCAGCTCGATCGAGCGACGCTCGCAAAGGCCTTCCGCGGCGAACTCGTGCCGCAGGATCCGAACGACGAGCCCGCGGACGTGATGCTCGCCCAGCGTCCGGCGGCCTCCTCGACCCAGTCGTCAGACTCAGCGAAGGCCGCGCCCAAACGCGGGCGGCGCGGCGCGACCTCGCGCGGGGACGCGGCTGATGGCTGAACCGTCGATGCTGACTCGCTGCCGAAGCTCAGACGCTTCGGAGCCGCACACGCCATCCCAAGCGAGCGGCCGCGAGCGGCCGCGATCCCCGGTACCAGTAAACCCCAGGTCGTGCGTCGCACGACCTTCGCGCTAGCGAATGTGGGGAGTCTCATTTCGCAAAGCGAAATGAGGGGAGCGAAGCTCCCACCAGGACAGGCCGACGATCTGCGCCCTGCCAACCGCCAGCGAGATCCGACCCCCCGCCAGAGAAATTAGTCGGGGCGAGAGGATTTGAACCTCCGACTCCCTGGTCCCGAACCAGGTGCGCTACCAGGCTGCGCTACGCCCCGAAACAGAGAGGCCCTGTTAGGCCGCCGCACCCCCTACGGTCAACCAGATTCCACGGGGAAGTCAGGGCGGCGCTGGGAGCGGCGTGCGGATCCGTTCCAAAAGGAATTGTGAATTGCTCTTGTACTTCAAGCGGTTCGCATCGCTTTCGGTTCCTTTTCGCTTCACTCTCAGCGGATCTCTGTCAAGCTGCACTGTAACTCACGCCGTACCTCTCCCACCTCCGTACCCGAAGGTCCACCCATGGCGACGCCCGTTGTTCCTGCAGTCAAGATCCTGATCGTCGACGATGACCGCGCGATCTGCGACTACATGCAGACGCTGCTCGAGCGGGACGGCTTCGCGGTCAAGACGCTGAGCGATCCGACGAGCATCGACGACGAGGTCAAGAACGGCGGCTACCACCTGATCGTGCTCGACCTCATGATGCCCAAGCTCGATGGCATCGAGGCGCTGAAGCGCATCCGCAAGATCGACTCGGATGTGGCTGTCGTCATCTTCACGGGCTATCCGAACCTCGAGACGGCCGTGATGTCGATGAAGCTCGACGCGGTCGACTACATCAAGAAGCCGTTCAACGTGGATGAGTTCCGCGAGGTGCTCTCGCGCGTGATGCGCAAGAAGGGCCTCGCGCGCACGCCGGAGGAGCAGCTCCACCGCGTCATCGGCGACACCATCCGCAATCTCCGCAAGGAGAAGGACCTCACGCTGAAGCAGATGTCCCGCCGCACGAACCTCAGCGTGTCGCTGCTCTCGCAGATCGAGCGCGCGGAGTCGAGCGCCTCCATCTCCTCGCTCTACAAGATCGCCCTCGCGCTGGATTCGCGCATTCAGGACCTGTTCGGCGAGTTCTGACGCGTTTCTTGGCTCATCCAGGTCTCATTCGGGGTCCCGGCGCCTTCCCCGCCCCATAAGGCGTGGTAGTTTGCGCGCGCCATGCGCGCCCTTTCCAACAAGCTTCTTTTCTGTGCCCTCGCGGGCCTCGCCCTTGCCACGCTGTCGTCCGACGCGGCTCGCGCCGGTTGGCCGCCCGCGCCGGGCGCGAACATGCAGGACAAGTCGAACTGGCCGAACGACTTCGACGGCAGCTGGAAGTACATCTCGTACTTGCCCAAGCAGGACCCGGGCACGCGTCCGTACCTCGCTGCGGACGTCAAGCTCGGCGCCTCTGGCGTGAGCGTGGACAAGGCGTGGACATACACGATCGGCCGCGACGACGTGCACATCGCGGTGCTGGACTCCGGCATCGAGTGGGACCAGCCCGACCTCGTGAACAAGGTGTGGCTCAATCCCGTTGAGCTCGCGACGCACAAGCCGAAGGCGAAGGACGGAAGCGTCTGCGGAGGCGCCGGTGCGCTCGCTGGCTTCGACTGCAACAAGGATGGCATCTTCACCGTCGCCGACTACCGCGACGACCCGTCCATCTCGCCCATCGTGGTGGGCGACAAGTGCATCAAGTCCGGAGACGTCGCGCAGCCCGGCGGCGACCGCATCGCGGGCGACGTGAACCACAACTGCATCCTGGACCCGGGCGATCTCATCCGCCTCTACTCCGACAGCACCGACGACGACGCGAACGGCTACACCGACGACATCGCGGGCTGGGACTTCCTCAAGAACGACAACGATCCGTATGACGACACGCGCTACGGCCACGGCACCGGTGAGGCACGCGACTCCTCCGCCGAGGGCAACAACGGCATCGATACCATCGGGATGTGCCCTGGCTGCCGCTTCACGCCGCTGCGCGTGGGCGACAGCTTCATCGCGGACTCGAACGACTTCGGCAAGGCGGTGGTCTACGCGTCCGACAACGGATACTCGGTCATCCAGGAGGCGCTCGGCACGCTGAACCAGACCGCGTTCTCCAAAGCAGCGATCGACTACGCGTACAACAAGGGGCTCCTCGTCGTGGCCAGCATGGCGGACGAGAATTCGCGGCACCACAACATGCCCGCCACCGCGAACCACGTGCTCACCGTGCACACGGTCCGCTACAACGGCGCGAGCGAGCACGAGTCCACGTCGTTCCTCAACTTCGACACGTGCACGAACTACGGCGCGCAGCTGTCGCTGAGCATCGCGGGCGTGAGCTGCTCCTCCGAGGCGACGGGCCGCGCGTCGGGCGTCGCGGGGCTTCTGTACTCGATGGCCGCGGTGAAGGGCTTGAAGCTCAGCTCCGAGGAGGCCATCCAGCTCTTCAAGATGAACGCGGACGACATCGACGTCGCGGAGTCGCGCTCCGACAACCCGGACGTCAGCGGGCAGTTCTACCAGTCGCAGGCCGGCTTCGATCAGCGCTTCGGCTATGGCCGCGCGAACGCGGCGCGCATCATGCAGTCAATCTCCGACGGGCTCATCCCGCCCGAGGTCGAGATCGTCTCGCCGGAGTGGTTCACTCCCGTCTTCGCGGATCGCGTCACCGGCTCGATCGAGCTGCGTGGTCGCGTCGCCGCGGCCCGCGCGCAGAGCTACGACGTGAAGATCGAGTGGGCTCCCGGCGTGCAGCCGCTCGAGGCCGAATACAAGCCACTCGTGAGCTCGCTCGCGAACGTCGCCGCCGGGACGATCACGGGTGGCACCACGCCGCTCGCCACGTTCGACCCGAAGCAGCTCGACACGGCGCACCCGAAGGATCCGGACTCCAAGCACGGAGAAAACGATCGCTCGATCTCTCTCCGCGTCCACGCCATTGCCCACTACTCGGGCGGCAAGGATGTGCACGGCGAGGCCCGCCGCGTGATCTCGATCACGAACGAGAAGAACGGGCTCGACCGCGATCTTCTCCCCGGCTTCCCGATCAAGGCCGGCGGCTCCGCGGAGTCCAGCCCCAAGCTCGTCGACATCGACGGCGACGGCATCCGCGACATCGTCTACCCCACGAGCGACGGCAGCATCCACGCGCTCACGATGCGCACGGGCTCGCCGGTGGAGCTCCCCGGCTTCCCGTATCGCACGCAGGTCATCGACGGGCTCAACCCGAACCTCTCTTCCGAGCCCACGGTGCCCAGCTACCGCGCCGCGCCCGCGTACCAGAAGGGCGCTGCCAACGGCATCGACCCCGACAGCGTGCGCGAGTCGGTCATGAGCGCGCCCGGCGTGATGGACCTGGATGGTGACGGCAAGAACGAGATCGTGATCACGTCGTGGCCGGGAACGGTCTACGTGATCGACTCCAAGGGTCAGGACGCGGCGGGCTGGCCGAAGCGCATGCCGCTGGTGCCGTCGTGCTCGCCGGATCCTGCGAAGCCGAGCGCCGGTCCGTGCATGGATCTCACGCACGGCATCCTGCGCGGCATCTACGGTGCGCCCGTCATCGCGGACATCAACAAGGACAAGAAGCTCGAGATCATCGTCGCGTCGTTCGACTCGCTGATCCACGCGTACGAGGTCGATGGCAAGGAGCTCGACGGCTTCCCGGTCAACATCCACTCGTCGAAGGCGACGAAGACGAACCGCATCATGACCACGCCAACCGTCGCCGACTTCAATGGCGACGGGACCCTCGACATCGCGACCGGCTCCAACGAGGAAATCGGCGGCGGCGGCGGCGCTGGCCCCGTGTTCATCGTCGACGGGCGCGGAAACAAGGCTCCCTCCGGCCCGTACCTGCCGAACTGGCCGATCACGATGGTGTCGTTGCACCTCTTCCCCGTCGTCGCGGAAGGCGTCGACAGCTCGCAGGCCGCCGCTGACTTCGACGGCGATGGAAGGCCCGACCTGCTGGCGCAGGGCAACGGCGCGCCTCCATTCGTGCTGAAGGGAGACCCCGGCGCGCAGCCTGGATTCGGCGATCCGCCGAACCGCTTGCCCGAACGTACGGATAGCGACGGCAACGCGAAGAAGGGCTTCGTGCCGGGCAGCGTCTTTGGCGAGTACTCGGGCGCGACCTCGCCCGACACGTTCTTCCCGCTCTTCAGTCAGCCGTCGATCGGCGACGTGGACCAGGATGGCGTCCCGGACGTGATCATGTCGGGCGGCTCGCTCAGCCTCGCGGGCAACCTCGCTGGCGGCGCTACCGCGCGTCCGTTCCAGCACCTCATGGCCATGTGGAGCGGCAAGACCGGCAAGATGATGCCCGGCGCGCCCATCGTGATCGAGGACTACACGTTCCTTCTGAACCAAGCGATCGCAGACATCACGGGCGACGACTACCCCGAAGTGATCACGGGCAGCGGCGGCTACTTCCTGCATGCGCTGGATGCGTGCGCGCACGAGGCCGAAGGCTTCCCCAAGTTCACGAACGGATGGATCGCAGCGGGCGCGGCCGTGGGAGACCTCGACGGCGATCACTCGCTCGAGATCGTATCCGGCACGCGCGACGGCTACATCTTCGCGTGGCACACGCGCGGCCGCGACGACGGCGTCATCGCGTGGGAGTCGTTCCACCACGACAACGGCAACACGGGCGACTACGGCGTGAAGCTCCCGCAGGGCGTGCTCAAGCGCGCTGCCGAGCCCATCGACTGCACGCCGCCCGTCGCGCCCACGCAGGAGCAGTTCGGCCTGGGCGGCTGCTCGTCCACCACAGCCACAAGAGGCGCGCGCAAGGGCGGAATTCCGGCCGGCATCGCGGTCGCGCTCGGAGCGCTGCTCTATCTGCGCACGCGCCGCCGCCGCCGCGCCAGCTGACGCGCCCTCACCGGTCCGTCGCGTCCGACGCGCGGAACGAAGCGCTTGTCGTCCGGCGAAAGATGTGGGAAAAGAGCGTCCTTCCGCCGAAGTAGCTCAGTCGGTTAGAGCGGGCGTTTCATACGCGCTAGGTCGGGGGTTCGAATCCCTCCTTCGGCACCCACATTCAGCGCCGGCAAGCTGTCACTTCACGATCGGATTCTTGGCTTCGAAGGGGGCGATGATCCGGAGGCGCGACACGCCGAGGGCGGCTGGGATTGGCGGGAACGGCGCGGCGTTCTGGATGGCGTCGCGGC
>JANXLV010000032.1 GCA_025355005.1 Myxococcales bacterium | reverse complement strand
CAATACGGGTCCATGTATGTGCACTGCGACGTGACGGCGGTCTTCCCGTGGCTCACGTACGCGCTGCTGTCGGACGCGCGCGTTCACCGGAAGCACCGCCGCCTCTACGACGTGCGCGACGCGGCCGTGCATACGCTCCAGCGCGAGGTCGACAAGCGCAAGAAGAAGCTCGCCACCACCGTGACGTTCCCGCTCCCCGGCAAGAAGAAGTCTGGCGCGAAGAAGAAGAAGACGGGGAGGGCATGAGCGCTGGCGCAGCGGAGGCCGTTCCGCCTTCGCCAGGGGCCGATGAAGATCTGGTCGCGGTCGGCGAGGAGCGGCTCCGCGAATACAGCATCGAGACCTGCGCGCGCGTGATCCGCGAGCGCAACGCGGAGCTGTGCGCAGTGCTCACCGTCCTTCCCGAGCCCGCGCGCATCGACGACGCACCCGCGAACAGTCCGCTCGGCGGCGTGCCGTACGTGCTGAAGGATGTCTGGGACACGGCGGGCATCCGCACCACGGGAGGCTCGTACCGCCACAAGTCGCGCATCCCGACGGAGTCGGCGCGCTGCTACGACGTGCTGTCGCGGTCGGGCGCCGTGCTGCTCGGCAAGTCGAACCTGGGCGACCTCGCGTTCTCGGCGGAGAGCGACAACCACATGATGGGGCCGGTGAAGAACCCTCTCGACCTCTCGCGCACGGCAGGGGGAAGCACGGGCGGTGGCGCGGCGGCAGTGCGCTCCGGCATGGCCGCGTTCGACTGGGGCACGGACTTCGGCGGCTCGATCCGCTCGCCTGCCGCGTTCTGCGGTCTGGTGGGTCTGCGGCTGTCGAACGACACATGGCCGGTGGAGCGCGATCACTTCCCGCGCATCTCGCCGCACTTCTGGTCGTGGTGCGGGCAAGGGCCGATCACGCGGACGGTCGCGGAGTGTGCGGCGCTCATCGCGGCGATGCGTGAGCTCTGCACGCGTCCCAAGAGCTTCGAGGCCGCGCCAGACGACGTGGTGCTCTACTCGCCGGACAAGCGGCATGCAGGGCTGTGGCCCGGCTTCACGGCGGACGCGACACGCTTGCTCGAAGGCGCAGGCCTCGACATCGACTTCTCGCATGGGCTGCCGTCGCCGGTGCGCGTGAACGAGATCTTCGCGGGCTACCTCTGCGCGCACCTGGAGGAGATGGCGAGCTCGGACGAGATGGGAATCGCGGAGGGCCTGCCCATCGTGCTCTCTGGCCTGGGCACGCTCGGGCGGCTGGACAAGCGCATGCATCCGAACACGGCGTTGCTCTTTGCGCTGCTCGGCGTGGGCCGCGTCACCCTCTACCGGAACAAGAAGCCGTGGGTCACTGCGCTCGAAGGGCTGCGCGACGACGCGCGGCGCATCTGGAAGAGCGGGCGGCTCATCGTGTCGCCCACCACCACGCTGCTCCCGCCGAAGCACGGACGCGCGGCCTTCGCGTACGGGCTGCAGACGTTCCAGAAGCTCGGCAACATGACGGACTCGACCTCGATCGCGATCCCATTCGGTGTGTTCGAGACGGCGCCGCACCTGCCGCGGTCACTGCTCATCAGCGGGCCGCCCGGGAGTGAGGACGCCGTGCTCGCGCTCGCCGCGCGGCTGGAGACCCACATCGCGAACACGGTCGTGGCCACATAGAGTCGGCGGCGCGCTCAGCTCGCTCAGCTCTCCTGCTCGAGCACGCCGAGCAGCTCGAAGAGCGCGAACACGGTCGCGGAGCTGGAGAACTCGAACTTGAGCCCGGCGCGTCCGGCTTCCATGCCGGGCCCGGGCTTCACCCAGGCGACGATCGCGCTGATGAGGAGCGGATCCCAGAGGTTCGGTGCGACGAACGACACGGTGATGCGATCACCCGGCGTGAGGGGCTCCGCGATCTCGATGCATGCGCCGCCGAAGCCCAGGTTCTGCACCTTTGCGTCGCGCTCCCAGCCCGAGCGGGTGGAGACCACGTTCGCCTTCATGCGAACCTGGCGCCGCGCGTGCTGCCGGAAGCGGGGCTCTTGGGGATTCATCGGGTGGGAGCTGACGGTCTGCAGGAGCTTTAGATTGGCTCAAGGAACGTGGAAAGTCGACTTGTTGGCAAAGCCAGGGCGCTTTCCGTTACCATGGTCCTCAGGTTGATGAGGCGTCGTTCGTTGTACCGCGTCGTGAAGGAAGAAAGTACGAGATGAGCCAGGACACGCGTAAGGACAAGCGCGCCAAGGTCGTCAGTCTCAACGTCCGCTACAAGAGCGCGACGATTGACGAGTTCATCGACAATCACTCGCACGACGTGAGCCGTGGCGGCGTGTTCGTGAAGACGCAGACGCCGTTCGCCCCGGGCACCCTGCTCAAGTTCGAGATCCGTCTGTCAGGCGACCAGGCCGTGATCGCAGGCGTTGGCCGCGTCGTCTGGAAGCGCGAGCCCACCCAGGCAGGTGGACACGAGCGCCCCGCCGGCATGGGCGTCAAGTTCATCAAGGTCGACGACAACTCGCGGGTCGTCATCGAGAAGCTCACCGGCTCCAAGGCCGACGCAGGCAGCGCCTACCTCTCCGAGCCCGAAGGCGTCGCGGAGGACGGACCGCCGCAGGTCGGCGTCACCATGTCCACCGTGCCGAAGCCCGCGGGCGCCGCAGCCGCAGCCGCAGCCGCACAGAAGCCGGGCGCGATCGGTGTCCCCAAGATCCCAGCTGCGACGCCGCCGCCGACGTCCGTCGTCCCGCGCATGCCTGGAGCGAGCCCAATCGGGGGCCCGCCGCCTGCGAAGGTCGCGCCGCCCACACCCAGGGCTCCCACACCCGCGCCGCCCGTCGCGAGGCCCGCAGCTGCAGCGCCTCCCGCTGCCGCACCGCCGCAGTCGCCCATGGCTGGTGCCGCGCGCACCGCCCCCACGGCACGCAAGGCAACGATGATGGGCATTGCTCCGCCGACCCGCGGTGGAGCAGCAACGCCGCCGCCGCCAGGCATCGAGCCGCTCGGCGCGCCGATCATGCCCGCAGCGAGCTCCACGGGTCCGTCCTCGCCGTTCAGGCCTGGCGCAAAGGATCCCCCGCCCCCGTCGCCGCCGGCCAAGGTGGAGCTCAGGGCCCCCGTCCCGCGGGCCGAGGCGCCCAGGGCCGAGGCGAGGCCGCACGAAATGACGCTCCCGAAGGCGGACCCGCAGCTGCACGTCCCCACGCGCGCCGCGCCCATGTTCCCGAAGCTGGGACCGGAGAGCGAGCCCGAGATCGCGCACGAACCCACCGTGATGAAGCAGGCCGCGGAGCTCCTCGAAGAGGCGCTGAGCGCGGCGGGCGGCTCGCTCGACGAGATCGGCGACAACCCGCTCTTCAGCGGCACCGCCGCACCTGTCCACCACTCGCAGCCCATCGCGCCCCTCATCCCCGACGACGAGCTCCCGGCCGCGACCGAGACCGGCACGCTCATCATGGGCGCGCGCGGTGTCGGGCTTCTCATGGGCGAAGCAGGCGATCCGACGGGCGGGGAGTCGGCGATCGCGCCCTCCGTGCCTCCGACCTCGGGCCTTGCTCCGCCGATCATTGCCCCGCCGCCTCCGCAGACGCCGCAGATGTCGCCCGTGTCGGCCGTGCCGCAGGCGCCTTCCTCCCAGAGCGGTCCACGTCCCGCTTTCGCTGCGCCTGCCCCCGAGAAGGTGCGCGCGCAGGTCCAGTCCACGCCAGACGCGAAGAAGAAGGGCAGCGGCGGGACGATCGCTCTCACGCTCCTGCTTCTCCTCCTCATCGGAGGCGGTGCAGTGGGCGCGTACAAGATGGGCTACCTCGCGAGCGTGCTCGGCGGTGGTCCTTCGCCGCTCCCGTCCGCGCAGCCCAGCGCGTCGGCCACCACGGCTCCGCCGCCAAGCGCGTCGATGTCCGCCGCAACGCCGCTGCTCGGGGGCCCCGACGCCGCCACGGCTGCGGTCGAGACCAGCACGGACGCAGGCAAGGCTTCGGATGCCGCGGTCGCGATGATCGCGGATGCCGCGCCCGCCGTGACTGTCGTCCCGGTGCAGCAACCCATCCCGCAGCCCAGGCCGCGACCGCGTCCGCAACCGCAGCCTCAGCCGAGCGCGACGGAGACGACCGCGCCCACGGAGACTACCGCGCCCACGGAGACTACCGCACCGACGGCCGTGCCCACGCCCACGCCGACGTCCATGCCCACGGCGACCGATCCCGCGCCCTAGCGCGCCAACGCCCTTAGCCTTGTTTTTTCGGGCTATTCGTCGATGGGGCCGTCGATGGAGCCGTTGATGGAGCCGTCGATGAAGCTCGGCGTGCGCTGCACCACCACCATGAGGCCGCGGAGGATGGCGCACGTCGCGCCCCACACAAACTCGCCGTCGACGTGATAGCCGACGCGCGGGAAGAGACCGCGTGGCTTTGCGATGAACGTGATGAGGGGCGCCGAGAAGACGCCCGCGACCTCGGCGGCGTTGGGGCGCGGCGTTGGCGGCGCGTCGAGCCACGCAGCGAACGGCGTGACGACGTAGCCGGTGATCGTCGGCAGATCGTCCAGGGCACCGAGCAGACGAACGTGCGCGCGCGGCAGGCCGACCTCTTCCTCGGCCTCGCGAAGCGCGGTGTCAGCGAGCGACGAGTCCTCGGGATCGAATCGGCCGCCGGGGAACGCGACCTGACCTCCATGTCGCCGCAGGCCC
>JANXLV010000027.1 GCA_025355005.1 Myxococcales bacterium | reverse complement strand
GAGATCGGTATGGGGGTGACCCAGGCGACGCGGCGGCTGGCGGTGTACCTCGCCAGGACCTCGTCCACGGAGAGCGACACGGCGCGCGCGTACGCCTTGAGGAAGCCCCGGACGAAGACCTCGCCGGGGAGATCGTCGAAGAGGTCGGACTCGATCTTCTCGAGAGTGTGCGTCGGGATGCGCGTCACGCGCGAGACCTCGGAGACGGTCATCTCCTTGGCGATACGGCCGCGACGGAGCTTGGTGCCGACGGTCTCGTAGGTGTCCGCGCCACGACTGCGCTGTGACGATGGACCTGGACCTGACGACGGGGGCGGGAAGCTGTCCGCCTTTGCGCGCGCCGTCCTGGCTTCGGTCTTGATGTCGATACCGCTCACTGCTTGCCTCCTGCGAGGGATGAGAGCGCCGTCACGCACACCTTCCCGGTGGCCGTGTCCTTCGAGAGCTCTCGACATCTTTCGAAATCCTTCTTCGCGTCGTCCGCGCGCCCCAGCTTCGCGCGGGTGTGCCCGCGGGCCTCCCACGCGTCCTGGAGCGACTGACAGTCCGGGCTTTGTACGGCGAGTGAGTCGGAGAAGCTCTTCTCCGCCGCCGCGAGGTCGTTCTTCTTTTCGTAGGCCAAGCCAAGACGGTAAAACCCGACGCAGAACTGCGGCTGGGTCACACTGTTCTTCAAGGAGTTGATGGACGCGTCGACCTGGCCGTCGAGCAGCTGGGCCAGACCCAGGTTGCCCCACGCGAGGTAGCTCTCCGTGTATGCGGGATCCTTGGTGAGCGGCTCCAGGACGAGGATCGCGTCGCGGTACTTCTTCTCGTTCGTGTAGATGACGCCGAGCAGGTTCTTGGCGTCGCGGAAGGAGTCGTCGGCCTTGACCGCGGCCTTGGCGCTCTTCTCGGCGTCGGCCATCCGGCAGTCCGGGTCCGCCAAGCCGCGGTCCCCGGCGCAGAATGAAAGATAGAGGGTCGCGGTGAAGTAGAGCGCCTTGGCGTTCTCTTCGTTCAGCTCGACCGCCTTGCGAGCGTGGTCGAGGGCCTCGCGGGTCTGGCCGCGCTTGAAGAGGTCAACGGCGAGATCGTACTCGGTCTCGCTCTGGCGCTCCGGCGACTGGGCGCTGATGCCACTGCCGCCCTTGGGGCTACAGGCCGCCGGCCCCATCACCAGCACGCCCAGCACGCCCAGCACGCCCAGCACGCCAGGACCGCCGGCGGCCAGGGAGGCCACGACGGAGGCTCGGCGGGGGTTCGGTCCGGTGAGGGTGGTTTTTCGCATTATCGGGGAGACGTCGTGGACCCACGAACGGAGTCGAGAGTCGCAGGCCGCCCAAACCGCTCGGCCAGTGCCCAATCCAAAGCGGGATGGACCTATCGTCTCCATTCCGCGACGTCAACCCACGAAAGACATGGGCATCTTGGCGGAGCGGGCGGTCGAAATGGGATGTTGTCGCGTTGTTCCGTGTGGTTCCGCGTTGACCCTTCATCCTCTTGAGAAGCGTGAGAGACGAGCCGGCGATGGCACAGACACGTTCACGTTTTTACGCGTGTGGGGTTCGACCTAGCGGGCGAGCTCTTCTTTCGAGCCGAGGAGCGAGTAGAGGCGGCGGAGGGCGTCGATGTCCGGGATCTCGACCCGCTCGCCGACGATCTTCACATACTGCTGCTCCCGGAGGCGCATCACGGCTCGCTTCACGGTGTCGACGTCCAGGCCCACGCGGGTGGAGAGGTCGACCGGGGAGATCGAGAGATCCGCGGAGCCGGTGGGGCGCCCGCCCGTCAGCTTGAGGAGCGCGCTCACGATCTTCGACTGGGTGTCGCGGAGCATCATGACCTCGATCTGGTCCTCCGCGTCGCGTACCCGGCGCACGAGCTGCTCCATCATGCGCGCGCCAAGCAGAGGGTCGCGCTGCATGAGCGCCAGGAACGCGCCGCGGTCGAACGCGAGCGCGATGCCGTCGGTCAGCGCGACGGCCGTGGAGCCGCGCGGCGTGGCGTCGAGGAGCGCGGACTCACCGAAGAGATCACCCGGACGCAGCACCGTGAGGCTGCGGTCGGCCAGGCGAACGCGCTTCAGTAACCGGACGCGCCCCTCGTGCAGGATAAAGGTCTCGCGGGAGGTCTCGCCCTCGCGGAAGAGGGTCTCGCCCGAGGCGAAGGGCCTGCCGTAGCGGTCGATGAGGCCGTTGCGGTCCTGCTGCTCCACCTCGTCGAGGAGGGTATCTCGGCTGTTTCGCGGCTCCATCACCCTCTCACAATACGGGAAATCCGTGGTACGTGTCGAATCTGTGAGCGCGCCCGTCCCGCCCCCCGCTCTACCCAATTTGGCGCCTCGCACGGGCCGCGTCCAGCGGACGACCCGCGAGACCGACATCGTGGTGGAGATCAACCTCGACGGCCCGCTCGCTTCGGGCACGGCGATCGACACGCCCCTCCCCTTCTTCTCGCACATGCTCGAGCAGCTCGCGCGGCACGGCGGCTTCGGCCTTTCGATCACCGCCAAGGGCGACACGCACATCGACGGCCACCACACCGTCGAGGATACCGGCATCGTGCTCGGCGAGGCGTTCGCGAAGGCGCTGGGCGACAAGCGCGGCATCGCCCGCTACGGCTGGGCCACCCTTCCCATGGATGAGGCGCGGGTCAGCGTCTCGCTCGACCTCTCGGGGCGGACCTACTTCGTCTGGGAGTCCGAGCTACCGAAGGCGAAGCTCGGCGAGTTCGACGTGGAGCTCGCGGAGGTCTTCTTCGAGGCCTTCGCACGAGGAGTTGGGTGCAATCTACACGTGGTGAAGGAGGCGGGGCGCAACCTCCATCACATCGTCGAGATCACGTTCAAGGCCTTCTCGAAGGCGCTCGCGCAGGCGACCCGCACGGATCCCCACGCCATGGAGATCCCCTCGACAAAGGGCTCTCTCTGAAGGTCTCTGAAGGTCTCTAGAGCTTGGTGGCGGCGATCACGACGTGCGGATACGGAAGGACGTCCGGCACACGCACCATCCGGACCTTGAAGCCAAGACGCACCAGCATCGCGCCCCAGTCGCGGTGGTGACGGTACGCGAGCGGCTCATCCCAGCCCACCATGAGGCGATCCATCCACTCCGTGAACTTGAGCCCAAGGTGCGGCTCCGTGGTGATGTCCTTGATGAGCAGCGTGCCATGCGGCGTGAGCAGCTCGCGAAGCCGCGCGAGCAGCGGCTCCTGCGCGTCTGCCGGAATGTGGTGCATCACGTCCAGCACGTACGCGGCGTCGAACGGACCACCCAGGCCCATGTCGCGCGCGTCCTTCGCAAGGAAGGAGTGGTTCACGAGGCCGAGCTTGTCCGCCACGCGCTCCGCCATCTTGATGCGACGCGCGTCGGGATCGATGCCGGTGATGTGGCGGTTGGGCTGCGTCTGCCCGAAGTAGGCGGCGAAGAGCCCGAACCCGCAGCCGATGTCGAGGATCTTTCCCTCGTCCGGGAGCAGCAGGTCCATGACGCTGAGGAGCTTCGGTCGCAGGATCGAGAAGCGGATGTTCGCGTACGCGCGCTCGACCGGAGGAAGGGCGCGCGCGATGTTGCGGATCGCGGCGCTGCCGTAGATCTCGGGCGCGAGGAAGCGCGGCTCGGGGACCCGCACGCTCTCCTTGAGCGTCTGGATGATCTTGGCCGCGCGCGAGGACGGCGGTGGCTGCTCGCTTCCGCCGCTCGAGAAAGTGGGTCGTCCCCTGGGAGGTGCTGCGGTCATGAAAAAACCCCGCGTGCTGGGACAGTGTGAGTGAGAAAGGAGTGCGAAGGAGGGGACTTGAACCCCTACGGTTTTACCCGCTAGCACCTCAAGCTAGTGCGTCTGCCAATTCCGCCACCTTCGCGTGGGAGGACGCTCATGTAGTCGCGGGCTTGGAGGTTGTCAACGTCGTTCGAGAGCGTCGCTAGCCCCGAGCCTCCCGGACCGCCTGACTCACTAGCCGGGCGCCTCGCTAGTGCGTCTATGGCTGCGCGCCCCGCGGCTTCGTCTGGCTTCGTGTACCGGTGCGTGGACGTCGCGTTGCGATGGCCCAGCATGTATGCCGCGCCGCGAATGTTGCCGGTGGCGTCGATCAAGCGCTTCCCCGCGGCGTGGCGGAAGTCGTAGACGCTGATCTTCTTGGCGCGGCGTTCGTCGATGCCGGCCGCCTTCGCGGCGGCATACCAGTGGCTGCGCAGAGCAGATTGGTACGGGCCGAGGAGCGGTCCTTGGCCATCGGGCAACGCCGACGCGCGACGCTGGAAGAGAGCTGCAAGCCGCGGCGTGAGCGGGATCGTGCGCTCGTATCCTTCTTTGTCGATGGCCGCAGCGATGAACAACTCGTTCGGCCGCTCGGGCTGCCAATGCTCGTGCAGGCGGAGGCGCTCGATCGTGATCGGACGAAGGCTCGTGTCCCATTCGACGAGCACTGCATCGCGAATCGGGCGGAACGGATTGCACGCGCGCCCGCGCTTGCTCGTCTGCTCGGGCAGGTTCGCGATCAACGCCTCCACCTCGGCTTCGCTCATGGGCACCTCAGCGCTCTTGCGTCGCGCATCGCGCGTGCCCTTGTCCTTCTTTCCCAGCTTCGGAAGCGCAGGACGCATGAATCCCCACGGCTTCGTTTCGATCCACTCGAAGAGCGCGGCGAGCGTGCCGCGTTCCTTCTTGTGCGTTTCCCGACTGCACTTGGCGAGGCGCGCGTTCTTGAACGTGGTGTGCAGAGCGTCGGAGGCGAGCCCGACCAGCGACTCGAAGTGCTTGGCAATGTGCGCGTAGTGGTAGCCGCGCGTCACCCACCACTTCTCCGACACGACCGACCCGAGTTCGCCCTTCCACTGGGCGAAGAGATCGGTGGTGAGCGCCATCTCCGCTGGAGAGGCGGCCGGCGTCGCGACCATCGCGGCTGCGATGGCCCGCGCGAGCGTGCCCTCACGCTCGCGTCGAAGGACCTCCGCCATGGCCGCTTCGATCGTGTACGCGTGGTGCGAGCACAGTGCGCTGACGTGGCCCTCGCGTACCGCGTCGCGTTCGGCGTCCTCACCATCGGGCCAGTGAAGCACCGGCCGCGCGAGAATAGAGGGCGCCGGCTCCGAGCGGCGGAGCTTCACCACGTTGTCAAAACTGGGGGATGCGTTATCCTTGGTCACAGCGCAGGGTGCCTCCAGCACCCGCGCGGCGGCGGCTTGTCGAGGGCCGCCGTTCGCGTTTTGTAGATTAGCTTCGATTCGGTGTCAGTCCAGCCTCGGGTCCTTCCCTCACTTCAGAGGCCGTTGCGTCCTCACGGACTCAAGCACGCAAGCGAAGAGCGCTGAGAAGAGCGCCGCGGGCGTCTCGTCGGTCCAACCAAAGCCGAATGAGTACCCAAGAACGCCAGTGTCGACGCGCCCGCCAACGCGCACGGCGAACTGATCGTCGTGCTGTTCGATCGTCACTGCGACCGCCGGCACGCCCCACGCGCATGCCCCTTTGAGGGCGTCGAAGTGAACTACCGCAACGACCTCGGTCTCGCTGGACGCCTTTGGCGTGACGTCTTCGACGGCAATCGCGCCATCCTTCGCCTCGAAAGCCGCTGTAGCCTCTCGCACGAGGCGGTTCAGCAGGGCCACTGGCAGCCGGGCGGTGGTTCCTTTCTTTACGACGGTCTCCAGATCCTTGAACAGCCATGTCTTGGTCATCGCGGTCCCCCAATCATGCGGCGGCGAAGTCCGCGCGCAAGGGAAGGACGCTCGGCCTCATCGTCGGGTTCGTCGCGGTCGGCTTGGTCCTCTTTCGCCTCGATGTCCTCTGCGTGGTCCTGATCGTCTTCATCATCGCCGCCCGCGTCCTCGCCGCGCTCCTGCGGCGGCGGCAAGAGCTTTCCCTGCGCCCACGCCCCTTGTACGCGCTCCGCGTCCTTGCGATCGGGCCGTTCGACAAGGTGCTCGTGGATCTGGACGTTCTGCTTGGAGATGGCTTCGCGCAACGTATCGAGCGTCGCGGCGTCGGCGCAGACGAGGTGGATTTCGGCTCCATCGCCGATCACGCGGGCGAATGCGCGTGCGTCGCGTCCCGGCTCGTGGCCGAGCGCCGCTGCGGCGGCGCGCGTGGCCATGTCCTCATAGAGCGCGCGCGACGGGCCCAGGGCGTCCCAGTCCTTATGGAGGTCCCAGGGCATGCGGCTTACGGTCGCCAAACCTCCCTCTTTGCGCTGACCTGCTTCGCGGGCGGGGGGCCCGCCGGCAACCCGATTGCTGTGGCGACTCGATTTCCGTTCCATGTATCCCTCCGTGATTCGACCTCAACTGGTCGGGTGATCGTCGTGACTTGCCCAACAAACGCGAAGTCCGCATCTACGAGCCATCCGAGCCCGCGCCACGCCTGGACGGCGAACAGCAGACGCTGCTTCCACAACGCGAAGATGGGTGGCAACTCGTTCGGCGCAAGCTGGCGCTCGGTCTTCCAACCGCCACCGCGCTTACCCCGGATGAGGAAGGCAAAGATGTTCGCGCGCGGACGAGCGAGGAGTTTGAGGAGCGCACGCGGCCAGACCAGGCGGGAGCACATCGGGCAGACCAGCACCGTGTGCTCGTGTTGCTCGGCGGCCGATCGATTCTTCCGCGGCTTCCGTGGCTGTGACATCAGTATGACCCTTCGGTCTAAGAGTCTTCCATCACTCGCGTTCCGAAAGTAGGGGCGCGCTGCTTCAGGGATGAACGAGGCAGCCCTACTTTCGGAACGAGTTTCGGAATGTACTTGTTGCATGGGCAAGAGATTCGGCCGAGTCGCGGCACCGCGTGAAGAGGACGACACGCAGGCCGTGTGGAACGGCTGGGGCGGCGACGGGTACA
>JANXLV010000026.1 GCA_025355005.1 Myxococcales bacterium | reverse complement strand
AGTGACAATCCCCCGAACTCCGCCTCGATCCCGCTCACCTTTTCCATGAGCGCCTCTGATCATGACCGCATGTAGAGTGCAAGCAAGATGTGCGGGATCGTGAGACAAGAGTACGTTCCGCTCCGTGCTCGCTCGAAGCCTTGCCTGACGGGCGGCTCTCACGCCATGCGACGCTGTTTACGCATTTTACGAGCACGGAGATGATCCGCGGTCCACGCGTTTCTGTTCAGAGCGCGGGCATTCGGCGGGGGGGCTCAGTTGAGGTGCTTTTTGTCTTCTGGGTTTTTCTTTTCGCGATCTAGGAAGACGGTGGTGATTTCTCGCTCCAGCGCTTGTTGTAGCTCTAGCTCTACGCGCTCCAGGATGCCGGCGGCGCGCTCCACGTTTCGCTGATAGACGAACAGACGCGCGTACAAGCTGGCGGGCTCTCCGATGAGCAGCGTGGGATCTTCCATCGGCGGCGCGTCGAGGATCATGAGCGCGCGCGGATCCACGCCGTCCACGACGAGCTCCGCGCCGGGCAGGTCCACGACGTAGACCTCCGCGTGGCGCACGTAGCGACCGAGGATCGCATCCAGGTTCTGCACCACGCGCCGCACGCTCTCCGAGAACGCGTCGGGCGATGGCGCCCATAGCGGCGGCGCACGCGTCAGATCGGTGCTGCGCGCACGCAGGAACGACTCCACTGCACCCTTCGGATCGCCCAGCTCTTCGCGGACGAGGCCCACGTAGTAGTGCGCGTCCGGGTGCTCCGGATCCTTCTTCGCTGCGTCCTCGAGGAGGGGACGCGCCTGTTCTGCATCGCCCATCTCGTAGTAGGCGCGGCCGATGAGGAACGTGTAGGCCGGGTTCTCTGGCGGCGGCTCCGGCAGCTCCAGCATGCAGTGCTTTGCGCCGGTGAGGTCGCCCTTGCCGAGATACGCGTCGACCTTGAGCAGGACGCAGTCGCAGATCTCCGCGGGCGTCTCCGCGTATTCGAGCGCGTCGTCGCAGAGGCCGATCGACTCGTCCCAGTCGCCGAGCGGATTCATGCAGAGCTCGGCGCAGTTGAGCATCGCCTCGAAGTACGTCTCGTCGAGCGCGATCGCCTGGCGATAGTGCTCCAGCGCCTCCTCCGAGTCACCGTTCAGCGCGGTGGTGTAGCCAAGGAGGTTGTGCACCTCCGGCGACTCCGGGTCGATCTCCAGCGCACGCCTCGCGCACGCGATCGCACCTGGGGCATCACCCTTCTGGGCGAGGTCCCAACCACGGTCGAGGTGCGCTGTCAGCTGATCCATCGAAGACCTTCTACTTTGCGCATCTATCTGGGTACGTCAAGTTGCGTTAGCGGCCGCGCCCCTCCACTCCTCTGGCTGTGAACGCTCGGGCAGCCGCTCGGGCAGCCGCTCGTCGCGCCGTTTCCTCCTGCTGTCGCACCACCATCGCAACGACGCGGAGCGCGATGCAGGGTGCATGTGTCACCAATGGAGGAACCACTCATGTCGAACTGGATTGGAACACGCTCTCTCTCTCTGCTCGTCTCGTCGGCGCTCGTGCTCGTGCTCGTGCCCGGCATCGCGCGTGCGCAGAGCTCACCGGAAGCTGCGCCGAGCGAGATGACCGCAAAGGGCACCGAACACCCGCGTGCCGCCGCAGGCCCGACCTCGCTCGGTGTGTACTCGGGCCTTGGGTATCTCGGCGTTCGCGACGTCAATGGCGGCGCCTTCCTGCTCGGCACGCGCCTCGGCGTGGGCCGACACGTCGCGTTCAGCTTCGACTTCGGCTGGGGAGCGCAGAAGCTTACCGACTCACCTGCGGTGCAAGATCGATGGTGGCTGATGCCTTCGGCTGCGCTCGTGATACCGGTCGGCCCCGCGCGGATCGATCTAGGCCTCGGGCTCGGCGTGGCCACGACGTCGGGATACGACTCGTCGTCGACGTTCCTCGCCGCACCGTTCGATCCGAAATGGGCCTTCCAGCTCGTTCCCGCGGGCCGCCTTCAGGCCGTCGTGATGGTGCCCGTCACCGAGCACGTCGATGTGTTCGCGCGACCGGAGACGGGCATGCTGTTCGGCGCCGGCAGCGTCGGTCTACACAAGGGCAACGACGATCCGCCGCTCCGCGACGTGAGCTGGGCCGCCCTGTTCATCGGCGCCCACTACCGCGCGTGGTGACTACTTCGCTTCGCCGTGGACGACGACGCGCGTGCCGGGATGTTCCGTCGTCGACATCACACCGTGCCAGCCTTCGGGGAGGTGCGGCTCCGTCCAGCCGAACATCGCCTTCGCGTCGAGCGGCGAGAGGTTCACGCAGCCATGGCTCTGCGTGTGGCCCCAGTTGCCGTGCCAGAAGGCACCGTGCAGCGCGTAGCTGCCGTTGAAGTACATGATCCACGGCACGTCCTCGATCGAGTACGGGCTGTCGGACGCGACGTCACCGTCCATCGTCGCAGCGATGTGCTTCTCGCGGATGCGGAAGGTGCCGGGCGGCGTGGGGTGATCCTTCTCCTTGTCCTCGAAGTTGCGCTTACCGGTGGAGACGAGCGTCGCGTACACGGGGTTTACTCCCTCGAACGCGACCATGGTCTCGGTCGTCAGGTTCACGTCGACCCACTTCTCAAAAGGCGCGAGGCCGTCCGGGGGCGCGCCCGGATCCGTGTGCGTGCCTTCGTTCCCCCGCATCCACCAGTTGTCCTCGGTCTCGTCGTAGCGCAGGCCACCGATCACGACGGAGTCGCCCGTGAGGCGCACCGGCGTGAAGCGCGACACGGAGTCACCCGGGTTCACGTGCTTGTGATCGACCGACACGATGTACTTCTTCGCGCGCGGATACAGGATGAATCCGAGGCCCGGCCACTTCGCGGGCTTGCCCTCCGCCTTCTCGTCGGCGGTCGGTGCCTGACCCGCGTCGCCCATCTTGGAGGGCAGGTCGCGGAGCCACACGCCGTGGTACTCGCTCACGGGCTTCTGCACGTAGATGCGGTCGTACGGCGCGAGCATCCCGCCGACGGTCTTCCACCAGCGCGTGCCGCCGCCGGGGACCTCCTTGTCGAGCGCGAGATAGAAGCCCTTCACCATGCGACGCGCGACCGGGCCTTCGCCCTTCAGGTCGTCCAGGGTGATCCCCTGCGGCTTGCCGCCGTCGTAGTCGCGCAGGTACCAGGGCACGGCGACGCCTGCGTCGTACGGGTTCTCCTCGAGCATCATGCGGCCATCGCGGCCGTCCGAGCTTCCGCTACGTGCGGTGGCGAAGAACACGCCCGCGTCCATCATGTCTTCGGTGCCGCCAACGGGGATGGCGGTGGCGACGATGGAGGGGGATTGTGAGGACACAGGTGAGGCCGCGGTGTCCGCGTCCTCGCGCGGCTTCGGCGGCGCCTTCTTCTTGTTGAGCCACGGCTCGAGCTGCAGACGATCCTCGCGCGACGGGATGTGCCGATAGAGGGGCGTGCCGTTCGCGACGTTGTACCCGTACTGGTAGGGCAGGGCCGAGGTCATGTCGGGCAGGTGCGGCGCGATCTTGAAGCGCGGGTGGTTGAGGTCGATCGATGCGTACTTGCCGCAGACGAAGCCGCCGGCCACGAGCTCGTACCAGCCCTCCGCGCAGTTCGATTTCTTGTGCGCCTCGGGGAGGACGGGAACTCTTGCGCCCTGCCGCATGTATCCAAGGCGGACCACCTTGTCGCGCGGATCGTCGCTCTTCGCCCGCTTCTTCATGTCGTCGGCATCACCCGGCGGCCGCGGCCACTCCATGTCGCTCATGATCGGCGTCTGGAGGAAGAGCGCGCCCGCGTACGGGCCGGTCCACTCAGCCCCGGCGTCGAGATCATCCTTGCCGTTCTGGGCGGTCGCGCCTGCATCGAGCGCGGCGCTGCTGTTCGTGACGCCGGGATCCTTCAGGGTGGCGACCTTGGGGGCGGGCGGGGTCGTGCCGGTGCCTGATTCTCCGCAGGCGACGGCCGCGGAGCAAGCGAGAGTGCCTAGCAGGACGGGTAGGGCCGAACGACGCATGGTGAGGGAAAAGCGCCTCCGAGAAGACATCTCTTTGGCAGCTTCGCCCCTTCGTAGCTCAAACCCTGGTCGCGGATCCATTATTCGGCCGTCCTTTCTACGGGGAATAATGACTGCGAGTCGTGTGCCGAGCAGTGGGCCCGCCCGAAGGGCGCTGAAGACCCGGCAAAAACCTTGGCGGAGGGTGAGATGCCGACGCTAAGGTGTGTCTGGAAGTAAGGTTGAGCGTGGCAAACCGGACGCGAACGTGGCGGAACTCGGCCCGGGGTGGCGCCTCGCGCGTAGCCCCGACGGCTCCGCACGCCACGGACCCGCTGATCGGACCGCTTTCGAGGAAAAGGCTGTCCGGCCCCGAGCGCTTCTGGGACCTGCGCCGCGCCCGGATCGCGGCAGTGATCATGTTCGTGCTCTCGAGCGGCGTTCACTACTTGTTTGCGCCGTGGACGCTCTTTCCACATCCAAGCGGCATCGAGCTCCACGACGTCGCGGACGAGCTCACAATCCCCGTGGATCTCCTGGGCGACGACAACACGTCGCCGCAAGAGCCTCCGCCCGAGGAGCATCCAGCGGTGCCGGATCCCGTCGACCCGCAGGAGGGACCGGGCGGCAAGGACGGCGGCGTGAAGCCCAAGCCCGACGCCGGTGCGCGCGACGCCGCGCCGCAGGATGCGAGCCCGATGGACGACGGAGGCAACACGAACGTCGCCAGCCTCGCGAAGGACGCAAGCACCACGGCGGTGAACGATCAGGACGCCGCACCAACCGCGCTCACCGGCCTCGACGCTGGGGCGATCGCATCCGTCTCGAGCGACGCGGGCGGCGTGCCCGGCGCGGGCGGCCCACGCGGTCCTGCGGAGATGCTCGGCATGAGCTCCGTGGTGACCGCGGGTCAGGTGAACGTGACGTTGCTCGTGAACCTGGCGGTGATCCGGACACACCCTGTGGGCTCGCGCATCGGGCCCATCTTCCAGGGCATACCGCAATGGGCGGAGTTCATGCACGGCGCGGAGACCAAGTTCGATCCGCTGCAGGCCGCGGACTGGATCCTGATCTTCGGCCCCTCGCTGATCCATACGGATCGCGACGCGGTGTTCGTCCGCTACAACATGCCCGACAAGATGGCGGACGGGATGATCGACAAGGTCTCCAGCTTGTCTGCAGGACGCGGCGGCGCGTTCGACGCAGGTGTGTCCGGGGTCCACGCCGCAAAGACGTGGGCGGACAACGGCGACCGCGTGATGATGCGCGTACAGCCGGGGCTCCTGCTCGTGGTGCCGCCGGACAAGGCGTTCGAGTTCGCGAAGGTCTACAAGCGGACGGGGCTGTCGCCGCGCCTTCGCCCTGGCGAGGCGATGCGTCTGACGGTGAAGGATCCGTGGCGCCAGATCTCGATCCCGAACCTGAAGTTTCCGAACAGCCTGAGCGAGCTGCGCTTCTGGATCATTCCCCACGACGATGACGGCAGCGCGGACGTGTACGGCGAAGGCGACTGCGGCACGCCCGAGCACGCAGGCGAGGTCGCCGACGCGCTCCGTGAGATGGTGAAGCGAACGAACGCGAGCATGCTGGTGAAGATCGCCACGCACGGGCTCCTCAACGGCGTCGAGATCGATCCCGTCGGAGACAAGGTGAAGATACATCTGGCCGCGAACCGCGATCAGCTCGAGACCATGCTGGGCCTGATAGGCGCGCAGTTCGGAGTGAACATCGCGCCACCCCCAGGAGGCGCGCCGCAGTAGGTCGAGGTCGAAGTCAAGGTTGGGGTCGAGGTCGAGGTCGAGGTCGAAGTCGAGGTCGAAGTCGAGGTCGAAGTCGAGGTCGAAGTCGAGGTCGAAGTTCAGGTCGAAGTCGAAGTCGTCGTCGTTTTTTGCTAAGCGTCCTCA
>JANXLV010000006.1 GCA_025355005.1 Myxococcales bacterium | reverse complement strand
TCATGATCGATGTGGTCGGGCGATTGCCCGGGAAGCACTTGTGCGGGACCAGCGCGTCGAGCTTGTCCTTCGGCGTGCCGGCCTTCTCGAGCTCCGCGCGCGCCTCCTCCGCGGTCTTGCCGCGCATGAGCGCCTCGGTCTGCGCAAGGAAGTTCGCGACGAGGAGCTCGTGGTGACGGCCCGCCTTGTTGTGTGACTCCACGGGGCAGATGAAGTCCGCCGGGATGACCCGCGTGCCCTGGTGAATCAGCTGGTAGAACGCGTGCTGGCCGTTCGTGCCGGGCTCGCCCCAGATCACGGGGCCCGTCGAGTAGTCGTTGATGGGCTGGCTGTCGCGCGTGGTGCGCTTGCCGTTCGACTCCATGTCGCCCTGCTGGAAGTACGCAGGGAAGCGATGCATGTACTGGTCGTACGGCAGGATGACGTGCGTCTCCGCGCCGAAGAAGTTCATGTACCATACACCCAATAGACCCATGATGACCGGCAGGTTCTTCTCGAGCGGCGCGGTCTGGAAGTGGTGGTCCATCATGTGACCGCCGGCGAGAAGGCGCTCGAAGTTGTCCATGCCGATGACGCACGCGATGCTGAGGCCGATCGCGCACCACAGCGAGTAGCGCCCGCCGACCCAGTCCCAGAACTCGAACATGTTGTCGGCGTCGATGCCGAACGCGGTGACCTCCTTCGTGTTCGTCGAGAGCGCGACGAAATGCTTCGGAACAGCCGCGTCCGTGAGCTTTTCCGTCAGCCACGCGCGCGCGGAGTGCGCGTTCGTGAGCGTCTCTTGCGTGGTGAACGTCTTCGACGCGACGATGAAGAGCGTGGACTCGGGGCGCAGGTGCTTCAAGGTCTCCGTCACGTGCGTGCCGTCGACGTTGGAGACGAAGTGGACGTTGAGCCCGTCCTGCCAGTACGGCTTGAGCGCCTCCGTCACCATCACGGGCCCCAGGTCGGAGCCGCCGATGCCGATGTTGACGATGTCCGTGATGCGCTCCCCCGTGTGTCCCTTCCACGATCCGTCGCGGATGGCCGTGGTGAAGCCGCGCATCTTCGCGAGGACGCGGTTCACGTCCGGCATGACATCCTTGCCGTCGACCATGATCGGGTGATTGTCGCGATTGCGGAGCGCCACGTGGAGGACCGCGCGATCCTCCGTGCGGTTGATCTTCTCGCCCGAGAACATCTGGTCGCGGTACTTCTCGACGCCGGCCTGGCGCGCGAGCGCGAACAGGAGCGACATGGTCTCCGAGGTCGCGACGTGCTTGGAGTAGTCCACGAAGAGGCCGCAGCTCTCCTGGCTCATCTCCGAGAACCGCGAAGGGTTCTTCGCGAACAGGTCGCGCATGTGCGTTTGACCAAGGGACTCCTTGTGCTTGCGGAGTGCGACGAAGGCGGGGCTTTCGGTGAGGACGCTCATGGCGGCGAGGATACGGCTGATTGGACCTTCGAGACAACGTGCCGTGTGCGAACCTGCACACGGCCAACGCGCGGCCCCGAAGCCCCAAAAAAACGTGGTAGAAAGCCGGCGTGGCGCGCGCTCAAGCCCAAGCCGTGAAGTGTCGCGGCCTCAAGAAGACCTACAAGCGAACCGGCCTTGCCGCCGTGGACGACGACAGCGAGGTCGTTGCCGTAGACGGGCTCGATCTCGACGTGGCGGCGGGCGAGTGCTTCGGCCTCCTCGGGCCGAACGGCGCGGGCAAGACCACGACCGTGGAGGTCCTCGAGGGCCTGCTCGAGCCCTCCGAAGGCGACGTCACGATCCTGGGCAGGCGCTGGGCGAAGGACGAGACCTACCTCCGCGAGCGCATCGGCCTGTCGCTCCAGCAGACGTTCCTTCCGGACAAGCTGACCGTGGTCGAGACGGTGCGACTCTTCCGCTCGTTCTTCAAGACGGGCCGCACCGTGGAAGAGACGATCGGCCTCGTCGCGCTCCAGGAGAAGGCGAAGGCAAAATACGAGACGCTGTCGGGCGGGCAGAAGCAGCGCCTCGCGGTCGCGTGCGCGCTCGTGTCGGATCCGGAGCTGCTCTTCCTGGACGAGCCCACGACGGGCCTCGACCCACAGTCACGCCGCATGTTGTGGGACGTGATCTCGAAGTTCCGGAACGAAGGCGGCTCGGTGGTCCTCACCACGCACTACATGGACGAGGCCGAGCGCCTCTGCGATCGCGTCGGCGTGGTCGACCACGGCAAGATGATCGCGATCGGCACACCAAAAGAGCTCATCGCGTCGCTCGGTGGCAGCCACATCGTGGAGGTGCAGGCAGAGGGTGAGGCGCTCGCTGCGCTCCTGCCCGCGGAGCTTTTGACGCTCCCGTCGATCCACGCGTGCAAGCCAGTGCTTGGTCGAATGGCGTTCACGGTGGGTGAGCTGCACGTGGCGCTCCCCGCCATCCTCACCGCGTACACGGAGCGCAAGCTCACCGTGAAGGATCTCTCCACGCACAGCGCGACCCTCGAGGACGTCTTCGTTCACCTCACCGGGAGGCAGCTCCGTGATTGACGCCGTGAAGGCCCGCCTTGGCTCCATCTGGCAGCTGTCCATGATGCGATGGCGCCTGTTCTATCGCGAGCCCGGGACCATGTTCTGGACGTTCGGCTTCCCCATGGCGCTCTCCATCGTGCTCGGCATCGCGTTCCGATCGCAGAAGCCCGAGCCGGTGGTGTGCGGAGTGCTCGAAGGTCCGCGCGCCGTGATGATCCAGGAGCTGCTCGAGAAGAGCGTCGACGTTCGGAAGCCCGACGTGCTCTCCGAATCGGCTTCGGACGCGCAGCTGCGGACGGGCAAGGTGAGCCTCGTGGTGGTGCCAACCGATCCGCCCACGTACCGGCTCGACAGCACGCGACCGGAGAGCCGCCTCGCGAAGGCTCTCGTGGACGACGCGCTCCAGCGCGGGCTCGGACGCAAGGACGCGTTCGCTCCGCACAGCGACGAGGTCACCGCCGTCGGCTCTCGCTACATCGACTTCCTCATTCCCGGGCTGGTGGGGCTCGGGCTCATGTCGAGCGGCCTCTGGGGCGTGGGCTTCTCGCTCGCGGAGATGCGCACGAGGAAGCTCCTGAAGCGCTTCGTCGCCACGCCCATGAAGCGCGCGGACCTCTTGCTGTCATTCCTCGTGGTGCGCGCGTTCTCGCTCATCGTGGAGCTTCCTCCGCTGCTCATCTTCGCGCGCGTGGCCTTTGGTGTGCGCATGCAAGGCAGCATCGTGGTGTTCGCGCTGGTGTGCCTCGTGGGCGCGCTGTCGTTCTCGGTGCTCGGGCTCTTGCTCTCGAGCCGCGCGGAGAACCCGCAGATCGTGAGCGGTCTCATCAACGTGGTGAGCTTCCCGATGTACCTGGGCTCCGGCGTCTTCTTCTCGACGGGCCGCTATCCGGACGGCATCCGCAAGGTGATCGACGTGCTTCCGCTCACCGCGCTGGTCGACGCACTTCGCGAGATCATGAACGAAGGCACCGCGTTCTCGCCGCTCGTGCTCCGCGCGCTCGCCATCCTGGTGGCGTGGGGAGTCGGCTCTTTTCTATTGGCACTCCGGCTATTCCGTTGGAGATGAGGGGATGGAGATGACGGGCTGGAGATGACGGGACAACGCCGCGGCTAGTCAGTTGGGATCGTCCGGCAGCATCGCCGGGATCTTCTCGGGCATGGTCGCGGGCGGGTCCGCGCTCTTGGCTGGCTCCGCGGGCTCGACGGTGGTGTCGCTGTCGTGGGGGGAGTGGGGTTCTCGTCGGTGCCGGCGGAGCTCGCTGCCGGCGCGGCGGGTCGTGGCCTCGGCCTGGGCCTGGGTTCGAGCGCCGCGACGCTGACGGCGGGAGCCGCATCGGCAGCCGCGGATGCGGGCGGTGCGGCTCCCTCTGCGACGCTTCCAGAAGCCGCGGTCACCGGATCGAACGTGAGCTCGTGCTCAGTGCCGCTCGGCGAGGGCGGGGCGTATACGGAAGGCGCGGCAGAAGGCACGGAGGGCAGCGCGGCCACTGGCTCGATGCCAGCCGCGCGACGTTTCTGGATGACGAGGCCCGCGCCCGCGACCAGGACGACGACCGCGGTGAGCGCGATGATGAGCCCGCCTTTGCCTCGTCCGCTGCGCGAATGAGCGCCGCTGGTGTTCGCGACGTCGTTCGGCAGCGGCATGCCTGCGAGCTCCGCAGGCGCGATCTCCGGAGGCGCGATATTGTCGGAGCGCATGTCGGAGCGCATCTCGGAGCGCATGTCCGAGTGGTACTGAGGGCGCGCGCTTGGAGCGGGGTGCATGCTCGGGATCGGTTGCGCGCTGGACAGCGGAGTCGACATCGGATGATTCCCGGTCGGCGGAGCGCTCTGTGCGCCGCCCGGATTGGAGCTCATCGGGCCGCGCATCACCGGCAGCGCCGCGGTCTGCGTGAACGGATGCGGCGGATTGGTGCGCGGCATGCGTGCGGTGCTGCTGGGCGGCTCGAAGCCGCTGCTCGGCGTGGGCAACGAGATCCCCGCGAGGGGCATCGGCGAGGTGTGCGGCGCCCGCGTCATCGGGATCTCGGTCGGCGGCGGGACGGAGTCCTTCTCCGCTTTCTTCTGCTGTCGGCCGCGCTCCGTCGGGCGGTCGAGCGTGATCGGGCCGTGCTCCTCGTGGTGCGCGTTCGCCGCTTGAAGATGCCGCTCCGTGTTCGGCTCGCCGTCGGATGGCATGTGTCGCCCGAACAACGTGGGCTCGTCGTCCTGGCTGTCGCCGTAGTGGCGGACCTTGGGAATGGCCGCGGCGAACGCCTGCCGCATCGTCGTGGCGTTGGCGAAGCGGTCCACCTTCTTGAACGCAAGCGAGCGATCGACAGCGGCGACCACCGCCGCGGGCAGCTCCGGCGCGACCACAGCGAGAGAGCGCGCCGGCTTGCGCGCAGTGGCGACCAGCTTTGCCACGGCGTCGCCGCCGGGGTGTACGGACTCGCCGGAGAGCAGCATGAACAGGGTGGCGCCGATCGCCCAGAGATCGCTCTGAGCGTCGACCTCGTTTCGCTTGCCCAGGGCCTGCTCCGGAGGCATGAACGCGGGCGTGCCGAGCACCATGCCGGTGCCCGTCATCTCGCTGGATTTCTGGCCGTCCCACACGTTCGCGACGCCCCAGTCGAGGACCTTCAGCGTGCCCTCTTCGGTGACGAAGACATTCTCGGGCTTGAGGTCGCGGTGGACGATGCCCTTCTTGTGCGCGGCCTCGAGCACGGCCAGCAGCTGATCGGCCACCGCCAACGCCTCAAGGACCGGCGCGCGTCCACCCGACTTCACGCGCCACTGCTCGAGCGTGTCGCCCTTCAGCAGCTCCATCACGAGGAAGACGCAGCCGTCCTCCGTGATGTCGTCGTCGACGATCTTCACGGTGCCAGGGTGGTCCACGGAGTTCGCGAGGTAGCCTTCGCGAAGGAAGCGCGTCCGCAGGGACTCGTCCTTCGAGTAAACGGCGTGCAGGACCTTCAAGGCGACCTTGGTCCCGTTGCGGTGGGACGCCTCGTACACGGCCGCCATCGAGCCTTTGCTGATGAACGCCTCTATCCGGTACTTGCCCCGGACGAGGGAGCCCACCCTCGACTGTGTGCCTCGCTGCTGCTCTCCCGCCAAGGGCTGGCTGTCCTCCTCGCCGAGCTTCGATGATATCAGAAGAGCCGACCATGCGTATCCACCTCGTCGATGGCACGTTCGAGCTGTATCGGGCTCATTTTTCGCCGCGTCCGCGTGTCCTACATGGGACCCGCGATGTCACCGCGAGCGTTGGAGTCGTGAGCTCCCTGGGCGCGCTCATGGGGCCGATGGAGGAGTCGGCCACCCATGTCGCCATCGCGTTCGACAACCCGATCACGTCGTTCCGAAACGATCTCTTCGACGGCTACAAGACAGATGAGGGCGTCCCGCCGGAGCTGCGCTCGCAGTTCGATCTGGTCGAGGAGGCGTGCCGGGCCGCGGGCTTCGTCGTGTGGTCCATGCGGGAGTTCGAGGCCGACGACGCGCTTGGCACCGCCGCGCGCATGTACGCGTCGGACGCGAGCGTCGAGGTCTGCATCTGTTCGCCAGACAAGGATCTCGCGCAGGCGCTCGTCGGCGAGAACGTCTCGCAGCTCGATCGCATCCGCAAGAAGCGCACGACCGCGGCGTCGTTCAAGGAGACCCGCGGCTACGCACCCGAGAGCGTGCCGGACTTCCTCGCGCTCGTGGGCGACACCGCGGACGGCATCCC
>JANXLV010000354.1 GCA_025355005.1 Myxococcales bacterium | reverse complement strand
CGTCGGGCGTGACGCGTTTCGCACCGCCACCGGCGTCCACGCATCCGCGATCATCAAGGCCATGCAGAAGGGTGACAGCTGGCTCGCGGACCGCATCTATAGCGGCGTGCCCGCGGGCCTGTTCGGCCGCAAGCAGGAGATCTGCATCGGCTTCATGTCCGGCGCCTCCAACGTGAACTTCTGGCTCGAGGCACGCGGCATCAAATCGAGCGAGCGCCTCGTGTCCGAGATCCTGAAGGAAGCGAAGACCAAGGATCACATTCTTGCGGACGCAGAGGTCATGACGATCATCGATCGCATCCACGCCGAAGAAGCGAAGAGCTGAAGCTGAGCGCTCGCGCGCTTATTGCACCGCGCTCGCGCGCTTACTGCACGTACGACTTCGCGCTGTCGACGTCTGACTGGATGGTGTCCCGGAGCGGCTGCAGGCCTGGGAGCTGCTGCGTCATCAGATCCGTCTGATTGAAGAGCGCCGTGACCTTTCGCATCTCGTCCTTGTCCTTGAAAAAGGAGAGCTGCTTCGGCAAACGATCGAGCGCGAACTTGGACGCCGTGTTGATGGCGAGACTCTCGCCCTTCGCGAGCTCCTTCTGGCCGCGTGTGAGCGCCTCCTGCTTCACCCGCGCGATGAGCTCCTCCTGCGTGGGCAACTTGCCGTCCTTGATCTGGTTGTACTTTGCATATACATCCATCGCGATCCCGGCGTATTTCCGCACTTCTTGCGTGTATTCCAGGCCCTGCTGCAACGTCTTCACGATGGGGCCACCGTGCGGGATGAGGTCGAGCAGGATCTTCGCGTACTCGATGTAGTCCTTCTCGCCCTTCCACACGTTGATGGCGACGCGATAGACGACGGACGTCTTCAGGCCCGTCACCATGTCGAGCACCTGCAGGAACTGACCAACGGCGGCGAAGCGCTTCTCCTTCTCGTCCTTGGTCCAGCGCACGTACTCGGGCAGGACCAGGATGCGGTCGCGAATGGCCGTGCCGTCCGCGATCATCTTGCCGCGCTCGTCGTCCTTCTCGGGGAACACGAGCGTCTGCGGCGGAGACTTTCCGTCCTCCACCACGGTGAGCAACACCTTGCGCAGGTTTGGCGAGAGCGAGCCGGAGCCCGCGTCGGTCGCGCGCGCGACGAGGCCCACGGTGAGGATGTGCGCCTCGAGCTTTGCGAGCTTGTTCTGATCGTCCTCGAGCCGCGCGAGCAAGATGAGAAGGATCTGCTCGTAGTCCTTGGGCGTGACCTGGAACGGCAGCTGGAACGGCAGCGCGGTGGGATCACCCTTGAGCGCGTCGAGCTGCGCGCACAGGCGCCACTGCTCCCTCACGCCCTCGTCGATGTAGCTGCGCACGGTCTGCAGCTGCCCGAAGAGCTCTTGCAGCGACCCATTGAGGCGCTGGATCTCGTCGTAGTCGTGGTGGATGTTCTCGCGCGCCTTCTTCCATGCGGCGGTCGCGGCATCGCGATCCTTCTCCGACATGTCCGCGGTGAACGTGAGCCGATCAGGGACGCTGCGCACGATCGCAAACGCCTGCTCGTCGGCGGACACGCGCATGGTGAACGGCACGTCGCGGCGCTGCAGCTCGTCGAGGGAGATGATGCCGCGCTGCGCGAGCACCTTGTACGCCTCGAAGCTCTTCGTCTCTGCGTTCGTCTGCACACCCGAGAATTTCCCTGCGTAGAGGCCGTACGCGCCCCGCACCCAGTCCTTGCCATAGAGGTGCGCGAGCGGCGTCTCCGGATCGTTGCGCTTTCCGCCACCGCAGCCAGCAACGAAGCCACCGGAGAACGGGATGAGCGCAAGGCCAAGCGAGAGCTCTCTTCGCGACAGCGCGACGCGGCTGCCGTTGTCGCTCACAGCGGCGTCACTCCCGGCACGTCGCCCATCTTGTCCTTCACCACGCCGGGCTTCACGGTGAGCTTGCCTGGCGAACCGCCGCGACCGCCGCCGCTGCCAGGTGCGCCGCGCGCGCCCTGCGAGCCGGACTGTCCGTTGGGTACGCTGGGCGGAGGCGGACTGTTCGAGCCCGTCGCGCTGGGCGTGATGCCCGAGCCGCCGCTTCCACCCGAGCCGCCTTCGCCCGCGGAGCCAGGAGACCCCGCGCCGCCGCCGGACACGTCCGCGCTGAGCAGGTTCTTCAATTCCGGAAAGCGTGCATCATACATCAGATCGAGCGTGCCGCCTGGCCCGCCGTTCGCGCCGTTGCCACCGTTGCCGCCCTGACCGCCGTTGCCGCCGCCGCCCGCGGGGTTGCCGCTGCCGCCGTGCCCGCCGCTGCCTCCACGACCACCGCTGCCGCCACTGCCGCCGCTGCCGCCCACGGAGAACACCGCGAACGGCTTCTCTGGCGACGCGAGCATGAAGCCGTTCATGTCACCCGTGATCTTCACGGCGAGCAGCTTGTCGTAGAACGGCGTCTTCACGAACGTCGCGAACGCCGCGATGTGCACGCCCGCCTGTCCATCCGTCGCGCTGCCGCCGGGTCCGCCGGGGCTGCCGTCGCCGCCCTTGCCGCCGCCTGCGGTCGCGGAGCCGCCGTTGCCGCTCTGTCCGTCGCGTCCGCTATCACCGGACGGTCCGCCGTTGCCGCCGGGGCCGGATGCGCCCGCCTGCTTGAAGCAGTTGTAGTCCGGCTTGTACGTGGTCTTGAACGTGAACTTGTCGGGGCGACGGCGGTAGGCGGTGGTGACCTCGAACTCCTTCGCGATCGTGGACAGGATCTCGCCCTTTGAGTGGAACCAGCCGTGCTTGTCCACGGTGCCGTCGTCGGAGTGGAACGCGAACTCGGAGAAATCGAGCTTGTCGTTCTTGTTCACCTCTGAAGTGCCGGTCCACGTCTCGACCTTCTTCGTGGTCTTCTCGCCCTCGAATTTCACCTCCGCGAAGACCGCCATCTGTGCGGACTCGCCTGGGCAGATGGTCTTCTTCTCCGGGCGGATGTCGACGCTCATCGATTGCACTTCGGCCTTCTCGAGCGTGATGGTGTCCTCGCCCTGCAGGTGGCGGATCCAGCCGCACGCGGGCGCGAACGCGACGATGCACAGCATCGCGAACGGCAACTTGAGGCGGCGAGAGACGCGGCTGGCGCGAACGGAGGTGGGCGGCGATTGCATCGAGATGAGAGACTACGTCAATCGCTCACCGCGGCGCCAGGGGCCCCAGCGCACCCAAGACCACCGAGCACGACTCCCGCGGGCATGAACCGTCCGCCCCTCACGCCAAGCAAGCGAAGACGGCTTCGTCGCTAGACACGAGCGCGCGTATGCTGGGCCGATGTTGTGTGCGTCGTGCGGCAAGGATGTAGCGAAGGAGGCGGAGAGCACGGACCGCTGTCCGCTCTGCGAGGCGCCCGTGCTCCTCGCGAAGAAGTACCGGCTGGTCGGGATCCTGGGGCGCGGGGCGAATGGGGTCACGTATCGCGCGGAGCGCGTGGCGGACGGCGCGGTGTTCGCCGTGAAGGAGCTCCCGATCGGCACCGCGGAGTCCGTGAAGGCGCTGGAGCTCTTCGAGCGCGAGACGAGCGTCCTCCGCACGCTGCACCACCCGGCGATCCCGCGACACGAGGACAATTTCACCTTCGGCGAGGGCAAGAGCACCGGACTCTATCTGGTGCAGGAGCTGATCGACGGAGGCACGATCGCCGCGGAGGCAGAGGCGGAGCGTCTCGCGCCGACCGACGTGTGGAAGATCGTGGCGGGGCTGTGTGACGTCCTCGAGTATCTGCACGGACGCTCGCCGCCCGTCGTTCATCGCGACATCAAGCCGGCGAACGTGATGCGGCGCAAGGACGGCTCGCTCGTGCTGATCGATTTCGGGTCGGTCCGTGACGCAGTGCGCGCGCAGGGCGGCAGCACCGTCGCAGGTACGTTCGGCTACATGGCGCCGGAGCAGCTCGCGGGTCGCGCGTCGCCCGCATCCGACCTGTATGCCGTTGGCGCAATGGCTGCCGCGTTGCTCTCGCGCAAGGAGGCGGACGCCCTGCTCGACGACGAGGGTCGGCTCGACGTCCGCGCGCACGCGAGCCTGGACGACGCGTCGCTCGCGTTGCTCGACGAGCTGCTGACGGTGTCGCCGAAGGACCGCCTGCACGACGCAGCCGTGCTGCGTGAGCGCGCAGAGGAGGCCGCTGGTGGCGCACGCGCCGAGCCCACCGTCACGGATCCAAAGGTCGCGGCGCAGGTCGACACGAGCGACGACGACCCGATCGCGAGGCCCAGCAGCCGCGCCGTTCTGGTGATGGGTGTCACGCTCGCTCTACTGGTCGTCGGCGGGGTGGCAGCGGCGATCGCATCGACGCGCGCGCAGGCGAAGGACCTCTCGACGAACGCGTCCACGCCTGCGGCGCCCGAGCTCTACGCACGTCCGCTCGCGGTCGACGTGAACGGAGACGGCATCACGGATCTCGTGACTGCGGTCGGCGTCGACGAGGGACCTCACGCCAGAGACGACGACGGCAACGACGACTGGGGCGCCGAGAACGGACACTACCTGTCGTACGTGCAAGCGATCGACGGCAAGAGCGGCCGCGTCCTCTATCACCTCGGCAGCTACGGCAAGACGTACAGCTCGCTCGGGGTGGACACGAAGGAGCGGACGCGCGTGGTGCTCGCGGTAAAAGACGGCGTGCTCGTCGTCGCGCGCTCACTCTCCACGTCCACCGGGATCGACCTCGTCGCCGCGATCGACGGCAAGGCGATCAAGAGCGCACAGGCCGAGGGCACCACGGGCGCCGCATGCGACTCGGCGAGCGGCATCTTCCTCACGGGCTCGACGTCCAAGGGCGGCGCCGCTGGGCTGCTGATCGTACCGAAGGATGCGACGATCAAGTCTGCGCCGCGACCGCCCGATTGCAGCACCACTGCCGTCGCGAATGTCGCCGACGCGCCCACGTCCGAAGGCATCACGAATCGTGGGCAAAAACCGCCCTATTTCGGCGCGGAGAGCGTCATCGGCGGCGGGCGCTACGCGGGTCGAACCGCGCGCGCTCACGATGGCCTGGGCGTGTTCATCGAAAAGAAGCAGGGCGGCGAGGCACTTAAGTCTGCGGGGCCCACGGTCAGCTTCACCGACGACTCATCGCCTGGACGCGGACCGGACAACGGAAGCATCCTCGTCGTGGGCGTGGAGATCGCGACCGGTGTCGTGCGCTGGGAGTCGTCGCTCGCGAGCCTCGGCGTGACGCAGGACTCGCCCGACCGCGTCGACATCGGCCCAGGAGGCCCCGTGCTCTTGCTCGCCGGTGATGGTGGCATCGTCGTGCTCGACCCGAAGACGGGCAAGGCACGCTTCACCCAGCCCTTCCCCGCGCAGACGACAGTTGCACAATACACGCTCACGGCGGACCGCGGTTTTTTCCACGTCTTCGGGTACGGCAACAACTCCACCTACGGCTTCCTCTCGAAGAAGCTGGAGTCGCGGACCCTCGTCGTCGACTTCGGGAAGAAGGGGCTCGCCGCGAGCATTCCGACCGGCCCGCTCAAGCCGCGCCCAGCACCACCGTCGACCGAGCCCGACCTCTCTCGCTTCAAGCCGATCGTGGGGTGCACGTGCCCGCTCGTACAGAGCGACGCTGGCGGCTCCGTTGCGCTGCTCTTTGCGACGAACGGTTGGACGGAGACGGGCGAACGCAAGTTCTTCCCGGCAAGCTACGTGCTCGAGGTGAACGGCAAGAGGCGTGCGCTGCCGCACTACAACGAGAAGCGCGAACGGATCGCGCCGCCGCGCACGCTCGAAGGCGATGTGCCGCTCGCGCTCGCCTGCGGGGACGGCACGGTGGTGGTCGCGTTCCAACGTGTCGCGACTGCATGGTCAATCGCGAGCGATGACAAGGTGAGCGAGCTATGGACCGTCGACCTGCCGGAGCCACGCGGAGAGCCGCCCACCTCCTTCGGCGGACAAGCGGTCGTCCATTGTCAGATCGGCTCGGTCGCGCACGGCATCGCCCGGCTACCAACGCTGGACGGACACGAGCAGCATCTCACCCTGAAAGATGGCTCCTCCGTGGGCGACGCCGGCGCGCCACACAAGACGGACGCCGGAGCGCGCGCGCGCTGAGCCGGCAGAACGTCGAGCCTACAGGCCGAGCCAGGTGGAAGGTTGGACCGTCTCCGTGCCGTGGCGGATCTCGAAGTACAGCATCGCGCCGTGACCTTCGTCGCCGACGGTACCGAGACGTTCGCCTGCAGAGACCTCGCCGCCCACGCGCACGTCGATCGAGGCGAGGTTGCCGGACACGGAGTAGTAGTGCTCGCCGTGATCGATGATCACGAGGCGGCCGTACGGGCCATAGCGATCGGCGAACGCGACGCGACCCGCATACACGGCGCGGACCGGTGAGTTGAGCGGGGCCTTGATCTCCAGGCCGGGGCCGTTCGTGCCCTCGCGCGTGCCGGGCTTCACCTCTGCGCGACCGACGACCGGGAACAGCAAGCGTCCCTTCGATCCCGTGAAGCCGCCGCCCACGAAGCCATCAGGCGGAGAGCCGTTGCCACCGTAGACCGCGACGTAGCCGGTGCCGCCAGCGCCGCCACCAGGTGCGAACGCGCGATCGAAGGCGTTCTGCCGCCGCGCCTCGTCCTCGACCGCGAGCCGGGCGGCGTCCATGGCGCTGCGCTGGCTGCCTAGTGCAAAGCGATCGCGCGCGACGCGCTCCAGGCTTCGCGAGAGGTCCGCGCCGCGCCCGCGAAGATGAGTCTCTTCTCCCAGATCGCGGGCAAGCGCACGACGCGCACGCTCCACGCGGAGAGCGTGGGTGACCAGCGCGGAGAATCCGCCACCGACCGGCAGCATGCCTGCGCGCGTGACGCGATAGAACGCGCGGCCGCGGAGCATCGCGCGACCATGTGACTCCGCGATGCGCCCGGAGAGCTCGGTGAGCTCTTTCTTGGAGGCCGCCTCCTCCGCGTCCAGGTCCGCGATCTTGCGGTCCAGCGCGGCGAGCGCGAGCGCCGCCGATGGCTGCGGTGCATCCTGCGGCGCGGCGTCCGAGCGCAGCGCCGCGAGCATGAACGGCAAGGCGAGCAAGAGGGCGAAGGTACGGAGGCGAAGCTTCACGAAAGACCTCTTTTTTCCGTCAAACCGTGACGAGCTTGCGGAGCCCCATGAACGCGGCGCTCATGCCGAGCAGCGCGCCGGTCGCGACGAGCGCGAGCACCATGTGCCATGGAAGGAACGTCGGCTCGATGCCGATCAGCTGCGCGAGCTCTGCGTCGAGGCGTCCGCGCACTATCAGGAAGAGCGCGCCGAGCAGCGCGACGGCTCCCGTGGCACCCATGGCGCCCTGCGCGCTTCCCTCGATGAGGAACGGACCTTTCACGAAGCGGTCCGTGGCGCCGACGAGCTTGAGCACCTCGACCTCGGTCTTGCGACGCTGGAGGGCCAGGCGGATCGTGGACCCGACGACGGCGAGCACCGATGCGAACACGACGAGCGCGAGCAAAGCGGAGGCAGCGACGCCGCCCTTCACGAGGCGCGCGAGACGCTCCGTCCACGCTTGATAGGTCTCTACGTCATCGACCGCAGGGAGCTGCCGGAGCTTGCCGACGATGTCCGTGAGCTCGGAGTCGCTCACCTCTGGCCGGACGTCGACCTCGATCGACGCAGGGAACGCATCGACCGGCAGCGCGGCGAGCTCCGCCTTTGGCCCTGCTTCCTTCTGTCCGAACTCGGTGCGGGCCTGCGCGGCCGAGACGTAGCGCACGGCGAGCACGCCGGGCACGTTGGCGAGCGCCTGCTTGAGCGACTCCACGTCTTGCGCCTGCGCATTGTCCTTCAGATAGATCGATGCGCGACCCGCGTGCGCCCACCGCTCCTCGATGGCCCGGAGGTTCGTGAGCACCATCAGCGACGCGCCGAGACACACGAAGGCAACCGCCAGCGAGAAGACGCTCAGCGCGTGGA
>JANXLV010000333.1 GCA_025355005.1 Myxococcales bacterium | reverse complement strand
CACGCCACGATTTCATCTCGCCGTGGTGGGCGCACGATGGCCTCTTCACGTCCAAGCCCGTCCTCATCTTCTGGATGGAGGCGATCAGCATGCTCGCGCTCGGCGCAGAGGTCGGGCCCGATCGCGTGCTTGCGGGAGGCGAACACCTGGCGCATCCGGAGTGGGCCGTGCGTCTGCCCGCGTTCGCGTTCGCGGTGCTCGGCGCCTACTTCCTCTACAAGGGTGTGGCGCGGACGTGCGGTCGTCGCGGTGGCCTGCTCTCTGGCCTCGCGCTGCTCGCGAGCCCTGGATATGCGCTCGTCGCGCACCAGGCGATCACGGACATGCCGCTCGTCGGCGCGATGTCTGCGGCGATGGGCCTCTTGCTCGTCGCGCTGTCGGCGAAGGACGACGAGACGCTCACCGCAGCGCCGCTCGGCTTCGGAGTCACGGCGCACGCGGGGCGCGCGCTGGCGCTGATCTTCGCGTCGCTGCTCCTTCCGCAGCTCGTCTACCTGCTCACGCGGCAGCTCGTTACGGACGGCGGTGGTGTTCACTTCGTACGCGATCATTTCATGCTCGGCTCGCCCGTGAACTGCACGCTGCCGGGTCAGCCTGCGTGTACGCGCGGTGCGATCGCGCATCCGATGCTGTCGCCCACGGTGAACGCGCTCATGTGGGTCCCGCTGCTCGCGTTCGTGATGATGCAGCTATGGAACGAGACGAAGGTGACGAGGCTGGCCGCGCACGCCGCGTTCATCTTCGCGGCCCTCGCGACCATGGCGAAGGGCCCAGCGGGCATCGCGATCCCGATCGGCGCGCTGGTCGCGTATGCGGTGGCGACGCGAGCTTTTGCCAGGAGCGCGCGGCTACCGTGGTTCACGGGCGCGGCGATCCTCTGCGCGCTGACGTTGCCGTGGTACCTGGCCGTGTACGCGCGGCACGGCAAGCCGTTCATCGACGAGCTGGTCTTCCGCCACATGCTCGGCCGCACGCTCGAGCACCTGCACGACACGAACGACGGCGAGGACACCGGCATGCGCTACTACGTGTGGCAGCTGGGCTATGCGCTCTTCCCTTGGTCGGGGCTCGCGCTCGCCGGATTCCTGGGGGCGCTGCGGGGCGGGGCAGGCGCGCGCGCGCGAACGAAGGTGTTCCTTTCGCTGTGGGCGCTGGTGTCGTTCGGGCTGGTGTCCGCGATGCACACCAGGTTTCATCACTACATGCTGCCTGCGGTGCCGCCCCTGGCCGCGCTCGCGGGCCTCTTCGTGGACGAGATCCTGCCGCGTCACAAGCTGGAGACCGTGCGCGACGGCTCGCCAGGGCGCGCGCGGATCTTCGCGCCGAAGGTCATGGCGCTGCTGGGCGCGCTCTTCGTCACTGCGCTGATCGCGAAGGACTTCGTTTCGGACACGGGAGGGCGCGACGTGTCCGGGCAGGCGCACCTGATGCAGCTCTTCACCTACCGCTATGACCGAGCATGGCCAGAGGGGCTGCACTTCGGGCCCGTGTTCGTCGCGCTGGCGGCGCTTTCGTGCGCATGCTTCGTGGGGCTGTGCCTCGCGAGGGCGCGTCGTGTGGCGGCCGTGGGTCTGTTCGGAGTCGCGCTGTCCTTCGCGGCCTTCGCCGTGGACGTGTACCTGCCAGCGAGCGCACCGCATTGGGGCCAGCGCCCGCTACTGGATGCATTCTACACGCATCGTGGTGCCACGGGCCCCGAGCTGGTCGCGTACCAGATGAACTGGAAGGGGGAGAACTTCTACACGGGCAACCGCGTCGCGATCTTCGTCTCGAGCGGAGCGCCGATGAAGACGTACATCGAGAAGCGCCGCGCGCGCGGGGAAGGGGACCTCTACTTCGTGACGGAGCACGACCGCATCGGCTCGCTCAAGAGCGAGCTAGGCCCCGTACAGACGTTCGAGGAGCTAACGGACAAAGCGACAGACAGGCAGTTCTGCCTCGTGCGAGCGCGGCTTTAGAAGTGAATCCACTTCACGATCGCGTCCGCGACCGCGTTGTCGATTCTGCCCTTGCCCGGTGAGCGGTGGCTCTCGAGCAGGCTCGCGTGCGCGCGGAGGTCGTGCCCGACCCGCGGCAGCTCGAGGAGCCGGGCCTTGCCGGCGCATGCGTCGACGACGCTCGCCGCGTCGGCCGTATCGCACACCCAGTCGTACTCGCCGTGCAGAACGAGCACCTCGCGCCCGAGCGCGCGAAACGCGGCGCCGACCTCTGCGCGGTCGAGCTCGTGAAAGAACGCCGACGAGCGACCAAACAGCGTGGCGCCGCGGCACTGGCGCGACGCGAGCACGGCAAGGTGCGGGTGCTCCGTCATCGCCTCTGACGGCGTGAGGCCGTCGCGACACACCGCTGCGTGCATCTCCGCCCAGAGCGCGATGCGCTCTCGCAGCTCTTCTCCTTCGTAGCCGCGGAGCGCGAGCTGGCGCTCGGTTGTCCCCACCGCGCACGCGCGCCAGCGCCTCGCCGACGTGCCGAACACAGCGAGCCCCCGCGCGCGAGAGATGCTCGGACAGAGCGGCGCGATCATGCCGCCGAGGCTCGGGCCGAAGACCACGACGCGCGCCGGGTCCACGCGAGGGTGCGAGAGCAGTCCTTCGAGCGCAGCGTTTGCGATCGCGGTCTCCATCCCGAGACCGTAGTCCGAGGGCGGTGGACCTTCGCTGTCCCCGATGCCGCTTCGCTCGACGCGCATCGTGAGAACGCCGGCGCGAGTGAATCGAGAGATCAGGGCGAGGACAGGGTGCTCGGGCGTGAGCGGGTGCTCGCACGAGCTCGGGTCGATCCCTTGCATGCACAGGATCGCCGGGAATGGCCCGATGCCCTTCGGGATCGTGACGATCGTGCGCAGCCGGTGCCCTATCGCGCGCACTTCGCCGAGGACGACGGACCAATCGTCGCTCGATTCCGCGGGCATGGGCTCGACGATGATCCCCGCGTTGCGCTCCTGTCCGTCGCGTTCGAAGTCGACGCTCACCTCCCCGTCGATCGCGGCACGCAGCGCGCGGGCGACGTCGGTGGCCTCGGAGACGGTGCTGCCCTGGACGCGCAGGACCACATCATCCGGAAGAATGCCGGCGCGATCGGCGGGGCCGCCCGCATGGACGCGCTCCACGCGAACGCCGCGGGGGCGCGGCAAGCCGTCCAGGTCCATGCCCAGGTATCCGCGACGGCTCAGCATGACGCAGCCGGTTCCTTCGTCGCTCGGCGCATCTAGTATTGCTGCTGGCGATCGACCAGGGTCCGAGGATGTTCGCCGCGCTCGACCCGCGCGAGATTCTCCAGGAAAAGCTGCGTCGCGCGCTCGAGGTAGTCGTGCACGAGACCCGCGACGTGCGGCGTGATCACGAGATTGGGCGCCGTCCAGAGCGAGCTCTCGCGCGAGAGCGGCTCATCCGCGAAGACGTCGAGCGCGGCGCCTCGCAGGTGTCCCCGCCGGAGCGCCGCCTCCAGCGCGTCCGCGTCCACGACTGCTCCGCGCGAGATGTGGATGAGGAACGCGCCTGGCTTCAGCGCCGCGAACGCGCGCTCGTCCAGGAGACCGCGCGTCCGTGGCGTGAGAGGGACGGTGACCACGAGATGATCCGCCGTCGCGAGCATGTCGCGCAGGTCTTCTGGCGAGAACACCGCCTGGACGTGTGGCATCGCTCGCGGTGTGCGACACGCGCCCACGACGCGCATGCCGAGCGCGGCGCATGCGGCCGCGAGGCTCCGGCCGACCTCACCAAGGCCGAGGATCGCCACGGTCTTTCCTGCGAGCGTGCCGGCTGCGACGGGCTTCCACTCGCGAGCAGCTTGCTGCGCCGCAAATCGCGGGAGCTCACGCTCGAGCGCGAGCATCAGCGCGAGCGCGTGGTCGCGCATCTCCGGCAGGTGGACGCCGCGCGCGTTCGCGATGACAACGTCATCCGGAAGCCCCGTAGCAGGCCAGAGCGCGTCGACCCCCGAGCCCATGAGCTGCAAGAAACGAAGCCTCTGCGCCCGCGACCAGTCGGTGCGCGGCGGCGCGTCCGCAAAGAGAATCTCGATCTCCGGCAGCCGCGCGCCCAGGTCGCCTGCGCCCACGTGGACCACGCTGCGCCCCGTCCTCTCGATCGCGGCGGTGACGGCATCGCGCGCGCGTGGATCCGAGTCGAGATGGAGATGAACGACGTGCGACGTGGCCGCTGCACGCGCCCCCGTATCAGCGGGCTCCTCGATGAGCCGCCACGCCGCGTGATCGAAGGGATGGCCGGGCGCCGGGGCGATGCGTTCGACCCTCTCGCGTACGCCGCGCCCGTGCATCTGGAGCACGCGGTGGTGACAGTACGGATTGTTCCCCGGACGGCCGAAGAGAGACGTGGTCATCCACGTGCAGCCGGCGCCGCACTCGTTGCCGTAGTAGCACTCCGCGCAGTAGCCCCAGAGCTCGGCGCGCGTGCGGTCGCGGTTGTGGCGCAGCGCGTCCGCGCGCTCCCAGATCTCTTGCAGCCGATTCTCACGGATGTTTCCGCCGATCCATTCCTTGCCGAGCGAAGGGCATCCCTTGATGTCGCCGTTCGCCTCGATCCCGAGCCCGGCGCGCCCCGCAGGGCACGAGCCGGCATAGCGATCCGCGCAGTGGCTCCGCAAGAGATGTTCGTAGGGGCCGAAGTAGCCGACGTTGTTGCCGCACATCATCTTGATGCCGTCGGCGTCCGCGCGCGTCTTCAGCTTCGCGAGCCTCGGGAAGAGCTCGTGCAGGTCGTAAGGTTGGAGGAGCACCTCCGGCTCGTCCGCGGCGCGTCCGGCTGGCACCGTGAGCTGGAGCTGCCACCCGTGCGCAGCGCTCTCCCGCACGATCTCGTACACCGCCTCGAGCTCTCCGGCGCTGAGCCGATTCACCTGCGTGTTGATCGCGACTTGCATGCCCGCCGCTCGCAGGTTGGCGATGCCTTCACGTGCCGCGCGAAAGGAGCCGCGTGCGGCGCGAAGGCGATCGTGCGTCTCCTCCAGACCATCGATCGAGACGCCCACGCTCTGCACGCCAGCATCCTTGGCGAGTCGCGCACGCTCCGCGTTCATGCCGCGCCCGCCCGTGACCAGGGTGCTCATCATGCCGCTTCGCCGGATCTCGGACACGACCTCGGTCCAGCCTTCGTACAGGTAGACCTCGCCGCCGATGAGCGCGATCTCCTTCACGCCGAGAGCGTGCATCTGCCGGACCAGATCGAGCGCCTCGGCGTTCGTGAGCTCGTCCGGCCGCGCTCGTCCCGCGCGCGATCCGCAGTGACGACACGCAAGATCACAGGCGAGCGTCAGCTCCCAGACCGCATAGATGGGTCGGTCAGCCCGATCGATCTCGCGAACGTCGAAAGCGAGCGGCAACCGCGCACGCGTCGACCGAGGCGCGATCTCGAGATGTCTCACGGGCCGCGGCGCCGCGATGAGCGCGTCACGCTCCTTCGGTGTCAGCACGCGCTCACACCGTCACGGCGCCGCACCCGTCCGGGAAGACGCACCCATAAGGCATCGGCGGGCAGTACGCGTAGACGTTACGCCCTTGCACGTTGGCGTTCGCATCCTGGGGCCGGCTGCTCGTACACTGCGGCTCCGGTTCGGGCGGACAGTTGCCCATCCGCGCGGACTGGCCGCCGCAACCGCGGCACGCGTGATAGCACCACTGATTCGACGCGCACCTCTTGGAGCCACACGCGAACGTGGTGCCAGTCGCGGTGGCGCTGACGCTCGCGGTGGCAGTGGCGCTCGGGGTAGCCCACGCTCCCGCGGACGCCGACGCGGTGCTGGAGGGTGCGGCCGACGCGAGCGCGTTCGCCGAAGCGGACGCTGCAGACGTCGTCGGTGCGGAGGCCGTCGGCGCGGAGGGGGCCGCTGCGGAGGGGGCCGCTGCGGAGGTGCCAAGAGGTACGTTGTCCGTCGGCGACCTGGTGGCTGGCGCCTCTTCCTTGCAGCCGGCCGACGTTGCGGCGATCGCCGCGCCGAGCGCGTACTGAGCCGCGCGCGAGATCCCCGCGACGACAGGCGCGGCCGGGCGCACGCGAACCTCGCCGTCGCAGAACGGACAGGCCCGCTCCGTCGCGTGCACGTGCCGCAGACAGCTCTCGCAAACGACAAGTCTCGCCATCGAAGACCCCTCCGCCGCTCGAGAGTACACGGGTGGCGAGGCGTGCGTCGTCCAGATTGGTCCGTCCTTGTCGCTGTCGAAGTCGTTCTCGTTGTCTTGTATCGTCGTCGCGATGGAACCGGACGCGGATGACGACGACCAGCCGAAGGGAATGTCCCGCGGCAAGAAGATCCGCATCGCGGTCGCGGTCACGCTTGCCCTGCTCGCCGGTGCGTCGCTCCTCTACACGCGCTACGGCATCACGAAGCAGGGGCTCGCGGGCCCCTGCAAATACGCCTTCCACTGCGGCACCGACGCTCCGCGCTGCATGCGCGCTCCGGAAGACGACCAGGGCATCTGCACCCGTCAGTGCGATCCTCCGAACGACTGCGCCGCGAACATCCAGTGCATCGACGTGGAGCTCGAGGAGCGCGACGAGCGCGGCGTCCCGCTGCACGGCGGCATCTGCATTCCGGAGTCGATGCTCAGCAAGAAGAAGAGACACAAGCCCGCCGATGCCGGCGCCGCGAAGGACGACGCATGGCTCGCCGCGCCGGACCTCCCGAACCAGCTCGAAGGAGAGGTAACGCTGCGCACCGACGCCGGCTCCCAGCAAGGGCTGCCGCGCAACTACGTGATCAAGGGCTCGCTCGTGCGCACGGGGACCATCGGCGCGCAGGCCGGAAGTGGCACGCGTCGCCGCACGATCGCGGACACGGCGGGCATGCGCACGTTCAGCGTGGACGACGACATGAAGACTTTCTCCGCCACGGTGCTCGCCGCGCCGCCGTCCGACACCAAGGTCGACAAGACCGGCAAGAAGCTCACGTTCCTGGGCAAGGAGTGCGAGATCTGGCGCATCGACGACGGCAAGTCCGTGCGCGATGCATGTATACTGCAAGGAGCGTCGCTCATCGAGCCCTCGGCGCGCAGCGTGCCTGCGTGGCAGCGTGAGCTCGCGGTTCGTTCTGCGTTCGCCATCGACGTGAGTGAGCGCGACAAGAAGGGCGTGGAGCTCTCGCACACCACCGCGACGCGCCTGGACCTGCACCCGGTGGATGCCGCCGAGGTCGCCATTCCGAAGAGCTACAAGAACCTCGCTGGTCGCTGACGCTATGGGATGACCAGGTTGCCGAGGTTGCCCGACACGATCGGATCTTGCTCCGCGGTCTTCGTGGGCACGGTCGGCCACCACTTCTCGTAGGTGCGTGCGTCCGTCGGCTCGATGCTCTGTCCGGGCTTCGGTAACAGCAGCCGCACGTGCGCCTTCTCGGCCGCGCGCATCACGCGCTCTGCGGGCTCCGTCCACGCGTGGTACGCGAGCGCGAGAAGCCCCCAGTGCACCGGCAACATCGCGCGCCCTCGCACCAGGCGATGCGCATCCACGGCTTGCTCGGGCCCGATGTGCCAGTCGGGCCACGCGCGGTGATACTGCCCGACCTCGATCATCGTGAGGTCGAACGGACCAAGGCGCGTGCCGATGTCCGCCATCGCGGGAAAGAGCCCCGTGTCGCCGGAGTAGTAGACGCGATGCGCCTTGCCCGTGAGCGCCCAGCCCGCCCACAGTGTGTGATCCTGATCCCACGGCGCGCGGCCGGACGCGTGGCGCGCGGGCGTACACGTCACCAGAAGCTCACCGATCTTGATCGCGTCCCACCAGTCGAGCTCCTTGATGTGCGCCTCCGGAACGCCCCAGTACGCAAGGTGAGCCCCCACACCGAGCGGCACCACGAACGTGGTGTTCCAGTCCTTCATCGCCGTGATGGTCGGATAATCCAGGTGATCGAAGTGGTCGTGCGAGATCACGATCGCATCCGGAACGGGCACGTCGTCGAGCCGGAGCGGCGGCGGGTAGAAGCGGGTTGGGCCCACGAAGTCCACGGGCGTGATGCGATCGCTCCAGATCGGATCGGTCAGCACGCGGACACCGTCCACCTCCACGAGCGTCGTCGAATGACCGAGCCACGTGACGCGAAGCCCGGACGCAGGCGCGGTGGCGAAGCGCACCGGGTCCACGTTCTCCGCCGGCACCACGTCGTGTGGCGCGGTGTCGGGGCTCGCCTCTCGCGCACCTACGACGGAGCCCCACGCGTCGTTCACGAGCGGCTGAGGATTGTGGAACAGGCCATCCTTCCACTCCGGCGACCGCGCGATTCGCTCGCGCCGCGCCCCCGACGCGCCCTCGCCGAACGCACGCCACCCATCGATCAACACCCCGAGCAGCAGCACAACGACCAGGACGAACACCGCGCGGGCGACCCGCCACACCGCCCGCCGCACCTTCGCAAATCGAGTCAGCCGCTTTCCGGGTTCCCGCACGCAAAGATCCTCGCACGGAAGCCGATCAGAGATCGCCTCAGAACTTCCGCTGGCGCCACTCCCACACCAGGCCATCCTCAGGATGCAGCAGCGTGTCCCGCTGGATGAAGCCCAGGTTGCGCAAGATCGCCGTCGAGGGGCTCTCCTTCGGCATGGTCTGCGCGAAGAGCTCCGGCTGGGTCTCGTGCTCGTACGCGATCGCCACCAGGCGCTGCGCCATCCAGCTGGCCACGCCGCGGCCCTCGAACGCGGGGAACGTGAAGTACGCGATCTCCACCTCGCCGTTCCGCGGAGCAGACTTGAACGCGCACGTGCCCACGGCGACGTCCCCCGCGAGCGCCACGTAGCAGAGCCACGGCGGCTCGAATCCATGGAGCTCGTAGAGCGAGGTCGTGAGCGTGATGACGTCCGCGAGCGGGTGCCTGCCACCGGGCGCGTGGCCAAGCCCCTCCACGGTGCCGGCTTTGTCGATGGGGACCAGGCGTAGATCTTCCGTGGACAATACACGCTTCGACATGGGGATGCGGTCGTGCGACTGGAAGCCCGCGCGCCTGTAGAACGCGACCGCCTGCTCGTTCTTTCGCTCTGCCTGTAGCTCCAGCGCGAGCGCGCCGTTGTCGCGAGCGATCTTCTCGGCGTACCCGAGCGCGCGCAGGCCGATGCCGTCCCTGCGGAAGATCTCCATCACGTAGAGCTCCGTCACGGTCCCGACGCGCCCGCCGAGCTCGAGATCGAAGCCGTAGGTCATGACGAAGTAGCCAGCTTGCTCCTCGCCCTTCTGGAGCAGCCACGCGCCGCCGATGCTGTGGTTAGAAAGGAGCACGAGCAACGCGCGCCGCTGCCGCTCCTCGTCGAAGGGGATGCCGTCGTACGTGTAATATGCACGCATCAGGCGCAGGAGGCCGGGTGCGTCCGCAAGCTCGGCCTTCTTGCAACGAAACTCCATGGCGTGCTTTTAGACGCCCCAGGGCTTCCGTGGAATACTCCCCTGGTGAAGAGCAGAAACCTCGTATTCTTGGGCGTACCTGTCGCGGCTGCGCTCGTCGTCGTTGCGTGCGGCTCGTTTGGCGGAACCGACAATATTTCCGCGCAAAATGACGGTGCGGTGTCCGATGACGCCGCTCTCGGCGACGGGGACGTGCAGAAGGACGGCTCCGCGTCGCTGACCGACGGCGGGCTGGGCGCCGACGGCTCGGTTGACGGCAGCACGTTGCCTCTCACGTTTTGTCAGCGGCTCGACGGCTCCATCTTCTGCGATGACTTCGACCGCGGCGGCACCTTCGACGCCGGCTGGACGTACCAGGACAAAGGGTCGGTTGTCGCGCCTGGGACGATCGCGCTGGCCGATTTCTTCGATGGCGGCAGCGCACCACATGCCATGTCGTTCAAGAACACCAGCTCCTCGCCGGCCGTCGCATACATTCCGCTGATCCCGCTCACCGCCGATGGCGACTCGTTCTCGCTGCGGCTGCGGTACCGCAGCGCCAACGTCGCCGGTAACGTGCCCATCGTCACCAGCGTCGTGACGGCCAGTGCGAGCACCGTGACGCAACTGCTCTACGTACACGCCGACGGCTCGGGCATCTGCGTGAGCGACTCGTTTCCAGCGGCGGAAAGCCACACGATCGTGATCCACGCCAGCGTCGTCGCCAGCACGGTGAAGTTCGACTGCACTGCAGATGGCACCGCCTTGACCCAGGGCGGCGGCGGTAGTGCGCCATCGATGGTCCAGATGCAGATCGGTCCCCTGGCGGGTGGCGCCGCCACAGCGGAGTTCGACGACATCTACATCACGCGTCCCTGACACCAATGCCGGCAATCGCCGCTCAGGGCAGGCGGCCGAAGAACGTGTAGCCCGCGCTCGGTCCGGACACGACGATGCTGTACGCGTGGAACTGCGATGCGTCGGTGCAGCTGTTTCCACGTCCCTGGAAGACGACCTTGATCGTGGGACGCCCTGCCGCCCCGCTCGCGAAGATGCCCGTCATCGCGACGGGCGCAGAGAGCCGCCACTCCTTGTAGAGGACCGGATCGCCGGTGGCCGGGCCGTCTTGCTCGTCGACCGCGAAGGCGCCCAGCGTTGCGGGCATCCTGAACGACAAGGTGCCGGTGTGCCCGTTCTTGTCCTTCATGGTGAAGGTCCACTGGTCGGTGGTTCGCGTCAGAGCCACGTCGTACGTGTCTTCGGGGTTGACGATGCCCTGGATGCCGGCCGCTCCTGCGGCATTCATGAAGAGCCTGGTCTTCGCAGCGAAGCGAATGGAGTCGAGCTCGGTCTTCTCGTAGGCCTGCATCGGCCCCACGGACTCCGTCCTCTGCCCCGGGTCGGAGCAGCACGCGCACGCCTCCGCGGGCCGTGAATGGGTGACGAGCAATGTGGTGAGCGCAGCGGCGACGATGGTGGTGATGAGCCTCATGGCCCCCAAGAAACGCACGAGCCCCGATCTGCATTCACGCGCGTTCAGCCCGCGAATCTCTTCGGCCAGACGTCGAGGGTGGTGCGCAGTCGGTCGATGCTGAGCTCCACGGGGCGCGTGGTGTCCAGCACGGTGTGCTCCGTCTTCGCGAGCTCCGCCACTGGCTCGAAGCGCGCATCGAACGAATCGAAGATCGCGAGGCGTCCGTCCGAGACGCCCCCCGTGCGCTCTCGCACCTCGAGTCGCGCGCGACACACGTCGGGCGGCGCGCGGCACTCCACGAGGCGGAACGGCGCGCCGTGGAGGATGGCGAGGTCGCGCGCGTCGCTCCGCATGCTCCGCGCACGGAACGAGGCGTCCACCACCACGGGCCGGCCCGAGGCCAGCACCACGCCCGCGCGCCGGCAGACCTCCTTGTAGACGGCCTCCGTGAACGCCGGATCGTAGGCGCCTTGCCAGGCGGCGTCCGAGAGCTTCTCCGTGGGGGCGACGCCGAGCATGCCCTTGCGCGTGCGGTCCGCGTCCACCACGGGCGCGCTCAGCTCCTCGCCAACCAGGGATGCGATGGTGCTCTTGCCGGACGCGAGCACGCCGCCGACGGCCACGAACGCGGGTAACAGCAACGAGCGGCGATCCGCGGCGAGAGCGAGCGAGAAGTATCGTCGCGCGTCCCGCGCAGACTGCGCACGGACTTCGTGCGACATGCTCGGGTCCTCGGCCAGCATCGCGGAGATCTTTCCGCGCACGAACGCGCGATAGCTCTCGTAGAAATCGACCACGGCGTACAGGTCGAAGTCCTGTGACTCGCGGGCGTACGTGGCGAGCAATCGCTCCGCCAGATCCGTGCGTCCGTGCGCGGCAAGGTCCATCGACAGGAACGCGATGTCGGAGCACACGTCGCCGAAGCGGAAGCGATCGGAGAACTCGATGCAATCGATGATGGTGACGCCGTCGCGCAGATACACGTGTTCCAGCCGCAGATCGCCGTGGCCGTCCCGCACGCGTCGCTCCTCCACGCGCCGCTCGAAGAGCTCACCATGGCCGCGCAAGAATGCGCGCTGCCACCGGACGAGCTCATCCGCCTCATCCGCGCGGAGATACTTGTGGAGCAGCGGACCGGTCGCCGCAAAATTCTCCTCCATGTTGCGCTCGATCGCCGCCTGGGTGCCGAACGCCCGCGTGTCCACCCCCTCGCGACAGGTCTCGTGGAAGCGCGCCACCTTCGTGGCGATCTCGTCCACCATCGCAGCGGTCAGCGCAAAAGCTGCCAGGCGCACGTCCGCACGTGGTCCCTCGGGCAGTCGACGCATGTGCACCGCGTAGTCGATGATCTCGCCGCTCCCGCCCACGTGCGCGTGGCCTCCGGGCTCGCATCGTATGGGCACGACGCCCAGGTAAATGCCGTCTGCGAGGCGGCTGTTGAGCGACACCTCGGCCTGGCACGCGACGAGGCGCTGCGCGAGCGTACGGAAGTCCAGGAACCCCAGGTCGACTGGCTTCTTGACCTTGAAGACGTCCTCACCCACGAGGAAGACCCACGAGCAGTGGGTCTCCTGAAGCTCGACAGCGCTGGATGGCTTGGCGAGCGCGCCAACAAAGGCCTCGGGGGCGAGGAGCTCCGTCTGCATCACCGTGCTCAGTGGAGCTTGGCGCGGAGCTGCGACACCTTGCTCACCGCGTCAGCGAGGGCGTGGCGTGTTGCCTCAGTGAGGTTGTGCGCCATCTTTTCTGCCTCCTCCAGCTGGGGCTCCAGCTTGCTCCATTCGGCTTTTGCGTCCATGCCCGCCAGGTGCAATTGCACGCGGATCTCGTCCTTGAGGGTGCGGAGCGCGTCGAGGCTCTTCTGGATGTCGTTCTTCAGCTCGGTGGTTGTCTGGCTCATGAACCGTTCCTGGAGCAACACGCGTGCCTGTGCGTGACGCGGGGCCACAGCCATGCCTGGCCTGGCCTGGCATGGGGCATGCGCAAGCCGTGCGGCAGCACGCACCGGATGCGCTCCGTGGCTCGAAAGGAATTGACCCCCCCCATGGGGGAGGGGTAGCGTCGGTCCCATGAGCACCAGGCATGGTCCGGACGACGACGCGGGAACGCAGACGGTCCTCACGCGGCTGCGCTCCGTGGAGGGGCACCTGCGTGGCGTCGCGCAGATGGTCGAAGAGGATGCATACTGCATCGATGTGCTGCGGCAAACGAAGGCGATCCACGCCGCGCTGTCCAAGGTGGAGGGCCTGCTCCTCACGCGCCACCTGAACCACTGCGTGACGACCGCGGTCCGCGCGGGAAAGCCGCGCGAGCGGGAGCGTGTCGTGTCGGAGCTGGTCGCGCTCTTCGCGGCGAAGGGAGAGAAGGACCGATGAGCAGCCCCACGAAGTCCGCCGTCGCGTTCCCGGTCGTGCTCCTTGCCGCGCTCGCAGCTGGATGTGCAGGGACGTCGCCCAAGCCGGCGTTCGACGAGACAGCGAAGGAGGTCCAGGCCCGGACCTCGCAGAAGATCACCTGGAACCAGGCGGGCGATGACGACGCCGCCGCGAAGAAGAAGGTGGACGAGCTCCTCTCCCGCGAGCTGACGGTCACCAGCGCCACGCAGATCGCGCTGCTCCAGAACCGCACGCTCACGGCCACGTACGAGGGGCTGTCGATCGCGCAGGCTGACCTGGTGCAGGCAGGCCTGCTTGCAAACCCCGTGTTCCAGGCGAACCTCGTGTTTCCCGTCGCCGGCACTGCGAGCACGGGCGGTGGCCTGTCCGTCACGCAGGACTTCATGAGCATCTTCCTGCTCGCTGCAAGAAAGCGCATCGCTGCGTCGGAGCTGCTCGCCGCGGAGATGCGCGTCGGCAACGCCGTTCTGGAGACCACCTATGAGGTGCAGGCAGCGTTCTATGCGCTGTCGTCGGCGCAGCAGATCGTCCTCATGCGCAAGACGATCCTGGAGGCGGGGGACATCGCCGTGGATCTGGCGCTCCGTCAGCACGAAGCAGGCAACATCTCCGACCTGGAGCTCACGATCCAGCAGGTCTCGTACGAGCAGGTGCGGGCGGATCTCCTGCGCAGTGAAGCGGAGGTCGTCACCGCCCGTGAGTCCCTCACGCGGCTCATGGGGATCATGGGGGACGGACCGCGATTTCGCGTCGCCGACACGTTGCCAGAGCTACCGGCGCACGAGCCCGAGCTGTCGCATCTGGAGGTGCTTGCCACGTCGCGCCGGATGGATCTGCTCGCGGCGCGCCGCGAAGGGCAGGCGATCGCGCACGCGCTGGACATGGCGGAGAGCTGGCGCTTCCTCGGCGGCGCCACGGCTTCGGGCAGCTACGAGCGGTCGCCGGAGGGATTCTCCGTCGCGGGACCGGGCGTGGGCGTGGAGCTCCCGCTCTTCGATCAGAAGCAAGCGGCGATCGCAAAGCTCGAGGCGCGGCTGCGTGCGGCGCATGCGCGCGAGATCGCGCTCACGGTGGACGTGCGCGCAGACGTGCGCGCCGCGCGCGGGCGCATGACGGCTTCACGCGCCCTGGTGGAGCGCTACACACAGGTGGTGGTTCCGCTCCGCCGCAAGGTGGTCTCGCTGTCGGAGCAGCAGCACAACGCGATGCTGCTCGGCGCATATCAGGTCCTCGTCGCAAGACAGAGCGAGGTGACTGCGTACTCGGATCTCATCCTCGCGCTGCGCGACTACTGGACCGCACATGCAGAGCTGGAGCGCGCCACCGGCGGTGCGCTGCCTGCGGTAACGAAGGGAGCGTCGAAATGATCACACGCAGGAACTTGCTGTCGTCGTCCGCGCTGCTCGCAGGCGGACTTGCGCTGCTTCGCTCGAAGATCGCAGACGCGTTGCCGCCACCTGCTGGCGCGCCGCGGCTGGCTGGGCGCGGCTACACGCCCGTCGTCACGCCGAACGGGACCACGCTGCCGTTCGTCATGAAGGACGGCGTGAAGGAGTTCCGTCTGTCGTGCGAGCCCGTGAAGAGGGAGTTCGCGCCCGGCATGATCGTGGATTGCTGGGGCTACAACGGACAATCGCCAGGCCCCACGATCGAGGCGGTCGAGGGCGATCGCGTTCGCTTCTTCGTCACGAACAACCTGCCCGAGCGCACCAGCGTCCACTGGCACGGGGCGCTGCTCCCGAACGGAATGGATGGTGTCGCCGGCCTCACGCAGCCGCACATCGACCCGGGTGAGACCTACGTCTACGAATTCACGCTGAAGCAGCACGGGACGCTGATGTACCACCCGCACTCGGACGAGATGACGCAGATCGCGCTCGGGATGATGGGCTTCTTCATCATTCATCCGCGCACGCCAGAGCGCCGCATCGATCGTGACTTCGCCATCTTCCTGGCAGAGTGGTCGATCCCGCCTGGGGCGTCGCGGCCGAACCCGTTCGTCATGCTGGACTTCAACACGTTCACGTTCAATTCACGTGCATGGCCGGGGACCGACCCGCTGATCGTGAAGAAGGGTGAGCGCGTGCGCGTGCGGCTCGCCAACATCAGCATGGACAACCATCCGATCCACATGCACGGACACCGCTTCCAGGTGACGGGGACTGACGCGGGCACCATTCCGGAGACGGCGCGCTTCCAGGAGAACACGGTGGACGTTCCGGTGGGCTCCACGCGCGACTTCGAGTTCGTGGCTGAAAATCCAGGCGATTGGCCGCTGCACTGCCACAAGTCGCACCACACCATGAACGCGATGAGCCACGACATGCCCAACATGATCGGCGTCAAGCCAAGCGCGCAGGGCAGTGACGTGAACGAGAAGCTCGCGCGCGTCCTGCCTGGTCACATGGAGATGGGCCACAGCGGCATGGGCGGAATGATGGACATGGGCCGCCCCAAGAACACGCTCCCGATGATGTCCGGCAAGGGGCCGTTCGGCGAGATCGAGATGGGCGGCATGTTCACGGTCGTGAAGGTCCGCGAGGGTCTCACGAGCTACGAAGACCCGGGCTGGTACAAGCACCCGGAAGGCACCACCGCGAAGAAGCTCTGAGCCCGGTCCTCCGCACGCCAAGGAAAACCTGGGGTGGCGGGTCTCGTCCCTGCGCGAAAAATTGGAACTTTGGTGGAAGGTTGGCTGTCCACCGATCGTTCTGAGCATTGGGACGTCGAAGATGCAGGTGAGGCCGAACATGCAGGCGGAAACGGCGTGAGAATCCGCGGCTGGATGTTTGCGGTGGTCGCTGTGCTCGCGCTTCTGGGCTTCGTGGCGTTCGAATGGCTCATGTGGCGCGTTCCCAGCGACGCGCAGGGCAGCGCGAAGGACGACACCGGCGCCCCTGTGCCACACACGGCCGGCTCTGCTGGTGCCCAGGACGACATCGCCGTCACACCCCGTGCCGAGCTGCGTGGCCGCGTGCTCGAGCTGTCCGGCGCGCCCATCGCTGACGCGACCGTGTGCGCGATGTTCGAGAAGGTGAAGACGGAGGCGGCGCGGTCACCCATGTGCGCGACCACCAACGCGAGCGGCGCGTGGGAGCTACTCGCGGTGGAGGCGGGACGCGCGATGAAGCTCGGCGCGACTGCACAGGGCCACAAGCCGCAGACGTGGGTCGGCAAGGACGGGAGCAACACGCTTCGTCTTGTCGCGGATGAGCGCAGGGACAACGTGGATCTTTTCCTCACGCCTGGTGGCGTCGCGGTGCGCGGTCGCGTGAAGGACGCGCTCGGCGGCGTGGTGCCTGGCGCGCTGATCGCCGTCACGCCGTCCGAAGGTTCTGCGACCATCCCGACGACGACGGACTCGAAGGGTGAGTTCGTCGCGTGGGTCTCGCCCGGCATGGTGCGCGTGCACGCGACTGCGCCGGGCTACACGGAGACCAGCGCGTCGGGTCATGCGCCAGAGCATCGGTTCGAGCTCTCGCTCTTGCCGGGCTCTGCGATCGTCGGCCGCGCGATCGAGCGGCTCACGTCCGCGCCGGTCGCGAACGCACAAGTCGAAGCCATCGCGACCGACCAGCCAGGAAGGAAGAGCGCGCGCACCAACGAGGACGGCTCGTTCCGCATCGAAGGCCTCGCGCCCGGCAAATACAGGCTCGAAGGGCTCGCGCCCGGCCTGTCGGGGTATGCACGCGTGACGGTCCTCGTGGGCGTGGCGGACACGTCGCACGAGACGATCGTGGAGCTCGAACGGTCGCCTCCGATCAGCGCACGCGTGATGGAGTCGGACACCCACGCGCCGTGCACCAGTGGCGAGGTGACGCTGCACGACAAGCGCGTGGGCGAATACGCGCAGGGCACGATCGAGCCGGATGGCACGGTGCATTTCACCGCCGTGCTGCCGGGCACCTACATCGTGGACGTGAGCTGTGACGACCACGCGCGCAAGGCGAAGTACCCCACGGTCACCGTCGGGCAGAAGGCGATCGAGGAGCTCGTGTGGGAGGTCGATCACGGCAGCGATGCGCGTGGCTTCGTCGTGGACGCAAGCGGCAAGGCAGTCGCGAACGCCAGCGTGCGCGCCGACGGGGAGAACTCCTACGGCAACGCCACCGCGCAGACCGACGCGCAAGGTGCGTTCACGTTGCACGGCCTTCCGGCAGGGAAATACAACGTCGTCGCATCGCACGAGAGCGCGGGCGCCGAGGCGTCGCAGGCGGTGGAGGTCGATGGAAAGCGCGCGACCTCCGACGTGCGGCTCGAGCTCGGCAAAGGCGGCAAGATCTCCGGCACCATCATCGATCAGGACAATCGGCCGGTCGCGTCCGTCACGGTCACCCTCACCGGCGCCACCTACGCCCGCGTGGATACGCGCGAGGACGGCTCGTTTCTGGCAACGGGCCTGTCGCCCGGAAATTATCGAATGACCTTCAGCTCGGGGTCGACGCGCCTGCGCGTCACCGGTGAGAAGCCGGAGGACGCGACTGAGGCCATCCAGATGTCGCTTCCCGCGGGGGGCGAAGTGAAGAAGGCGCTCGTCGTGGAGCGGCGTGCAGGCTTCATCGAAGGCACTGTGGTGGACGCGCGCGGGGAAGGGATGCCCGACTTCTTCGTGGACGCCACGCGCACCGATCGTCCGCAAAAAGGCGTGCGCCGCGGGACCACGGTCACGAACAGCCTGAACGACGCTCGCGTCATCACGGACGCGCGCGGTCACTTTCGCATCGAGTCGCTTGCCAACGGCGAATACACCGTCCGCGCGTACCGGCAGAGCGGGTCGCAGAACAGCATCATGCGCGTCACCACCGGGACCACGGACGCGAAGGTGCTGATGAGCGCACCCGGCGCGGTCACCGGCACGGTGCAGGTCGAGCGCGGCAGAATGCCGGAGCGCTTCAACGCGCGGATCTCGGGCACGGGAGTGCACCGGTCGGAGCCCTTCTTCCACACGTCGGGCGCCTTTGCCCTCTCCGATCTGCCGCCGGGCACCTACGAGGTGGAGATTGATGCGCCAGAGGGCACGGGGACTGGCTCCGTCACCGTGGCGCTCGGTGAGATCGCCACACTCGAAATCAAGCTCACCCCGAAGGTCGAAGAGCCGAACGAAGACTGACGGGAGCGCGGGCTTCGCCTACGATGGCCCATCGATGCTCGCCGTGAGCGCCAAGAAGTCCTGCGCGAAATGCCGCATCGAGGTCGAAGCGGACGCCCAGTTCTGCCCGGTCGACGGCACGGAGCTCACCGCGGTCGACCCGTACATCGGGCAGGTGATCGCGGGCGACATCGACCGCACCGCCGTCCTCGGACGTCACCGCCTGCTCATCGAACGCTCACCCCGGAATGGGCGTGGACTCGACACTCTTCTCGTCCAACACCTGAGCGTTTTCGCTCCACCCCAGGGGATTTCATGAATCGACGCCCTCGCCTCTTCTCCGCGCACATCTTGAATGCTGGTCTCATCGTGGGCGCCTGCGCGATCGCGACCGCGTCATTCGCAGATGCCCGAAGGCCGCTCCCCGTTGCCGTCGTCGCGCTGCCGCGGCTGGTGTCGGTGACGCGCAGCAAGGAGGTGTTCCGCGATCACGAGGAGCTCGTTTTCAACGGCATGCGCAACACCGCAGGGACGTGCGCGGCGATCACCGTGGACATCGACGGCGTCGAGGAGACGCGCACCAACGTCACGTTCCCGCTGACGCTCAGCCTGTTCCGGCGTGACCGCCTCTACCCGCGCACGGACGGCGTGCACACGCTGACGTTGAAGGGGCACCGCGGGTCCTGCCGCGGCGTGGTGCAGACCACGTTCCACACGCGCACCACACCGCGGGTGCCGCGCCTGGCAGTGACGGGGCCGGCTGTCGCGAACGGGCATGGCACCGTGACGGCGTTCCAGGTGAGCGGCTTCGACTCCCCCACTGCGAAGGGCGCGCTCACCATCCGCGGCAACGGCGTCTGCCGGATGCATGCAGACATCATGGATCTGGGCCAGCCGAGCCCCGCGGTGAACCCGCCGGTGCGCAAGATCTTCGATCCGGGCGCGCAGCTCCCCGTGGAGATCGACGACCTCGGTCCGTTTCCGAACGGCTCCTATCGCGCCTACCTGATCGGCTATGACGACGCGAAGTGCCCCGTGCAGGGCCCCGACAAGAACGCGGGCGGCTGGTATGTCGACTTCAAGATCGGCAATGGCGTGAGCGCGCCGAACAACGCACAGAACCCGCCGCCGAACAACGGAGGTGGTTCGCCGCCTGGCGGTGGCGGTGGCGGCAACATCCCGTCGGGCAACAAGCCCGCGACCGGACAGATCACGTCGATGCTTGTCCCCGATGGCAGCTTCGCAGAGGACGATCCGCAGAAGCTGCAGGTGAACGGAACGGGCGGCTGCGCGATGAGCCTCCAGATCTCCGACAAGAGCTACGGCGGCAGCTACGACCAGACGTACCCGGTGAATCCGCTCAAGCTCGATCCAGGCGCCACGCTCTACAACGGCGAAAACTTCGGCACGCTCGCCGAGGCCTCGTACCACGCGCAGGTCACCGGCACGGGCGGCTGCACCGGCACCGCGGGCATTGACTTCAAGGTCACGCCGAAGGTCTCCACGAAGAAGGTCATGGGGAAGCCCACCATCGGCTTCGATCAGCAGCCGAAGAGCGGCAGCACCTTCAGCGCGTCGAAGGACAGCAACATCTGGTTCAAGGTCACCGTCCCGCAGTCGATCAAGGACGAGCCCTACGCGAGCTGCTGCGACATCGAGTACGACTACAAGAACGAGTACGGCGGCTGGGAGCCGCTCCCGAACAGCCCCTTCAACGACTCCAGCTTCGGCCTCGCCATCACGCAGCCGGCCGGCGTCGCGCCGCGCAGCGTCTCGTACTTCTCCAATGGAACCCAGTGGCGCATGAAGGTGCGCGGCTACAAATTCCAGACGGAGTTCGAGTGGAGCGACTGGGTCGAGTTCCAGGTCGACCAGCATTGAGCATCCAGTAGAAGCGCGCTGTGGACGCTGTGGACCAGGGCCCGCAACGCGCTACTCTGCTCCCATGCGTGAGCGAGCAGGGATTTCGCGTCGCACGGCGCTCGGGAGCGGGCTCGCGCTGCTAGTTGCGTGTCGTTCGACACCGAAGATCGCTCCGGAGAAGCCGCTCAGCGTGCCCGACGCTGGCGGCGGTCCCGCTCCGCTCGCGCAGGATTTCACGGTGGCCGCGCGCGTCCCGAACGACGGCAACTACCACTACATGCACGACCCAGGCATGACCATGCTGCCCGGCGGCAAGGTCCTCGTGGCCGCGCCGTGCCTCGGTGAATCGACGACGGGCGCGCAGAACGTCGACCACTCCGTTCGCGTGTTCATCGCGCGCAGCGCCGACGGCGGGCAGACGTGGGACACGGTCGCGACGCTTCCGTATTCCGACGCGACGCCATTCGTCTCTGGCGGTCGTCTCTTCATGTTCGTTCAGAAGAAGAAGTGGGAGAACGTGTCGCTGGTCACGAGCACCGACGAGGGCGCGACGTGGAGCGATCCCGTCATCCTCTTCTCCGGCGTCTACTGGAACTGCCACACGTCGATGGCGATCGAGCGCGGCAAGCTCCACTGGGCGTTGCAGACGGACGATCCGACGTACGCGCAGTCGGGGCTTGTCGTCATCTCGGGAGACGTCTCGAAGGATCTCATGGCGCCTGCGTCGTGGCAGATGTCGAAGAAGGCCGCGCATCCGGGCACGCCACCCGCCATCGTCCCCGCGAACGTGCAGAAGCCGGCATGGTGGGGCGGCGATGTCGACGAGTGGCTGGAGCCGAACGTGGTCTCCGTGAACGGCCGCATGCGCGTGCTCCTCCGCACCATCATCGACGGCTACGGCACCGCCGGTGCAGCTGTGGTCTGCGACTTCGACGACACGACGGCGCCCGGCCAGACGACGTTCTCGCAGTTCTACCTGATGCCGTGCGGCCAGAACAAATTCTTCATCCTGAAGGACCCGCCGTCGCGCCTCTTCTGGATGCTGGGAAATTTGCCTGCGGATTCGCAGGCGCAGGTCTTCGACTGGAACGCGGTGCAGGCGGAAGATCACTTCTTGCCGGGCCCCGGCAACGATCGCCGCTTCCTGATGCTCTTCTACAGCGTCGACGCATTGAACTGGTTTCCTGCGGGGTGCGTCGCGCGCGCAGACGGCCTCGGGCACTCGTTCATGTATCCGGCAGCCGACGTGGACGGCGACGATCTGGTGCTCATCGCGCGCTCGTCGCTGAACGGACAGAACCAGCACGACGCGGACGCGGTCACGTTCCACCGCGTGAAGAACTTCCGCGCGCTCGCGATGAACCTGTTCCCGTAGCTCGTTCGCCCGCGTCAGCGAAATGCGTCGAGGTTGTCGCGGAGCCACTCGTCGAACCTACGCGCACCAGGTGGCCAGCTCTCTTTTTCGTCTCGCCTTCCAAGCGCGCCCTCCGTAACGTCGGCGACCTCATGCCCAAGAGGCTTCAGACCGTTCGTGACGCCTCCACGGGTGTCGCGTTCGTTCGTGTCCCTGGCGGCACGGTCGACCTCGGGCTGCGCGACGATGAGATCGTGGAGCTCCGTGCGCTCATCGGAGACGAACGTGAGCTCGCCGAAGCGCGCGGCGCGATGGTGCGTCCGCACGCGGCGACGGTGGAGCCGTTCCTGGTCGCCCAGGCCCCGCTTTCGCGCACGCTCATGGCGACGGTCATCGACGACTTCGACGTGGTCGGCGACGGGTTCGCGCGCATCGACGCGAAGACTGCGCTCCGCGCAACGAAGGTGCTCGGCTATCGGCTCCTTACAGAGGACGAGTGGGAATACGTGGCGCGCGCGGGTGGCGGATCATGGCTCGCGGACGTCCACGGGCTCGTGGCTAGCGCGTTCGGTCGCAAGGCCAAGGCGTCTGCGAAGGCGTCGGCGAAGGTGTCTCCCAAGGAAGGAACGACCGCGCACAAGGAGAACGCCCTGGGCGTCGAAGGCCTGGGATGGGGCAGCTGGATCGCAGGCGCGAAAAGCAAAGCGCCGACTATCTTGCGATCATGTGGAAAATGGCCCGCCAGCAATCGTCTTTTGCAATCACGGTCCTGAATTCACCATCGAGGTCGCCAAATCACTCGTCGAGTGGCTTGAGAGAATGTTTGACGAGATAAAAGCGGAAGGCGCTCCGGCCAATCCTTCGGACTACATGACTCCGAAAAGAAGCTGTCTCGACATGCCTCCGTCGGCGGCACGAGCACGATCGGGAGCGAAGGCTTCACGATCGCGGAGGTGTACCGGGTGGCGAGCGGGGTACCAGCGGCCAGTGCTGACGAATGAACGCCAGCGCCGCGGGATCCAGCACATGCAGCTCCAGGTACCCGCACGTCCCACAGACGAACTGCCATATGCCATCGGTCTGGTGACTCACCCGCACACCACGGAATCCCGGCTCCGTGTGGGGGAACAGCGCCGCCAGTGGATGTTCGCCCAAGCGTAACCCGTTGCGGGCCATATGGATGGCTGTGCTACCGCACTTCGAACATGTTCCGTTGCGCATGACGTCGAAGGGTACGCCATCAGTCGCCGGCGAGGAAGGCGAGCATCGCGACGATGATGCCGACGCCGGCCAGGATGCTCACGAGGGATAAGCAGATCGGCTCTACCCGCGCGCCGCCGGCGCGCACACGCTGACGCTGAGGGGACACCGTGGCTCGTGCCGTGGCGTGGTCCAGACCACGTTTCATACGCGCGAGCGGTTCGACTCCCCGATCGCGAAGGGCGCGCTCACCATCCGCGGCGACAGCCTCTGTCGGATGCATGCAGACATCATGGACGCTTCCCATGTTCCACGCGAACGGATGGACGTTCACATGGATCGTAACGGCGGTCGGTGCCATGCACGTCTGCATGCGAATGGTCGAGCCAGGGGACTTCGTCTACGCTTGGGAGCGTGAACGTACGACTGCTCGCTTATGTCCTCTTCGTTGCCGCGTGCAGCTCGGCCTCCAGACCGCCGCTCGCCGAAGGCCCCCCGGCTGCCGACTCCGGAGCCATGGACGCTGCGGTCTCCGACGGTGGAAGCGCCCAGGCTCATTCGCCCGGAACCTGGTGTGCAGGTCGTGCAGAGGCCTTCTGCGACGACTTCGACACGCCCGCGCTCACTTCGAAGTCATGGTCGCAGGACGACACCATGGGAATTGGCGGCACGGGGCTTCCTCCAGGCGGGCTGGACACGACGAGCTTCACATCCGCGCCGAACGTCAGGTGGGTGACGCTCGACATGGACAGGCGGCGATCCAGCTCATGGACCCAGGTGTCTCTCTACGCGGACGCAGTTCACCGCGCACACCAAGAACTCGCGGCAAATTTGCGCGCGCCTTTTGTGGTCCAGTGTGTGCTGAGGATGGGTCATGACCTCCACCCCCGCTTCGCTCGGACTCGTGTCGCTGGCGACGTTGATCGCCGCATGCGGCGCGAGCGGCGGCGATCCGTCGCCGAAGCAAGACGATCCCACGCCCTCGTCGTCGTCGCAGCCGAGCGCTCCTCTGCCGGGCGCACCCCGTGATGGCGGGCCGACCTCCGGCGGTCCCGCGCCGCCCACGCCGCTTCCGTACCTGATCGGCGCAGCGATCGCTGGTTTCCAGGTCGACATGGGCTGCCCCACGGTGGCGGCGTCGCGCTGCGAGGACCGTGGCTCCGACTGGTACCAGTGGATCACCACGTCACGCATCGTCTCCAATCCCGTGCTCTTCATGTCCGGCGACGCGCCGACCAAGGGCCCAGGGTTCTACGAGCTCTACCAGCAGGACCTCGATCTCGCGCAGAAGGAGCTTGGCTCCAATGCGCTGCGCCTCTCGATCGAGTGGAGCCGCATCTTCCCGACCGCGACGTTCGGCGCGCGCTCGTTCGCGGAGCTGTCCGCGCTCGCGAGCCCCGACGGTCTCGCGTACTACCACGCGATCTTCGCGGCGATGAAGGCGCGCAGTCTGCATCCGATGGTTACTGTTAACCACTACACGTTGCCGCTCTGGATCCACGATGGGAATGCGTGCAACCAGAACCTTGACACGTGCACGAACAAGGGCTGGGCGGCGCCGGAGGTGATCGTCCCCGAGATCGCGAAGTACGCAGGGTTCGTCGCGAAGGAGTTCGGCATGGAGGTCGACGTGTGGGCGACGGAGAACGAGCCGTTCTCCGCGGTCGTCCTCCCGAGCTACCTGCTCCCGTCCTCTACGCGCGTGAGCCCGCCGGGCCTCTACCTCAAGACGGACGTCGCGAAGGCGGCCACCGTCGCGATGATCGAAGCGCACGCGCGGATGTACGACGCCATCCACGCGAACGACCTCGTCGACGCCGACAGCGACGGCAACGCCGCATCCGTAGGCCTGGTCTACAGCGTCGCTGCCGTCTCGCCGCTCACGAACAATGCGCAGGACGCAAAGACCGCGGACAACATGCGCTACTTCATGAACGACCTGTTCCTCCAGGGCATCGCGAAGGGGATCGTGGACAAGGGCTGGGACGGCAAGACGGAGACGCGGCCGGACCTCCAGAACCGGCTCGACTGGCTCGGCGTGAACTACTACGCGCGGCTCCGGGCGCAGACGAACGTCATCCCCACGCCGCTGCAGCTGGTCACGCCGTACTTCACCTTCAACCCGCTCAACATGCAGCCCGACATGAACGACCCCAGTGGCATGTACGACGTGCTCCGCGACGTGCAGAAGTGGGGCGTCCCGATCGTCATCACGGAGACAGGCGTGGACCAGGCGACGGACCCAGCGCTCGGCGCCGCGTGGATCGCCAGGACGTCGCAATACCTCGCGAAGGCAAGGAGCGAGGGCGTGGACGTGCGCGGCTACTTCACGTGGTCGCTCACCGATAACTACGAGTGGAACCACGGCACGAAGATGAAGTTCGGCATGTACGCGGTGGACGTGGAGAAGACGAACAAGCCCCGCGCCGCGCGCCCAGCGGTGGAGGCGTTCGCGAAGATCGCGCGGAACAACGGCGTGGTCCCGAAGGATCTCGCGGCGCTCTTTCCGATCGAGTGAACCGTTGTCGTGGCGCAGGCGATGTAGAGTGGTGATCGCATCCCGAGCTATCGAGAAGCGCAGCTGACGCAGAGGTGCCGCAGCTTGCGAAGGGAGTCGATGTCCATGAGGTGTGCATCGTCGATGATGGGCGCAAGCATTTTTCCAGGATGATTGAGCCGCTGCGCCTCCGCGATGGCTCTTTCAAGAGAGTGAGGTCGTCGGACACGAAGGGCTGCTTCTCCATGCCGAAGTGGGCGCGGATCATGACTTGGGCTCCTTCGTGGACGGCTTGCGGTCGTTCGCGATGAAGTGATGGCGTTCCCGCGCGAGGACGAAGGCTTTCGTTCTGAGTCGTCCTTGAAGAAGGCCTTCGATGTGGCGAGCCGCGCTTCGTGCACTCAGCGCTCCCGCAGGTGGTGCCAGTGGTGGTGCCACGTGCGAGGAAGGTGGTGCCAATCGCCCTCGTGGGCCTGACCCAGAACGACGAGCTGGCCGCGGGACAAGTCGAGGGACCCTACGTGAAGCGCCCCGGCCTGCGTGTCTACTAGCGTCAGCCGAACAGCGCCGGGACGAGCTCGTCGGCGGAGCCGTGGTGAACCTCGGCGAAGCCGTGATCGCCGTCCGTGGGCGTGAGGTTCAGAAGAATGGTCTGCGCGCCTTCGAACGCGGCGCTGCGCACGAAGCTGGCCGCCGGCCACACGGTGCCGCTCGTGCCGATCGCCACGAACAGATCGCAGTCGCGG
>JANXLV010000330.1 GCA_025355005.1 Myxococcales bacterium | reverse complement strand
GTTTCGACTATGCCGTCGACGACCTCGTTTCTGATCAGCTCGGCGAAAAATTTGGGCGTCATTTTGTTCCTGAAGTGAACGGGGCGTTGAGCTCTCGAAGTTCCTGCAAAGCGCCCGACGGAATGGATGGATATACGCGGCGCAGTTCATTCATGTCACGTTCAACGACTTGTCCTGCAGTGGCCAAACCCTTGGTGGAGCGCGAGAGTACGCCACCGACGGCGGGTCTGAGCGTATGCCCGACCCTCGGGACGATGATGGCTGGACCCGTGGCCTCTTCATATCCGACAGCCAGGGCCTTCATGGCCGCTTTCTGTCCCGCGTGGTGGGCGTCAACCTGCGCCCACTTGGGCACCACCTTGTTCAGTTCCGCCACTGACTTGGATAGTTCGTCATAGGGACCGGTTGCGAACGGGCCCCGCATGAACCGTGTGCCGATCCTCGAGGCGCAATCGTTGTGGACCAGCACCTCAGCGGAACCCACGAAGTAGGTGTGCGTCCCTGCAACCTCGAAGTTGTAGACACGCTCCTGGTCGAGGCTCTGCTGGAGCGCCGCGACGAAGAGCTTGTGCCCCGAGGCGGACACCAGCTCGTCGCCCGCATCCAGGTCCGCGACACGCAGCCATCCGCGCCTCTCGGCCCAGAAGACGTGCTCGGTCGTTGTGCGAATGACTTCGCTGGTGCCATCTTCGTCGCGGACGGCGAGGTTTACGAGCGGACTGACTGCGGGCGGCTTGAGCCACACCACCTCGCGCAGTGACGCTTCACCCGTCTCTGGATCGCGTGAGAGGACGCGGTCACCGAGTCCGACCGTCTCGATGGCTCGCTCACCAGTCTCCGTCATGATGAGCGTGCCCGCGGCGAAGCAGCACGCGCCGCCCACGCAATGCTCGACGCCCTCAGCGACCACCTTGGCGGCCTCAGGGAGTTCCTTCAACACCGCTTTGCCGGGCTTTGGCGCTGGCAAGAAGGCGCCGACAACCTGGATGGAGACCGAGCGCTTGTCCATGCGCGCCTGCTCCCCATCCTTGGTCTGCGGCATCAGCGCGGGCATCGTGTGCGACGCGATCTCGCCCGGGATGTTGCCGTTCACCACGAACTGCTTCGCGTAGTCAGCGCCATGGCCGCGCGCGACGGCAGTCCCGCCGTTGACGAGCACCTCGGCCACGTCCTTCGTGGGACCGGCTATCGGTGCGGTCACAAAGTCGACGACCTTCGTCGTCGTGGAGAACACGGTGGTCGCGCCACGCAACCATCTCTCCGCGGTCGTCGGATCGCGACCACTTCCGTCCGTCGCGTTCGTGGGAGCGAGGCGAGCGTATGCGTATGCGTGCTCCTGCGCGAAGCCTGCCCGAAGTCCACGTTCCGGCTCCTCGATACGAAGCGGGTCCGTCGAGCTCCACACGCCGAGCTCCGGGACGTACCCACGCGCACCCATGACGTCCACGCCGACCTGCGTGTCGCGTGGCGCGCCGGAGTACTTGTTCGTCTCGGCCGAACTGTCGTAGCGCGTGACGCCGTACGGGTACGCCGCGAAGCTCCCCTTCGCGCTCGTCCCGGCGCCGGAAGTCACCTCGGTGAGTGAGCCGAGTGCATCGGTGACGAGCAGCTCGTCCGCATCCGTCAGCGTGTGGATGGTTCCATCGAGAATCTCCTGGACGTTCTCGTGACTGCCTCCGGAACACCCGAGCGAGATACAGACCGCCGCGCTGACCAGGAGGCTCATCGCAAACCGACGTCGACGTGCAGCCACCACCGCCGCGAGCCCGAGTCCAAGCACGACCAGTGCCGCGTCGGACCCATGCGCGGATGGGGGTGCGCTTTCGCAGCCACCGCCCTTACTTGGTCCTGGGATGCCGTTGTCATCCGCGAGACGTGCGAGCCGGTGACCTCCGTGAGCGATCCATCGTACGAGTTTTCCGTCCTGTACCTCCGTGCTTGGATCGATGAACCGCGTCTCGTGTTCGGCACCGTCAGGGGAGCGCTCGACACGCACACGCCGCATGCCGGCGCCGTCGAAGAGACTCTCCGACGAAGCACCATTTCCGTGCGACACCTTCACGAGCTGTTCGGCGTCGTCCCACGTGTACGTGCGCGCGCCATCCGTGAGCATGCGACCGCGCGAGTCATATGTGAGCTTGCGACTCCCCATGCTTGTCAGCGCGTGGGGACCAGCCTTCTCGCCGTACCCGAGCGCGCCACCAATGCGGAGCGCGTCGACAGTGCTCGTGCGGGTGAGAAGGTTGCCGCTCGGCGAGTACGTCCACGCGGCAGTGCCCCACGCCCCCTTGGTCCCGGTGAGCCTGCGGAAGCTGTCAACGAGTTTGAGACACCGGCATGATGGGTTTACTGAGCTGCCTGGTCCGTCGTGTCGACCTCCTGTGCGGGTTTGTTGATCCACACCTCGATCGGTAGCGCAGCCGGCACTGGACAACCGTGCGGGAAGCGCTCTGGGTGCGCGAGGAACGCGGTCTCGAGGACATCCGCGCGACGTGCGAGGGTCGCACCGGCGAGTCCGTGATGCACCTCGTACGGCGTGCAGAGTCCGAGCGAGCCGTGACGATGTTCGTGGTTGTACCAGTCGAAGAAATCGTGAGAGTGACTGCGTGCGTCTTGTTCGCAGCCAAAGCGGTCTGGGCAGCCGGGGCGAGACTTGTAAGTCTTGAAGGTCGACTCCGAGAAGGGATTGTCGTTCGAGACGTGCGGGCGAGAGTGCGTCTTCGTGACGCCGAGATCCGCTAGCAGCAGCGCGAAGGACTTGCTCGTCATCGCACTGCCTCTGTCGGCGTGAAGTCCAAGCTGTCCAGGTTCAATGCCCTCGCGCGCGCAGGTCTCGGCGATGAGCTTCTTCGCGAGCACCGCGCTCTCTTCCGTCGCGACCATCCAACCGACGACGTAGCGGCTGAAGACATCGAGAACGACGTAGAGGTAGAAGTACGTCCACTTCGCGGGACCTTTGAGCTTGGTGATGTCCCAGCTCCACAGCTCGTTCGGCTTCGTGGCGAGCAGCTCGGGACGTGGATGGTTCGCGTGTCGAAGTTGATCGCGGCGCTCGCGGACTTCCTTGTTGGCCGCAAGAATGCGGTACATCGTGCGCTCGGAGCAGAGGTAGCGACCTTCGTCGAGCAACGTCGCATACACCTCGGAAGGCGCGAGATCCATGAAGCGCGGCTCGTGCAGAGCGTTGAGCACGAGGGCGCGTTCGGAGGCGGAGAGCGCACGCGGAGAAGATGACCGCGCGCGCGCCGGCACCGGGGCCATCGCGCGGTAGTAAGACGCGCGTGCGACGGCGAGCATCATGCACGCGACCATGATGCCGACCTGCGGCGCGAGGAACGTGACGCCGCTCACGAGGAGCTCCCGCTGCTCTCGTCGTCCGGGATCACCGGCAGCGTCACACCCAAGAGCAGTGAGACTTTTTTTTGGACGTCGCAGATGATCTGCAGCTTCGTGTTCTCGGCACGAAGCCGCGCGTTCTCACGCTCCACCTCCGCCAACTTCGCAGCGAGTGGGTCGGGGCGCGAGACCTTGGGACCACGCTTCTTCGGCGCGAGCGCGGACTTCTCTGCCGCGTCACGCAGACGGCGCCACTCGACGAGGTGGGACGAGTACAGGCCTTCGCGTCGGAGCAGAGCGCCAAGCTCGCCACGTGCGCATGCCTCGGCCTCCTGGAGGATCTTCCGCTTGTACTCTGCGGTGAACCTCCGTCGCTTGGCCTTCGCGGTCACTTCGGTTGGGGGATGTGAGACATGGAGAGAGTTGGTGGATGAATTCACAAGAGCTCGATCGCTCGCCCTCTACACTAAACTTTGGGCCGGGGGTTGTCTCACGCACGTTGGCAGAGAGGGCTGTACAGGTTATCGTGCGTGTAGTCCTCGGACCGGTCCTTGTCCGGTGTGACGCCGGGGCGAGCGTCCTTCACGCCCACGATGTTGCTGGCGCCGTCATAGCTCCAGTGAAGCTCCTGGAGGATTGCGCCCGCTGCGGTCCGGACACGAGCAACGGAGCTCCGGCGGTCGTCGTCGTAGCCGTGTTCCTCCACGACCCCGGTAGAGAACGTCTTCTGGACGAGCACGCCATCCGCATCGAAACCGAGAGCGACCGCGCCCCCGTACGCGTTGATGAGGCCGCGTTCGTCGCGGAAGATTCGAATCGACGAGCCATCGGGATACTGGTGCCAGTACTCGCGATCTTGCGCGTCATACGCAGCCCCGATCTCGTACGTGCCGTCCTTGATGCCGTACCGCGTCTTGGTTATGCGGAGGCGGTCGTCGTACTCGTACGCGGTGAACCCGCTGGGCTCGGTCGTGCGCGTGAGGACGCCAGTCGATGGGTCCCATGCGTGGGTGACCTCGGGCGTGTTGTCGCCGTCGTAGTCGTCAGCCACCAACCGACTTGCGAGATCGTACGTGAAGCGGCGCGACACGCCGTCTGGCCGCCGGTGCTCGACGACGTTGCCGGTTGGATCGTAAGCGAACGCGTGCTTGCCAGTGTCGCGATCATCGACGAGCACACGCCGTCCGCGACCGTCATATCCGTACCGCGCAACGTTGCCTTCGGGATCCGTCTTGTGCAGGAGCGACCCTGCAGCGTCGTATGCGAAGCTCTGCGCATACGATTTCCCCCCGAGCGTGGAGGCGATGGAGACCACGCGCCCGAGGCCGTCCGCAGTCCGCACGGTGGGCGTGTGCTCGTAGGGCGAGCCCATGTCGGTCTGTGCGCCGTCCCAGCTCTTCGTCACGAATGGCGCGAAGCTCGCTCGTGTTTCGATGCCCATCTGTGATCGCGTGCGAACGACGCGACCTACCGGATCTCGCCACGTGTCCCAGCCGGGCACGTCGCCCTTCTGAAGCAAGTCTGGTGTGACATCGCCGGAGTCGAGGAACCTCGCCCGGAGCGCGCGGTGACCGTTGCCCTGCGCATCGAAGAGGGTGATGTTTGCGACGATCCACTTCTGCTCGAACGGCTCGACGGACGCGCGGCGCCGACCGAGACCGTCGACGTAGTCTGTTGAGACCTCGACGTCGTCGTGGCCGTTCCAGAGGCGCTTCTCCGTCTTCACGCGCGAGAGCGGGAGCCCCTGCTCGTACGTGTACCGGACCGTCGGCTTGTCGGTAGAATCACCAGGACGCACCACCGAGCCGACTCGTCCAAAGGCATCATAGGTGACCGTCGAGACCTGTCCGTTGTACGCAGTTGCCGAGAGCAAGCCTCCGAACGCACCATCGTACGTGGCCTGCTCAGTGAGAAGACCCGTCTCGGTCTTCACGCTTTCCGAGAGCATCGAGTGGTGGTCCGTCGGATCCCACGTGAAGGAGTGTGCCCCTCCCCGCCCATCGCGTACCTCAAGCGGGTTGCCATCCGCATCGAAGCTGGAGGCCGCCATCGGCTCGAATGTGTCGCCGCCCAACCAAGCGTCTGTCCGCGTGACGTCGCCACGAGCCACTTGCCCGAGCGGAAGCCCGATGAATGGTGCGCCGTCGTAGAACATCCGCTCCATGCGGACGCGAGCGCCCATGGCGTTCTGGATCTCCTCGCTCGACGGGCGACCGAGGACCCAATCCGTCGTGTTGTTAGCGAACGTGTGGAGAAGGATCTGCTCGTCACCACCCGCGAGCTTGTCGGTCCCGACGACTTCGCCCCAGTGCCGTTCCGCCGTCACGTTGCCGTAGCCATCCTGCTCGTATTCGGTGAGCGTGGAGCGGGCCTGCGAGAGATCGAGGATCTCGACGCTGTCCGTCTTCGTCGACGCGAGGAACGTGTAATGGACGCTGCGCGCGCCCGCGGATTCAAGGGTCTTCGAGGTGTATGTCTGCGTCGTCTGCGAGAAGAGACCCTTCTTGTCGTCCAGCGTCTGGTGCGTGAGCACAAGGCCGCGCTGCGTGCGGTCCGCGATGCCCGTGTCGTAGGTGAAGGCCTCCACCGCCGTCGGGGAGAACTCGTCGCCCCGAGAGCGCTGCGTGCCGCCGCCGAAGCCTGCGAAGGTCCGCTCCACTGGCGAGAATGTGCCGTCGCGGTACGCATATTCTACCGTGATCACAGGGTCGCCCAGCGACGTGTCCACGTGCGTGCGCTTCACGATGGGCATGGGCACGTTCATGCGCGTGGTCCATGGTTCGTTCGCGTCACGCGCGGCCGCCGCGTCCAGGCCGGAAGGCGCGTACTCGATCGTCTCGACCTTGCCTAAGCCATTGTCCACGCGCGACAAGAGCCCTGCCCTACCCTTCGGGAAGAGCTCGAGGTACTGCCATGCGGTGCTTGGGTCTCCGGAGACGTCGATCCACACGATGTCCGTCGTGCCCGAGGCGTTCATGTCGGCGAAGCGGACCGTCGCGTTCGGACCCCGTGTGGGCGTGCCCGTGATTTGCCGAGGGCCGTCAAATGTAAACGACCCAGCGTTCGCGCCCGCATGCCCGAAGACGAAGTCCACCTCATCGACCCCAACATGCACGAGGTCCACCCAGCCGTCGCCGTCCAGATCGTGAAGCTCCCATGCCGCGACCGCGCTGCTCCCGTCCCACGAAGGCACGCCGCTTGCGGTCTGCGCGGGCTCGAAGACGCCGCGTCCGCGCCCGAGCCAGTACACGAGGCTCCCCGGCGTGAGGTAGCAGAAGTCCTGCACGCGATCCCCATTCACGTCGCAGAGCTGTGTGTGTCCGCCGTCCGAAAAGCGAAGCGCCTGCTTCTGGTCGACTACGCCGACGACCGCGGGCGAGCTCCAATCGGTGCCGCCCTGGTTGTAGCCAATCGCGATGCCTGCGGCGGTCGTGACGACGATGTCCGCGCGTCGATCGCCATCCATGTCAGCGAGCTTCGTGTCTGGATCTTCGAAGGTCACGTTCGGAACCGTGGCGAGCGTGATGGGAGCGCCGAAGCTCGTCGCGTTCTTTCCAGGGAAGTAGCGGAAGTCGACGCCGCTCTTCACGAGCAGATCGACCGCGCCGTCACCGTCCGCGTCCGCCATCTGCACGCCCACGGTGGAGAGCGCGACGGACGGGCTCTGCGACACATCCCAGTCAGTGCCCGCGAGCCACGACTTGCCGTCGTGGTTGATGTACGAGCGAAACGCACCGACCTTCGTGACCAGCACGTCTGGGAGTCCGTCGCCGTCGAGATCTGTGATGTCGACGTCAGGATCAGACGGCGTGCGACCGGGAGGTGCGGCCATCGCCACCGTTTGTCCGTTTGCAGCGAAGCTCACGTCTGTGTACAAGAGCGATAGCTTCGGCAACCGCGAGGTCCCGTCGCGACCAACCATATCGACCGCGGCAACGCGCGAGTGAACACCCGTCGCGTAGCTCACCTCGTAGCGCCTCACGAGTGAGCCACCGTGGTTCACGTCGATCTTCGTGAGCCGTGACGTCAGGCTCTGCTTGATGCCCGCGTTGAAGAGCACGTGCGGATCGGGGCGGCTCTCGTACGTGAGGACGATCTGGTTGCGTGCGCTGTCGCCGAAGTCATTCCACCTGACTCCAGTGAGCTTCGCGTACGCGCCGCTGGTGTCCCACGTATATGCGATACGATGACCGTGCAAGTCGAAGGACTCGGTGAGGAGCCACGTCGCGATGTTCGGACCTTCCTGCTCCGTGTAGCCTGATTGGCCCGAGAACTTGTAGACGATGCCGCTCTTCGTCCGCGCCTCCCAACCGGCGCCGGCACGCTGAACGCGCACGAACGAGCCCGATTCGTATTCGGGCCGGAAGATGCCTGGCGTGATCTCGAGGAGGTCCGAGACGACTCCGAGGCCGGTGATCTCGAACGCGTCGCTTGCGTTGAACCGCGGAAGACCATTCTCCGTCCGCCGACGAATGCGCGGGATGCCACCGAGGTGCCATCCCATGCCAAGCTCGCTGACACCCGAGCCGCCATCGTATTCGAGCGCGAGCTGCGGAGAGAATCCGCCCGCAGCGGGAGGCACGGCGATGTCGACGCCGTAGCTCGCGGTACCCGACGAGAGCGACGGCGCGAAGCTTCGACCGAGGCCCTCGATGGACCCCGGTCCGCTCGGAATGCTCACCCGCGTCGGGTTCGCCGAGCTCGCGCCTGCGTCCTTCGCGGCGAGCATGCTCGCCACGCACACCACCGCTCCCGCGAGCCACCACCGCCGCGTCGTCGACATCATGTTCGTGACTCCGTGTTGCTTGCCGGCTACTTGCCGACCGTGCCGAGGCAGGAGAGGTCCACGGTGAGCGGCGAGCCCTTCTTGGGGAGCGCCGCATGCGAGAACTTCAGGACGATGTCATCCACGTGCGTGAGGTCCACGTCCGCGTTGGGCGGCGCGTCGGCGCCTCCCGGGATGACGAGCTTCCACGACGCGCGGGCGACGGCCTGGCCGAAGAGCGACGTGTTGGGCGGCGCGTCGCCGAACGAGTTCACGCCCGCCTGCAGGACAGCGACGCCGGCATTTAGATCCGATGTGGAGGAGCCCATTGACCACGATTGGATCGCGTCCGACCCGTCGCAGGTGCGCATGAGCGCTCCGCCGCCGAGCGCGACGTTCACCTGCGCCTGGTTGTCACCGAGGAAGTCGCCCACGAGCTGCGCCTGAACGCCGGTGAGTCGGTCGTTGCAGACGTCCGTCGACCAGAGGCCATTGCCAGGCGAGAGATCCGTCGAAAACGAAAGCCCGACGCCGCCCTTGCCATCGAGGTTGTCGTTCTTGAGCAAGAGAAACCGGAACTGCTCGCCTTCAGACAGCGTCTTTCCTGTGACAGCGTCTGTGCGCGGGCCCTTGATGCCGAGCATCTGCCTCACGCTGACGGTCGTCGCGTACGTCTGCGGCGTGCCGTAGGCGATGCGCGCGCTGTTGTAGATGGTGGTCATGCACGCGGAGAGAGCGTTGAGCGACGTGCTGTTCGTGGCCGCGAGCACCGCTCCGTCCAGGTTGCCGATGCTCATGTTCAGCTCGTACTGAAGCGCGCTGCCTGCCAGATAGAGCTCGTTCTGCGCCGTCGAGCGCGACGCGAGCACCTTCTGACCGTCCGTGTCGCGGAGGATGCGGTAGGAAGGATCCAGGCTTGGGTCCATCGATGCGATGGCAATCTGCGCCTGCAGCTCACGGTAGGCGAGCTTCGCCTGGCCGAGCATGTCGGCAGCCTTCACCCCAGCCTCTGCAGCCGCCAGCAACGTCTCTTCAATCTCGATCTCCGCGGCCGTCAGATCTTGCCGCTCCTTGTCGATGTTCGACTGCGCCTCGATGTCGTGAAGCTGCATCGCGAGGTGCGCGGCCTCTTCCTGCATCTGCGACTTGATGTGCTCGCGCTCCGAGTCGATCTCCGCCTTCGTCGCCGTCGCGAACGCGCCGAACGCCGCCTGCGCAAAACCTTCCGGGTTCTCCGAAACTGTCGCGAGCGACCCCAGGACACCCACGGCCGCTTGCACGTCCGTCAGCGCCTTCTCGTCGTCTGCGAGCGACGCGAGCTGCCGCGCCTGCTCCTTCTGGAAATCGATGTCGGCCATGTACGCC
>JANXLV010000309.1 GCA_025355005.1 Myxococcales bacterium | reverse complement strand
AGGTCCACGAACGCGTGATCGGTCATCACCAGGAACGGACGCTCCTCGAACGTGAGGTGGCCCTTTCCATCGTGCTCGACGATCTCGACCTTGCCCATGCCGTAGCCCATCGGCCCGCGCGAGTAGTAGTGCGCCTGCAGGTGGTAGGGCGCGGCGCGCTTGGCCTTGTCCGTGCGAATGCCGAAGCACTCGGGGCCATAGCCGGTGGTGACGTCCGCATACAGCTCACCGCCGCTCGGCAGCCGAGGCGAGTTGTAGAAGGCGTGGCCGCCGTTCGAATCGAAGATGTGGAAGTCCACGTCGTTCGCGTCGGTCTCCCAGGACAGAACGAACCGGAGCGACGCGCCCTGATCGACGCTGACGCCGAGCGAACGCACGCGGGCCTCGATCTCGGGCGCGCGCTTCGGGTCCGATGCGATCCACGCGCTCGCGAGGATGCCCGCGTCCTCACGCAGGATGCGGTCCACGCCGCGGAAGCGGTTGTCGGGATACTTCTGGTGGAGCCCGACCTCGATCGCGGCGAACGCGCCCGCCATGTCACCGGTGCGTGCACGCGCGTACGCGAGCAGTCGATGACCCGACGGATGATCCGGACGATCCGCTGCGGCCTTCGCGTAGGTGTCGATCGCGAGCTGCGTCGCCACGGGCACTTCTCCGCGATCCAGCCGATCGAGCCGCTCACCCGCGAATCGGCGCATGTCCGCGCGGCCTGGGAACAGATCGATGATGCTGCCGTATGCGCGCGCAGCCGTCTTCTGATCGCGGCTCTTTTCCAGCGCTTCGCCGAGCGCGACGAGCGCGAGCACGTCACCCGGTGACTCCTTGCGCCATGCGACGGCACGGTCGAGACCGGCCTTCGCGTCGCCGGTTGCGAGCGAATCCATCACCTCTTTCATGGTGCCGGAGTAGGCGTCCACGAGATCACCCTTCTGGAACGAATCAGAGGGCACACCTGGCTGCGCAACCTGCGGCCGGCTCGGAGACGGCACGCTGCCATCGCCCGGATTGAAGATGATCGGATAGACCACCGTGACCGACCCGCCCTCGGGCTGTGGGAACGACAGGTTGCTGAAGCCGCGCACCACGCACGAGACAACGGCCGGCGACGGAAGGTCCGAGCCGCCATCGGTCGTGGCCTTCACCGCGCCATCCGTGCCGATCACGAAGCGCACGGATACGCGCCCGGCGAGGTTTGGATCCGCGCGCAGTCCGTTCTCGTAACAGAGGCGGAAGCGGCCGAAGTTCTGTCGCACGATGCGCTGGATGACCTCGGGGGGCAGACGGCCGCTGACGGTCGTCGCGCCCTGACGCACTGACGGCACGCGGTTCTGGTGCGTACCACTGAGGCGTCCCTGTCCGCTACCGAAGCCCTGGCCCGTACCCGTACCGGCGCCATGCCCCACCGTGCCGACATTGCCGAGGCCGATCGACTCCTCCGTCGCGGGCGGCCGCGCATCTGGCTGCGAGCTCGCGCGCGCGGCGCTCGTCGGTGCGGGGCCCGGTGCGCTGCCGAGGCCGATGCCCTCACCCCGACCGCCGCCACCCTCGCCCACGCCGCTGAGACCAAGGCCACCAGCGCCGAAGGAGTCGCCGATGGCGTCACCCCACATGTTGCCCGTCGCGCTCAGCGGGTCGTTGCCCTGATCGCGTCCCCACGGCGCGTCACCACCAGCGAACGCCTTCGGCGGGAGCTTCGGCATCACATGCTTGCGAAGCACGACGCGCCCGCTGTCGACCACCATGACGTCCGACAGGCCGCGCCGCGCGATGCCGAACCGCTGGTAGTCCGCCTCCGTCTCCAGGACCACGAACGACGTGTACTGGCTGACGATGCGATTCTTCACGCTGAGATCGATCATCTTCTCGCGCGTCTCGGGCTTCTTGTCGCCGCGCGCGATCTGCTCTGCCAAGCTGTCGATCTTGGCGCGTGCCACGGCGCGCGTGACCAGCGGCGCATCCGCGCTGCGCGCCTTCGGCGTGAGGGCAGCGCCGTCACCAAACGTGACGGACAGCGTCTCTTGCGGCGCGACCTCGGCGACCACCAGCACGTCGTCACCGGACTGGTAGCCGTCGACATGTGCAGGATACACCCATTTTGCACCGGCCACCTTCACGGGCACGTGCGACCGCGTCGCGCTGGACAGCCGCCGCACGATCTCTTCTTCGGGACGCGCCGCGTCCACCACCACACCGTCCGAGTGCAGACCCGCCGTCACCAGGTGGTGAAGCGTGGAGTCGTCGCGGATGCCGCCCACGGCGATGGCATCGAGCCGCGTCACGCCGGCTGCGGCGAGCGCCTTCGCAGCGCTCGTGAGGTCAGCCTCGCTGGTCTTGCCCGCGGTGGCCACGCCGTCGGAGAGCAAGAGCACGCGCGTGGCGCCGTTCTTCTTCGCCGCGGTCGCAGCCCACGCGAGCGCCTTCTCCAGGTTGGACGCTCCAAGCGCGCCGCGTGCGAGGATGTTCTCCGCGACCACGGTCGGGAGCGCGTTCCCGGCGCCGCTCCACATCTCCTCCACCTCTTGATCGAAGCAGGCGATGGTCAGGACCGCCTCTGGCATCCGCTTGCTCAGCTCCGTGAGCGCGCGCAGCTCATCGCGCAGGCCGAGAGCGCGCGAGGCGCTCGTGTCCACGAGCACGATCGTCTTGCCGAGCGGCTCGCTGGGCGCATCCACGGAGCCACGCACGCGCATCACGACCATGTCGGCGTTGCGGAGCGCAACAGGCACCGTGGGATCCTTCGTCGCGACCTGGAAGTCCTGCGTTGGCTTCGCGCTCGCCAGATCCAGCACCTCGCTGGGCTTGCTGTCGCCCACGCGCGTCGCCTCTGCGTGGAGCCGACCGACGGCGGGCAATCCGCGGAGGGGAAGCGCGTACGGCTCGCCAGTCAGCGCTTGCGAGTAGGCGATCACGACCTCCTTCTTCTCGTGCGCGCGGATCGGGAAGATGCGCGCGGTGTACTCGTTGCCGGCGGCCTGCTCGAGCAGCGCGGGATCGCGCTTGAAGTGCAGCGCGTCCTCGTAGGATGCGCGCGCGACCTCCTTCTCGACGACCTCACCCTCCTGCATCTGACCGTCCACGCGCATCGCGAGGCGGCTCAGCGTCGCGTCCTTCGGCAGCGTGACGTGGAAGCGGCCCTCCAGGACGCGGTCCTCGGGATTCTCGAACGTGAAGTGGATCTCCGTGAGGGCGAGCGGGTCGTCGATGACCGCACGCGCGTCCACCTCCACGAGGGTGAGACCCGTGCCATCGGAGGCGGTGAGGCTCACCATGGGCTCGGGGGTCGTGCCCTCTGTCCCGCCCATCGCGAGGCTGGGCCCGGTGCGGGGCGCGGGGGCCGGGTCGGACGCCACCGGGGCTCCTCCCGGGCCGTTCGGCTTGACCGCTGTCTGCGGATCAGGCGAATGACACGACGAAACCGCGAATAAAAGGCCCAGACCCACGCCGAATCGCCACGTTTGCGCTCTCATTGGTGGAGAGACAACGCCATCTGGGACTAGTTCCACCAGAAAGCACGCAGTCTGGACCCGGAGCGGGTTTGACCGTGTGCATTCCGCGGGTTAGGACAGGCGCCATGGAGACCGAGCCAAGGGAGCAGCCGACCGGCCTTCGCGCGCGTGCGCTCGCGGTCGCCTCGCTGTTTGTCGCGCCGCGGTCGCCGCTCGATTATCTGCGCGCCTCCGCCCTTCCATCCGGCGGGCATCGGGCCCGGGTCGTGGCAACACGCGCCGAATGCGAGGGTACCGCGACCCTGACCTTGAGCCCCGCGCCAAGGACGTGGTCGGCGGGCCAGCATGTGGACCTCTCCGTGCTCGTGGACGGCGCATACCAGACGCGCACGTTCTCGATCTCGTCGGCGCCGCCTGCTGCCTCCGCCCGCGCGCGCACGTTCGACGTGACGATCCGCGCGGCCGCGCACGGCCGCTTGACGCCCATGCTGGTCCGCGATGCGAAGGTCGGCGACGACGTCCGCGTGTCACCGCCCGCAGGCTGTTTCGTACTGCCGGACGCTGGCGCGGGGATGGGGCCGCTCCTCTTCGTCACCGCGGGCAGCGGCATCACGCCGGTGATGAGCATGCTTCGTGGCTCCCTCTCGAGCGACGTCCTCCACGTCCACTTCGAACGCACGCGCGACCGCATCATCTTCGGCAGCGAGCTCGACGCGCTGGCGAAGGCCGATCCCAGCTACCGCCGCACCTGTGAGCTCACTGGCGCCGAAGTGAACGTGGACCAGATGCTCGCGCGCATTCGCGCCCTCTGTCCCGACCTCCACACGCGCCAGACGTTCGCGTGCGGGCCCGCGCCGCTGCTCGACGCAATGCGTGCACTATACACGGAGCTCGAGATCGAGGACCACCTGCACACGGAGAGCTTCGGCGCGCCCGCTGCGCCCCCTGCGATCCGTGCGCTCGCCCATGACGCGGAGACGACAGTCGCGCGTCTCTCCTTCACGCGCAGCCAGGTCAATGTCGATGCGGATGGCCGCACCTCGCTTCTGGTGCTGGCGGAGCGCGCGGGTCTCAAGCCCGCGCATGGATGCCGCCGCGGCCTCTGCCGCTCGTGCGTGGCACCGCTGCGCAAGGGCACCGTCCGTGATCTTCGAACGGGCATGGACACGGTCGCAACGGGCGGCGGCGTGCAGATGTGCATCAATGCTCCCGTGACAGACGTGGAGATCGACCTGTGAGCCGCGTCCACCCGCGCCAAAAGCTTTCGCCCGCCGACGCAGAGGCGTTCGCCGCGGACGTGGATGCGCTGCATGCGAAGGTGCGAAAGACGCTGGGCGCGCGCGATCGCAACTATCTCCTCCGGGTGATTCGCGTGCAGAAGATCATCGCAGTAGCGGGCCGCGCGGTGATCTTCGCGAGCGTGCCGCTCATGCCGTGGTTCTTCCACCATGCGCTCGCATCGAAGGCAGCGTTCCTCTGCGTGGCGCTCGCGGGCGCGGTGCTGCTTTCGCTCGCGAAGATCCTGGAGAACATGGAGCTCGGTCACAACATCCTCCACGGGCAGTGGGACTGGATGAACGACCCGGAGATCCATTCGTCATCGTGGGAGTGGGACAACGTCTGCGTCGCAGCGCAGTGGAAGCACTCTCACAACGTCGTGCACCACACGTGGACCAACGTCGTCGGCAAGGATCGCGACGTGGGCTACCAGGTGCTTCGCGTGACGGACGAGCAGCCGTGGCACTGGGCGTACCTGCCGCAGATGTTCTACACGATCATCCTGGCGCTGCTCTTCCAGTGGGGCGTTGGGCTGCACGACATCGACTTCGAGAACGTGCGAAACGGCAAGCTCCCGAAGGCCGCCATCGATGCGCACATGGTCGCGATGAAGGCGAAGGCGACGCGTCAGCTACTGAAGGATTACGTCCTCTGGCCGCTGCTCGCCGGCCCGTTCTTCGTCGTCGTGCTCGCGGCGAACCTGGTCGCGAACGGCCTCCGCAACATCTGGGCGTTCATCGTGATCTTCTGCGGGCACTTCCCGTCCGGCGTCGCGATGTACACCGCGGAGGAGACCGAGAACGAATCGCGCGGCGACTTCTTCGCGCGTCAGGTCTCGGGCTCGTGCAACATCAGCGGCGGCGGGCTCTTCCACGTGATGACCGGCAACCTGAGCCACCAGGTCGAGCACCATCTCTTCCCCGATCTGCCGAGCAACCGCTACGGCGAGATCGCGCCGTGCGTACGCGAATTGACCCAGAAATACGGCCTTCCGTACAACGAGGGCTCGTTCACGAGGCAGCTCGGGACGACGTTCTGGAACATCCTGAAGCACTCGTTTCCGACAGGGCAGAAGACGACGTCGACGACGACAACGACAACGACCTGAACTTCGACCTCGACCTCGACCTGAACTTCGACCTCGACCCCGACCTGAACCTCGACCTCGACCTCGACCTCGACTCAGGGGTTCAAGCAGGTGCAGTACATCTTCGCGGTCCCCTCCTCCGTGACGCAACGGACGCCGGGGAGGCCCGGATTTTCGGCCTTGCAGAGGGCGTTGCAGTCCGTGAAGCCGCAGGCCTCGAGCTGGCTCCGCGGAACTTCCTGGCTGCGCTCGCCGGTGTGGCCGGGGTAGTCGCACGAAACGATCGTCGCGCCGCCGTCGGCGCATGCTGGCTGCGGAGGCGACGCATCGCCTCCGATGACGGTGGCATCGGGATCCTGCGCAGAGTCTTCCGTGGTCGCGGCTCCGTCCGCGTCTCCGCCGTCCACGTGCGCCGCGGGCTCCTGTGCCTGGCCTCCGCTGGCCGTGCTGGTCGGGGCAGTGGCACCGCCGCAGGCGAAGAGGGCCACGCACGAAAGAACGGCCGGGACGACGAGAGAGATCGAGCGAAAAAACGTCATGAGCAACTCCAGCAGGTAAAAAGGGGCGGCCGCGGGCCGCGTTCTCCCGTGCTTGTGGCGGGACGGGCGCTTTCGTCACAACCATCGGCGGCCCCAAGGTTTCGCATCAAGAATTGTCCAAGGTCGTGTGAACACGGTAACGTGCACCGACGGTCCGCTTCCCTGGCAGAGCTGGCCTCTGGTATCTCCCGCGTGTGTTGCGCGCGTACGACCCGTGGCGCCGATGGTAAAGCTCACCGACCGAGACCTCGTCGATCGCGCAAAAGGCGGCGATTCCGCGGCGTTTGGCCAGCTGGTCCGACGTCATCAGTCGCGCATCCAGCGCCTCGCCCTTCATCTCCTCCGCAGCCGGAGCGAGGCCGAGGACGTCACGCAGGAGACGTTCATCCGCGCCTACCGCGCGATCGAGCGCTTCGACGGCCGCAGCGAGCCGTATACCTGGCTCTACCGTATCGCCGTGAACCTCTCGTTGAACACGCTACGTTCCCGGAAATCCTCGCGAACCACCGAGGCCGACGACCCGCGGATGGCGGGGGTCGTGGAGAACGCCAGCGGCCCGGCGAGCCAGGATCCCGGCGGCCAGGCGACGCGGAAAGAGGCGTATTTTGCCCTCTGTCAGGGCATCGACGGGCTCAGCGATAGCCTCCGGACCACGCTCGTCCTGGTCTGCATCGACGGGCGCTCGCATGAAGAGGCAGCCCAGATCTTGGGGGCTCCGGAAGGCACGATTGCATGGCGTGTCCACGAAGCTCGTCGCAAGCTTAGAGAGTACTTGGAGGCCCGGGGCTTTGACCCCGAGGGAGATGTGCCGTGAGTGGAAAGTCCCAAAAAATCCCCAGCGTGAGCAAGCTGCTTGCCAAGTGGCCCCAGGAAGATGGGCAGCGCTCGGCGCTCGACTGGGACGATGCGGCCGCAACCATCCAGTCGCGCATTGAAGCCGGCACCAAAGCCGACGAAACTGGTGAGATATCCACCTACCTCACAGATGAAGAAATTTTTAGTGCACCTGCTGGACAGACAGATAAAGACGGTCATAACACCGGCTCTCTCACTGAGCCTGGGCGCGTGAGGCAGTCTGCCCCTGTGCCGGTGAAGAGTGTGGCCCCGGAGGAATCGAAGATGTCTTTGACCCACGAGCAACGTGAGCGTGATCGCAAGAGCCTGCAGGATTTGGCGCGCCTCGCGCAGATGACGCCGGCACCGTCCAGCGTACGCATGCCGGCCGCTCCGGTAGCTGCTCCCTCCAGCCCCAAGAGCGACGATGCGATGATGCCGTCGTCGCGCAAGGAAGAGGACTCGGGCCTCGTGAACTTCGCGGCGTTCAGCCCGCAGCCGCCCGCGAGCGCGCCGATCTCCCAGCCCCCCGGCTCCATGCGCGGCATGGATCAGGTCATGGGCGCGGCGATGCCGATGCCGATCTCTTCCCACCCCAGCTCGGTGCCGATGGGCACCGCTGGTCTGTTCGACGACGAGCCGCTCTCGGGTCGTCCGCCGAGCGTCGCTCCTCATGCGATGCCTGGCATGAGCGGCCCCGCTTCCGCGCCGCCGTTCGTTGCCACGCTCCCCTCTGGTGGCGTTCCGCACGTCACGGCTGACAGTGTTCGTCCGCCCGTGTCGATCGCGGTCCCGCAGTCACACCAGAGCGTGCCCCCTCACGCGCAGCCCAAGAAGAAGAGCGGAGCGGTGGTGTACATGCTCGGCACGGTCGTCGCGCTCGCGGCGGTCGCCGCTGGTGGCTTCTTCGTCGTTCGCCCGATGGTGCTGAAGTCGCGTGCGGCTGCGACCGTCGCCAAGGTTGACGTCAAGGTCGAGGCGCCCGTGCAGGCCGCCCCCGAGACCCGCTGGCAAGATCAGATCGCAGCAGCAAAGCCGACAGATCCCGCGGCGACGCCGGCCACGGACACTGCCGCAGACCAGACCGGAGGCAAGGTCGACGAGCTCGACGTGAAGCCCCAGGCCAAGGTCGCAGCCGTGACCGCTCCCCCCTCTTTCTCGAAGAAGGCCTCTGCGCCCGCGAAGGACAACAAGGCTGCGGCAGCGTTCGTGCTCAACGAGGAGCCGAAGGTCGCTCCGCCGCCGCCCGCACCGCCGACACCGCCTGCAGCCGTTGCCGCTGGTGGCGCGCCGTCTGGTGGCGATCTCGACAAGGCGATCAAGACCGCGGCTGGTCCGTCGGACTCCACCAACGTCACGCCCGCCGACGACAAGAAGCCCGCATTCGCGGCCGGAACCGTCCCGCAGCGTCCGTCGCAGGGTGCTGTCACCGGCGCCATCGGCGCGGTGCTCCCGAACGCCCGTGCATGCCTCAGCGCGGACGACGCGGTGTCGCGCGCCACCATCACGTTCGCAAGCACCGGCGGCGTCCAGAGCGTAAGCGTCCACGGCGGCGCGGCTGGCAAGCCTGCCGAGCAGTGCATCAAGGGCGCGCTCTCTAGCGCGAAGGTTCCGCCGTTCGCGGAGTCCACCTACACGGCGAACATCACCGTTCGTCACTGACAGCACGCGCTTCGGCTCTTCACGAGACGTCTTCACGAGACGGCCGTGATCCCCTAGCATCCATGGTGGATGCAACCCCTCGCCTGTCCCCAGTGCGGCGCGCCATCGGCCGGTCAGATCCCGCCGGGGATCACGATGCTCACGTGTCAGTACTGCAAGGCGACGTACCCCGCGCCGCAGGCGAACATGTACCCGCCGCAGCAGCAGTACGGGCAGGGACCGCAGTCCCAGCAGATCCCGCAGATCGTGATCATGCACTCGCACAGCTCGTATGACGACTCGGGCTACCAGGTCGCGAACGCCTTCAACTGGTCGTTCTGGATGGTGCGCGGCGTCCTGCCGTTCATCGTCGTGCTCATGGTCGCGGGCTCCAGCGTCGCGTTCTCGCTCGCGGGCAAGAGCAAGATGGCGTCAGCGTTCGTCTGGGACGGCACCACACCGTTCGACTGCGGCGGCGTGGACGAGGTCACCGTCACCGGCGTGAACGCCACGTTTACTGCAGGCACGGCCATCACGGTCAGCGGCAACTGCAAGTTCACGTGCACCGACTGCAACATCAAGGCGCCCACTGCCATCCAGGTGGATAGCAATGGCAGCGTGACGATGATCAACGGGTCCGTCGTGGGTACCGACGTGCTCGCAGACGCCTCCGGAAACGCGCATGTCAGCATCAACGGCAACGTCACCGCCTCAGGCGAGGTCCGTCAGTCGGGCAACGCGCACGTCAACGCGCCCAAGGCCCCGCCTGCCGCCGTGAAGCCGGCCGCGGTGGCCCCTGCTGTGGCGCCCACGCCCGCCCCAAAGCCCGGCGCAAAACCGAAACACTGATTGACTCCCTGGGCCCACGGGCTAAAACCCTGCTCCCCCTCCCCGAGCCTCCCCGAGCCGCCCCGAGAACAGCCATGGTTTCCTCTACCCAGCAATATTCCCGCATCCGTCGTCGCAAGCAGACCACCAACGGCAAGCGCAACAAGCGCGAGCTCCGGGCGTCCGGCACGCCGGTCTTCCCCGTGCACCCCGAGGGCTACAACGCGAAGGCCGCCGACGCGAAGCCTGCCATCGTGAAGGCTTCGGACCTGAAGGCAGCGAAGAAGTAGTTCGGTCAGGGGCAGGTCTCAGGGGCAGATTGCCGGCAGGCCCGTGATCCACTGATCGAGCAGCTTCGTGCCTGTGGGGTCCGGGATAGAGACCGCGAGCGCCGGCATGCGCTTGCCGTCTGTCGCGTGGATGCGCAATGACATGATGCTCTGTGCGGGGCTGCCCGGCGTGAGGATGTTCGTCACGCTGCCGATCGCGCCCTGCGTGTTGGTCGCATTGCACGTCTGCGTGTCGTGGAACGTCGTCGGGTAGCGAAGGTCCATGGTGCCCTGTCCCGTGCCTCCGGGCTGGTGACAGTGCGAGCAGTTCGAATGCAGGTAGCTACGCGCGCGCGCGTCCACTGCTGCAACACCCGAGGGCACGGGCAATGCTGGTAGCGTTGACGGCGCGCCCGGGAGCGGCGACGTGAACATGCCGATGTGCTCGAGGGTCGCGAGCTCGTTCGATACGCGGTTCGTGCTGACGTACGTCGTCGTGCGATTGAGCTGCGAGACCTGCAGGCCGATCGTGCCGCCGGTGGCCGCTGAGTGGCACTGCTTGCACTGGGAGCGGCTCGGATACGTCCACTGCTGCGTGCCGCCGTTCACGGGCTTCACCTTGCCGCCGGGCAGGAGTGTCGCCTCGGTCTCTGCGTCGTTCCACTCGTAGGTGTAGCCAGCCCAGCCGCCGTCGTCATGACGCATGAAGAGGCGCGTCTCGATGCGCTTGCCGCCCACGGAGAACTGCTTCATGGCGACGGAGCCGATGGGCAGATCGAAATCGCCGTCGCTGCCCACGGTGATCGTCTTGCCGTCGGGGATGGCAAGCCATCGCTCTTTCGCAGCGCCGTCGGACCAGAGCGGTGAGTTCACGTCGTACGCGATCATCCCGAATGAGGGCTTCCTCGCATCTTTCGGATCGGTGCACCCCGTCTGCGAGAGCACCTTCGGGAAGTTGTCGGGCATTGGCGGTCCGGCGGGGACGAGCTTGCTGATCACGCCCGAAAGCTCCACCGTGTAGATCTCACCGTCGTTGCCCTGCCCAAAGGACGAGAGATCGTTGGCAGTGACGTTGGCGATCAGCTTTGCCTTAGGTGTGTTGTTGGCGTCGTAGACGATTGCCCAGATGTTGCCGACGGCGTAGTCCCCATAAATGTAGGTGCCAACGAGGCTGGGGATCGCGGAGCCGCGATAGACGAAGCCGCCGACGATCGCTTGCGCCTCGCCGTGGCCGTGCTCCACGACTGGGGGCAAGAGGCCTGCGGTATCGCATTGATCGGTCAAGCTCCCGATCTTGTGGAAGCCTTCGCAGACGTTCCAGCCGTAGTTTCCTCCGCTGACCACGCGATCGATCTCCTCCCACGCGCTCTGCCCGACGTCACCGACCCAGAGGTCGCCGGCAACGCTATCGAAGCTCCAGCGCCAAGGATTGCGAAGACCGTAGGCCCAGATCTCGTTCATCGTGGTCGCGCTACCGAAAAACGGGTTGTCCTTGGGGACGCTGTACTTTCCCGGTCCAGCGTTGACGTCGATCCGGAGCATCTTCCCGAGCGGGCTTTTCAGATCCTGGCCGCTGCCACACGGGTCATTCGCGAAGCCGCCGTCGCCGAACCCGATGTAGAGCATCTTGTCCACCGGCGAGAACTGGATATTGCCGCCGTTGTGATTCGTGTACGGCTGTCCGAGCGTGAAAATCTCGTCCGCCGTGGGAACGACGGTGAGGCCGTTGTCCACGCTCTTGTAGCGCGCGACGATCGACGTGAACTCCCTGCTCCCGTTGAGCGGACAACCCGGAGGCGATGGCGGATCGCCAGGCAACACGTCGCGCGTGTAGGAGAGGTAGACCTCGTGCTTCGCCTGCCAGTCAGGATGAAACGCAATGCCGAGCAACCCGGCTTCGCCGCCGTGCGTAGTGACGTTGATATTCGCGAAGTCCGACGCGTCCGCGTCCGTCGCGGCCGCCGTCAAGAACGTGCTGATCTTGCCGGAGAGCCCAACGACGTACCAGCGATCGTTGTTGCCCGGCGCCTGCGTGAGCGCGACGGGATACGCGAAGTTCAGCCCGGACCACACGCGCTGCAGCGTGACGCCCGTGTCGACCACGGGCCGGATTGCCGCGACGCATGTGGTGTTGGCCGGGCGCACGTCCAGCCCGAACGGCGCTGCGACGGGGCCAGCGTCTGCGTTCGCCGGGCCACCATCCACCTTGTTGCCACCATCCGGGTGCGGCGACCCCGAGTCTGTCCCGCTCTCGGCAAGCCCTGCGTCCTCACCTGACACAAGAGGCCCCGAGTCCGAGCCGCACGCCAGGACAGCGGCAAACAGCACCGCAACCGCACCAGGGACCAGGGCCTTGCGCATCGACAGAACGTACCGCACGCGCGCCGTTCAGTCCCGCCGCCCGAAGCAGAGCAAAGCGCCCTACACGACGTGAGCGAGGATCACGCCGAGCGCGTACGCGACCAGCGACCCCAACCACGCGCGCGCCCACGGCTTCATCTGCCCCTCCCAGGCGAACAAGGCCGCGAGTGGTGAACATACGAGGCCGAGCGCCGCGCGCCGGAAATCGCGCCTTCGAAGCAGCGTCCCGAAGATCGCCGCGTGGCAGACCACGTGCACGGCGAGCGAGAGCGTGAGCAATATCGTGAGCGCGTCTCTCATGGCGCCGCCTTGATCGAGGAGATGGCGACCTTCTCACCGCGGAGCATGGCGATCCAGCGCAGGGCGCTTCCACCGATGACCATGGTCACGAAGACTATCAACGTGGTGGTCACGCACGTGTTGACCAGGCCTACCGTGAAGGTCTCCTTCTTCTCCATCATCGGCACATAGAGGATGCGGATGGACTCTACACCGGCGGCCAGCGTGGTGACGGCGATGAAGCAGAGCGGCCCGAGCGTGATCCACGCGTACGCGCGCTTCTTCCCTTCGCGCAGGATGATGGTGGTGGCCACCGCGAGCGCGGTGCACGCGAGCAGCTGATTCGCGACGCCGAACATGGGCCAGATGGTCTTGATCGAGCCAGTGAGGATGAAGTAGCTCCATCCGCAGACCACCAGCGCAGACGCCAGGATGCCGCCGGTGTGGCTCTTCGAGTCGCCGAGCGACGGCTTCGCGCGCGCAAGGAACTCCTGCATGAGGAAGCGACCGATGCGCGTGCCCGTGTCGATCGTGGTGAGGATGAACAGCGCCTCGAACATGATCGCGAAGTGGTAGAAATACGCGAGCAGCTTGTTCATGCCGGGGAGCCCGGAGAACACGCGCGCCATGCCCACCGCGAGCGACACGCCACCGCCAGTGCGCGTCGCCACCACCTCGTCGGAGGCGCGCGACAGCGCTGGCAGCTCCTTCACGTGGATGCCGAGGCGCATGAAATCCGCGTCTTCCAGCGTGGTGGCGCGCTGCTCGTGCGCGTCCACATGATACCCAAGCTCCGCGAGCGCGCCGTTCGAGAGCGCGAGCATCTTGCTCGCAGGCGCCTTCATCTCGCGCGCGTTCGTGAGGTCGACCGCACCAGTGGTTCGGTCCCTCTCGAGTCCGATCAGCGCCAGATCCTTCCTGGAGAAGACCTTGACGGCGCGCTGCAGCTCCGTGTCGTCGTGCGCGAGGCCCTCCTTGCCAGGCGCCGGCGCGACGATGGCGACCATCGGATCGGTGTTGATGGCGACGTAGTCCTCCTGCGGCATCACGCACGCCGCGATGAGCGCCGTGATCCCGACCAGGCCCTCCATCAACATCGCGCCGTAGCCGATGGCGCGGCAGTCGCTCTCCTTCTTCACCATCTTGGGCGTGGTGCCGCTCGCGACCAGCGCGTGGAAGCCGCTGATGGCTCCGCACGCGATCGTGATGAACACGAACGGGAACAGCGGTCCCTTGATCACGGGGCCGCCGCCGTGGATGGCTGCCGTCACGCCGGGCATCTGGATCTCCGGATTCACGACGATGACGCCGAGCACGAGCGCACCGATGGTGCCGATCTTCAGGTAGCTGGAGAGATAGTCGCGCGGGCAGAGCAGCATCCATACGGGCAGCACGCTCGCGACGAAGCCATAGGCGCCCATGATGAGCGTGAGCGTGCCGCGCGTCATTCGCAGGTGCTCACCCGCCGCAGAATCGCCGAAGGTCTTTCCATAGATGAGCGCGGCGAAGAGCAGCACCACGCCGACGACGGACGCCTCGCGGATGCCGCGGTCGGAGCCGCCGCGGACCTTGTAGATGTAGAGGCCCATGGCGAGCGCGATCGGAATGGAAGCACCGACCGTGAACACGCCCCACGCGCTCTCCGACAGCGCGCCCACGACGACGTTGCCGAGCCCTGCGAGAGCGATGACGACGATGAAGAGGATCGCGACGGAGGTGACGAGGCCCAGCACGGGCCCGAGCTCCGCGCGCGCGATCTCCGCAAGGGATTTCCCCTGACGACGCGTGGACGAGACCAGGATGACGAAGTCGTGCACGGAGCCGCCGAGCACCACGCCGAAGAGGATCCAGAAGAAGCCCGGATAGAAGCCAAACTGCGCAGCAAGCACCGGCCCGATGAGCGGCCCCGCACCCGTGATGGCCGCGAAGTGATGACCGAAGAGGACCCACTTGTTGGTGGGGTGGTAGTTCTGGCCGTCGTTCAGCGTGCACGCAGGCGTCTCGCGAGCGTCGTCGAGCACGAGCACCTTCGCGGCGATGAACGCCGAGTAGTACCGGTACGCGATGGCAAGCACCATGAGCGCGCCGATCATCCAAATGGCTGCGTGCATCCCTTTGAACCGGACCATACCACGCGGCTCGCTGCCGTTCTTGCGGCGGGTAAACAAGCGCCACCGCCCAGATTTCTGGAGCGTTACTGGCCTGCGCGACCCGTGTTACGTTTCCTCGCCAGTGGCGATCGACTCCGGCACCATCATCAGCGAGAAGTACCGCATCGTGCGGCTCGTGGACGAGCGCGGTGTGGGCGCCGTGTACGAGGGCCGCATGCTGCGCGGCGACGGTCGCGTCGCCATCAAGGTGCTCCGTCGGAAATTCTCCGAGGACAAGGAGTGGATCGCCCGCTTCGAGCGCGAAACAGCCGTTGCGGCGCGCATGTCGTCGGCCCGCCTGGCCCGCTTCCTCGACGTGGGCGTGCTGCCGGACCGGCGCCGCTACATGGTGATGGAATTCCTGGAGGGCGAGAAGCTCTCGACCCGCATGGAGCGCGTCGTGCACATGCAGCCGAAGGTCATGGTCGACCTGATCCTGCAGCTCCTGGAGGCGCTACGGCAGGTGCACGAGGCCAAGATCGTCCATCGAGGCATCTCTCCCACCGCCGTCTTCCTCCAGAAGATGGGGCGGCTCGACTACGTCTGCCTCCTCGACTTCGGGGTCTGCAAGGACATGACGGACAAGCTGCGCGACATCAACACCGCGCAGGGTCGGCTCCTCAGCAGCGTCGCGTACTCGGCCCCGGAGGCGCTCGCGCGTGGGTCGCGCCAGGCAGATCATCGCGCGGACCTCTTCTCGGTCGGTGTGCTGCTGTATCGTGGCATCGCCGCCGTCGCGCCGTTCCCCGCGCAAGAGCCGCAAGAGCTCCTCAGCCGTCTCCGCTCCGGACCGCCCATGCCCCTCTCGCAGGCCGCGGATGGTGCGGTCGACGGTGTGCTCAGCGAGATCGTGCAGCACGCGCTCGAGCGCACGCCCGAGGCACGCTTCCAGAGCGCGGAGGAGATGAGCGACGCGCTCAACGCATGGATGCTGACCGCCATGCCGATGCCGAGCGTGAGAGCACCGAGCGTGAGACCGCCGCCGAGCATGGCCCCACCGAGCATGGCCCCACCGAGCATGGCCGCACCGATCAGCGCCATCCCATCCACCAGCGGGTACCCACCGCCGAGCGTGGGAAGGGGAGGTACAGTGCGCCTTCCCACCAGCGAGCTCCAGGCTCGGACGCGGCCGCCGCCGCCCATGCCGCCGACCATGCCGGCGGATGAGGAAGACACCATCACGACCGAGCTGCAGCCATCCGCGGCGCCACCGCCGCTACCGAAGGGCCCCACGCGAACCATCCGCATGAAGCTCAATCCTTCGCCGCCCGCGCCGCCCGTCTCGCAGCCGCCCTCGTCCGCGGGACCGGAGCCGCCCACGGTGCACCGCCCCCGCAAGCGCTGACATGGCCCCGCGCTATCCGCGCGTGCGGGGCGCCGCCGGTACGCTCGCCCTCATCGCGTCGCTGCTCGTCGCCTGCGGCGCACGCACGGCGCTGCTCGCGCCAGATGCGGACGGGGCACCGGGAGGAGGCGCGGACGCAGACGGCGAGGCGAACGCGGACGCAGACGCGGCGACCATCGCCGACGGGAGCTGCGTACGCGACACGGACTGCGACGATGGAATCGCGTGCACCGTCGACGAATGCAACGCGGAGGGTCCGGGCTGCAGGAACACCCCATTGAGCTCCCGGTGTCCAGTGAGCCAGCTCTGCGATCCGGCTCTGGGATGCGTCGCGCTCGCGTTCGCCGTGGACAAGGCGTCGCTCTACGACATCCGGCTTCCGTCCGCGCACTACACGCTGCTCGGCGGCACCGGCAACGCCCTCCTCACCGACGTCGCGCTTCATCCCGACAACATCCTTTACGGGATCAGCACCTCGGCGCTGTACACGCTGAACCAGGACACTGGCGCGCCCACGCAGATCGCGCTCGTGCCCGAGGGCCTCAACGCGCTCGACGCCGCGCCCGACGGCACGCTGTACGGCGCGGGTAGCGGCACGCTCTATGACCTGGATCGGAAGACCGGAAAGGCCACCGCGCTCATCGCGTTCCCACCCGGCACCATCTCGTCTGGCGATCTCGTGTTCATCGGCCCGCGCCTGCTTGCATCCGCAAAGACGGCGACGGATGACGCGCTCGTGGAGTTCGACGTCGCGAAGAGGACGTCACGCGTCGTCGGTCAGATCGGCTACGTGTGCGTGTGGGGCATGGCCGCGTACGAAACGGATCTCTACGGCTTCACCTGCAACGGAGAGGTGCTCACGATCGATCCGGACACCGGAGCGAGCATGCTCATCACACAAAACGGCATTCACTTCGACGGCGCAAGCGCGCGGTGAACGGCGACTATTCCCCACCGCAGGCCTCCACGTCCGCGGTTCTCGCTTCGAGCGTTGCTCCGGGCACTGGCGCGATGTCCCGCGGTGACATCACGTCGACGGTGACGTACTCGCCGCGGGGCTCACCGTAGCGGAGGTCCACGTCCTTCAGCACCAGGATGGGCACCCTCTTCGGTGCGCCCACGATGCGTGATGCAAGCAGCGTGATCGACTCCTTGCAGTGGACGTTCTTGCGGAGCACCTCCGTGGCGGGGTTGCTCTCCGCTGGACCGGGGCCCGAAGAGAGCACTCCGCCCATCACCATGTTGCCGGAGCCAAGCTGCGCCAGCATGTCCATGCGGATGCTGTCCAGCATCTGAGCGAGGGGCACGACCTTGAGCCCCGTGTCCTTCACCCACGCGACGACGCGCGCGTGCCCGTCCTGCACCTGGACGTGGAGATAGCCGCGTTGCTTTCCGATCACGGTGAGCTCGTGCGGCTTCTCTTGCGGGTCCGCTGGCGGGAACGTGATCGCGAGCGCCGGACCGCCAGGGGTCGCGTAGAGCTCGTGCGGCGTGCGACCGAGCTGCACGCTTCCGATCGTCGTGTCGGGGCCGGGCTCGAACACGACGTCGTCAATTGTCAGCGTGTCGCACGGGACAAGGGCGGGCGCGAGCGGCGTGAGGAAGCGCAAGCCGTCCACGGTGGGCGGAGGGACGAGGACCTTTCCGCGCGACCCGCCCGAGGGGTGCACGCTCTCGGAGCGCGGGATCACGAGAATTTCTCCGAATGGAATGGCACGCGACGCCACGAGCTCGTCGCTCGCTGGGTAGCCGCGCGCGCGCAGCCGGATGCCCGTGAGCTCGATGAACTGCGTTCCTCTGGGCGTGATCGCGAGGCGCGACGCCATACCCGTGGGCCCGACGGCGACGAGGTCCGCGGCACCTTCAGGAGAGGCGCGCAGCGTGATCTTGCGAGACGCGAGGTTCGTGTACGAGCACGCGACGTCGCTCGGCATCATCGCGAGCATGAGCGGGGCGCTCTCGTTCGGGCGAACGCGCGGTGGGCGGGCATCTGCCGCGGATGACAAGGGCGCGACCGTCGCGACCTCGAGCGGCGCGGGCTCGACCCTGGGCTCGTGGACCGCGCTGGCGCAGCCGCCGCTGACCAGAGCAGCGACGAAGGTGGCGGTGACGAGACGACCCATGCGATCGATCATAGGCCCGGCTCGGGCGCAGTCGAAGGCTTCTTCGTGAGCACCGGATAGGCAAGGACCACGACCAGGATGATGGCAACGCCCGCGTAGAACGAGAGCCCGAGCTCGCGCTGTTCACCCAGCAGCACGATCGCAAGCAGGATGGCGTAGACGGGCTCGAGATTGACCGCGAGCTGCGTCGCGAACGCCGACAGCTCGCGCAGCGCATGGAGCGCGAGCGTGAACGGCAAGAGCGTGCACACCATGGCGAGGAGCAAGAGCAGCCGTGCGTCGTGAAAGCTGGGCACGGGCCAGGCTGGGCCCTCGTGCGGCACCACCAGTGCGACGACACCAAGGAGAACGGCGCCCGAGCCGAGCTCGATCGCAGTCATGGTCATCGCGTCGCACTTGTCGACGAGACGCTTGTTGACGGCGGAGAAGAGCGCGACGAACAACGCGGACACGACACCGGCGAGCAGCCCGGCGCGCATGCCGAGCGGAATGCCACCGACGACGAGCGCCACGCCGGGCACCACGGCGACGCCCATGAGGAGCTCACGCACCTCGAACGGGCGCTTCGCGATGAATGGCTCCACCACCGCGAGGAACACCGGGCCGAGCGCGATCGTCGTCGCCGCCACCGATGCATTTGCGAGCTTCACGGAGCCGTAGAATGACAGCCAGTGCAGGGCCACGAGCATGCCGGCGCCGACGCACGAGAGCACGACCTTCCGTGAGAGGGCGCGCGCCGACCGACGCACCCGCGGCACGAACGCGAGCACGAACGCCACCAGCAGCATCCGGTAGAAGACGAGCGGCAGCGCCGGCAGCGTGATGAGCTTCCCGAGGATGGCGGTGAAGCCCCACAGGACCACGCAGAAGTGGATGGTGAGCTGCGCTTTCGTCCTGCGGGTCAACGGCCGCGCATCTTACTTCCGCCGGCTCGATGCCGCGTTAGAATCGACGCGATGTCCCTGCGCGCCCGCATCGCGATCACCTCGCTTGTGTTCACTGCCGCAACAGCGACGCCTTCGTGCAAGTCGGACAACGCACAGCCGCTGGCGCCCACGTATCCGGAGAAGGACCATGCCGCAGAGGCGGCGCGCTTCTTGGGCACGCCGGACTGGTACCGGCACGCGATCTTCTATGAGGTCGACGTGCGCTCGTTCTCGGACTCGAACGGCGACGGCATCGGAGATCTGAAAGGGCTCCAGAGCCGCCTCTCGTACCTGAAGGACCTCGGCGTGGACGCGCTGTGGCTCATGCCCGTCATGCCCTCCCCTTTCAAGGACTCTGGCTACGACGTCTCGGACTACGACGCGATCGCAAAGGAGTACGGCACGCTCGCGGATTTCGACGCGCTCGTGGCCGCGGCGCACGGTCTCGGGATTCGCGTGTTCATGGACCTTGTCTTGAACCACACGTCCGACGCGCATGCGTGGTTCCAGGATTCGAAGACCAGCAAGACGAACCCACACGCCGACTACTACGTGTGGTCGGACACCGCTGGTCGCGCGGACATCGGGTGCGGAACGTACGGTTCTCAGTTCGGCAGCTCTGCGTGGACGCTCGCGCCCGAGCGCAACCAGTACTACTTCCACCGGTTCTACCCGGGCCAGCCTGACCTGAACTACAAGAGCCCCGCGGTGGTGAAGGCCACGCTGGATGCAGCCAAATTCTGGATGGATCGCAGCGTGGACGGCTTCCGTTGCGATGTCATCGGGCTCCTGGTGGAGACCGCACAGGGCTGCGACATGGTCCCTGAGACCGTCGCGTACATCAAACAGCTGCGCGCGCTGCTCGACAGCTACAAGGATCGCGCGATGGTCGCGGAGAGCACGAACTTCTCCACCACGCGCGCGTACTACGGGTCGGGGTCGGACATGTTCCACATGGCCTTCGACTTTGGCTACGGCTACCTCTGGGGGGGCGTGATGAAGAGCACGTCTGCCGCGGACGTCGTGAAGCCGTTCGAGAACGCGGCCTCGCAGTATCCGCATGGCGCCCAGGAGGCGCTCGTGATCGGCTCGCATGACGTCGCTCGCGCGTACACGTCGGCGAACCGCGTGCAGTCTCGCTGGCGGCGCGCGGCGCTCTTGCAGCTCACCATGCCAGGCACGCCATTCATCTACTATGGCGAGGAGCTCGCGCTGCGACCCGGCACGCAGACCGTCGTGGACGGTCGTGACACTGCGCGCACGCCCATGCTCTGGGACGCGAGCCAGAACCACGGCTTCTCCACCGCGGCCCCGTGGATCGCGTTCGGCCCCGAAGCGGACATCACCAACCTGGAAGCGGAGCAGAAGGACCCGGGCAGCGACTATGTATTCTACAAGCAATTGCTCGCGATGCGGCACGGGCGCGAGGCGTTCGGAACCGGCTCGCTGAAGATAGTGCCCGCGGACGATCCGAGCGTCCTCTACTTCGAGCGCGCTTCAGCGGACGAGACCTACGTGATCGTCATGAGCATGGACGAGGGCGACACGCACACGGCGACGATTCCTGGCGTCGCGCTCCCAGGGGATGCGCAGCGACTGCTGGGCGATGCGAGCCTCACCCGCAGTGGCGCAGACGCCACCGTGACCGTCGCGGCGGCGAGCTACGGCGTCTTCCGCGTGCGCTGAGGGCAGCGAGTAGGGTCGAACGGCGGGAAGGAGTATAGTTCGCTCGTCATGCGCCGCGTCGTGATGCTCTTCGCTCTCCTGGTCGCGACCCTGATCGCGTGCGAGCCATCGGCACACCGGGAGGACGTGAAGGAGCCGGCGCTCTCCGCCGCCAAACCGCAGCCGCCGCCACCGCCGCCACCAACCGCGCCGCCACCCACCTCGAGGCGGGCCGCAGATCGAGAGACCTCCGATGGGGGCCTTGCGGTCGATGCGCGGCCTTCCCGTCCCGACGCGGACGTCGTGCGCGACATCGAGCGCACCATTCGCGAGAACGGCGTGCTCACCGCGCAGGGCGCGACGGTGCACGTGACGTGCGACAAGGGGGAGGTCACACTTCGCGGCGTGGTCAAGGACGAGGCCGCACGTGCCTCCATCAACTCCATGGTCCGCAAGACGCCAGGTGTGCTGCGCATCAACGACCTGCTGAAGGCGACCGATCCGCATCCGACGGACTGGAACCCGGACGACCCGAAGTACTGACGTCGCGGCCCTCCTAGATTACGCGAGGCCTCAGCCGCCGTCCGGGTCCGCGCCCGCGTCCACCACGGGCGTCGCGAACGGCGTGGACGCGAGGTAGTCCTTGTCGAACGTCTCGGTCATCTGCAGGAGCGCGGCTGCGTCGTCGATGATGAGGCCGATTTCACGGTTCTTGCTGAGCGACGTGTAGCTCACGTTCTCGGAGCCCAGGTACGCGTGTGTGTCGTCCACGACGATCGACTTCACGTGAACCTTGGGCGACAGCAGATAACGCGCAGCGATGCCGTTCTGCGCGAGGTCCGCGGCAATGGCGGTGTTCGCGCTGACGAACCCCGCGTCCGCGAGCACCATCCGCACGTCGATGCCGGCCTTCTTCTGCGCGAGCACGGCGTCGTGAACGTCGCGGTCGTCGAACTGCATCGACTCGATGCGCAGGGTAGTCTTCGCGGACTTGATGAGCGCGATGAGCCGGTCGCGTGAGTTCACGGGCGACACGAGGAGACGCGTGCAGCTCAGGTTCGGTGACGCCTGCGTGAAGTCGGCGTCGAACAGCGATGTGAGGTCCGACACGTCCTGCGGATCGGCCACGCGCGCCACGTAGTTCCGCTCCGACAAGAGGAAGGACTTGCCGTAGTTGCCCGTGGAGACGGCGGCCACGTGCTCGTCCACGATGATGGTCTTCGCGTGCATGTAGGAGAACTTCGGATCGCTCCACTCGAACTTCGCGCCGGCGGCGACCAGCGTTGCTCGGTACTTGTCGTTGACCGTTCGCTGCGTATTGCCGTCGAGGATGACGCGCACATCGAGGCCCGCCTTCGCCTGCGCAGTCAAGGTGTCGAGCACGGCCCCGTACCCCATCTGGTAGCCGAACACGCGGACGGACTTCTTCGCGAGACCGAGCACGTCCGTGTACGCCTTCTCGCCGTCGTCGGGCAGCACCGCGAGCGTCACGGCGGAGGCGCGTGTGTCGGTCGCGTTGCATGCGCTCGCGGGCGCGCCAGCGTCCGAGCCACCTTCGTGCACGACGACCGCGCCGCCGTCGCTTCCCGCTCCGGTCGCGGGCGATGCGTCCGGCTCCAGCGTGCCCTGCCCGGGTGCAGCTCCGTCGTTCGATGCGGAGCAGGCGATGACGAAGAGGCTGGTCCCGAGGAGCGCGAAGACCGAGGCGAATGAGGCTGTTTTCACGAGGCGGACTCTGACTGCCGCCCAGGCCCGCGGCACGTGAGAAAACGTTAAAGTCTTCCAGACGCCACGAAAAGCCGCGAAAAACTACCCGCCGACGACGCGCACGGGCACGCGCGGGTCCAGGAAGTAGCCGTGATCGCCCGTGACGAGCGCGTGGCCAATGCCAAGCTTTCGCAGCTGGAAGAGGGCGTTCCGTACGCGTGCGAACGCCGCATCAGGCTGGATTCGTTCCTCGGGCCAACCCGCGGCGAGGACGCGCTCCCACGCAACGCCGACGCCAGGCGCGCGCTGCCGCTCCGCAAGCAACAACGCGAGCGCCTTCCGCAGCGCCGTCTTGCGCTGGAGGTCCACGCGAAGACCGGCCTCCGACACGAAGAAGGCCGCGTCCGCCGCGATCTGGAGCTCGGTCACACGCGCGCCGATCGCCGCAGCCAGGAGCTTGCCGGCGCGCCTCACCCGGCTGCCCTTCGCGCGCGGAGCGGGCAGCTTGGCCTTCGCCGCGGACGCGTCCAGTTTTCCGCGGAGCACCGCATCCCTCACCGACAGGATCGCGAGGGCCTCTGTCGTGCACGGATCTTCGATGGTGATGCGCGCTGCGTCCGCGCCGCGACCGGCGAGTCCGAGCATCCACGCCTCGTGCTCCGATTCCACGGCGCCACGTCCGACCGACAACGCGCGTGTCAGAGCGGTCGTCGCCAGCGCGTGCTCGCCAAGGTCCTCGTGATGGTACGAGAGGTAGAGACGCGTCATCGCCTCGTGGCGCGGGCTCTTCGCCTCCTCGTTCAACGCGAGGGCCTGCGCCAGGAACGCGCCGGACTCCTCCAGGCGTTCGGCCTCCACCGAGAGCGCGCCGAGGAGGGACAGCGTCACGCCCAGTAGCGCACGATCCGAGACCTCCGTGAAGATCGCAGCGGCCGCGTCCAGATGCTCGCGCGAAAGCCCGAGCTCGAGTCGCTCGTGCGCGACGTAGCCAAGATGCATGTACTCTGCACCTACCAGCCGCGCGTTTCCCATCTCCCGATGAATGACGAGCGCGGACTCGTGTGCACGGCGCGCCTCCGTGAACAGACCGAGCCTGTGCAACGTCACGCCCAGGTACGAGAGCGAAACGCCTTCTTCACGTCGAGACCGCAGGTCGCGATGCGCCGCGACGGCCCTTTCGTGACGCACTCGCGCCTCGCGAAGACGTCCGAGCCCGACCAGCGCGACGCCCACCTCTCCCTCCGCGAGCGCGAGGTGCGCGCGGTCGTCGAGCTCCGCGAACAGCTTCACCGCGGCCTCTTTGTGTTCCAGCGCCTCCTCCGGACGACCCTGCGCGTGCGCAACGCTTCCCAGATGACGGTGCGCCTCCGCGCGCGCGTGCGGGTCGCGTTCGGCATCGCGTATGACGTCGTGGAGCTCGCGCGCTGCAGCGGAGAGCTTCCCCGCGTTGCGGAGCGCTTCACCGCGACGAAGCCGTGCGCGCAGCTCGAGCTCCGCGGCGTCGGCCCCACGCAGCAGCGAGAGCGTCGCGAGCAGCTCGGGCAGTGGCGTGTCCTTCGCGCGGGCCGCGGCGAGCTGGATGCCCACGCGATCGAGCGAGCACACCTCCACGATCTGGAGGATCGCGTCGCGATCATGCTTCGCGTCCAGCGTGGCGCCCAGGTCCGCCGCCCGCGCAACGAACAACCGGACGGCCTCGTCGCGCGTCAGGGAATTTGCAGGGACGCGCGCATCCTTCCTGCGTCGGGGGCTCGGCTTTGCCAACGCGTCGATCCTAGCCGATGATGGGGCGTGATCGAATACCGACCCCACCTCGTCCGTCCATCCCGCGTGCTCGCTCCCAGATGGCGCCCTGCGCTCCTATCGCGCCTAGTTCTCGTGCTCGCGATCGCCCTGGCGCTGTCGTGTGGGGCCTCGTGCGGTGGCTCCTCGCAGAAATCCGTGGTGGCCCCGGTTGCCACGGACGCGGCCTGGATCCCCCAATTTCTGGGCGGTCCGGCGGACGTGACCGTGATGGTGCGCCCCAACGCCATTCGATTCGATACCTACTGGGGGCCGCTCGTCTCCCGCCTGATGGCTCATGAGAAGGGCGACGCGTACACGCGGATGTCCGTGCAGCAGCTGGCCGCAGCGCGCCAGATCGACATGTACGTCACGCTGCGCGATCCCCTCCGTCTGTACGGCGGCGGCAATCACGGCAAGGGTGTGGATGCCACCGCGCTCGGATGGGTCGCGATGGTGTACGGCATGCCGCCTACTGATCCGGTGGCGCTGCGTATGCACCACGGCGATCCCGTTTTCACCCAGCCGATCCGACTGCCATCGGGCGTGCTCATGTTCAACGGAGACGGGAACCTTGCCAATGAAACGGCAGGCCTCTCGCCCACGCTTTTCTTCACGGCGGACGGCGTCTGGATCGCGACGGATCAAGTCTCGGCGCCGCACGTCCGGGACTTCTTGACGCGCACGCCGAACGCACCGCCGCAGCTCTCCACCGCGACCGACGGCCTCGCGGGGATCACGATGAGCGTGACCAGCATGAAATTCGTGGGGTCGGAGAAGACCTCGAGCTCCGCGATGATGGCAGGTGCGGTGGCCGCGGGCCTGGGGCTGCGCGGCGGAGCGAACGGCGCGCTCGAGGGCTACGCCGACTACGCGAGCTCCGGCGACGCGGATCGCGCCCTCAAATCGTTCGAGGCGGAGTGCGCCGCGAAGCCGAACGAGTGCACCATCCAGCCAGGGTTCTTCAAGGAGGCGAAGGCCGAGAAGGACGACAAGCGGCTGCTCGTGACGCTCGCCTTCAGCGACGCGCTCCTCCGCTCGATCAAGAACTACGATCCCTAGACACGAGACCGGCGACGGACCCTCGCGGCGCACCAGGCACCGGTGAGCGCGAAGAAGAACGCGAACAGCGCGCCCGTACCGACGCGACCATCGCTCGTACCCGTGTTGCAGCCGCTCGTCGTTGTCGGGGAATCGCCGAGCGCAACGCCAGCGTCCGCGTCTCCGGCGTCCGGTGCACCGACGGCGTCGCTCACGCTCGTGACCACGGTGAAGGAGCCGCGACCACTCGTCGCGTCGGCGAACGCGGGCGCGAGCGACGCGGCGACGGGCTCGAACGCTGCCTCGATCGCCGCACGGTCCGTGTCCTTCGTGCCCTTTGCGAGCATGAGGACGATGCCGAGCGTGAGCGGTCCGGTGGCCTTCGCGGGCACCCGCGTACCATTCGTGGCGATCACGTCCTTTATGGTGATCGTCTTGCGCGAGGCCGTGACGGTGAGCGGCGCAGCGCCGAACCACGGAAATGTCTGCTGCGTGATGGGCCCGCCTTGCAGTTGATCCATCTGGCCGGTTGTCACCATCGCTCCCTCGAGCACGCCGAACGGCTGCACCTCGCTCGCGTCGGCAAGGCCCATCAGGTAGAGATCCAGCATGGAGTAGTGCACGGTGCTCGGGGCCTGTCCGCTGGCCGTGAACGTCCCATCGCCGTTGTCCTTCCACGCGTTGCCGCCAGCGGGTGAGCCCTTCGCGTCCATCCAGAACGACCAGTGGAACGGGAAGCCGATGAGCTCGTCCTTCGTCGGTGCTGCCCCGCCATCCGCGGCGCCGCCATCCGTCACCGGAATGCGCAACGCCGGTCCCCACACATGCGAGAGCTCCAGCAAGAACAGGTAGCGTGCGAAGCCTGCCGTCGGCGCGCCTTGCCGCGTCGCGCGGGCGTCGAGCTCGGTGAAGTCGTTGTGGAGCAGGATCGCGCGCACGGGCGACGCAAAGGTGGTCTTGAGCGTCCCGTCGCCGCCGTACTCGTTGTCCAGGCCGATGCCCGTCACGTCGTTCGCGAGCGGGTCGAAGAGCGTCTCGATGGCGTTCCCATCCATCTTGAAGTTCGTCCACACGCTGATGACATCCGGTCGCTTCGCGCCGCTTGCGTCGTATTGCTTGAGCACCTCGTGCGTGATCGGATCGGTGCTCGAGATCTTGGCGGCAAGCGAGCCGTCGTCCACGAGAGTGACGAACGAGCGTGCCTCAGCACGGGCCGCTGCGAAGGTGACGGCAAGAGCGGCTGCGGAGCCAAGAAGCGTACGGCGTGAAGCGTGATGCATGCCCTGTACGTACGTCGGCGCGGCGCACCGCGACAATTAATCCACGGCCCCGAGCCATTAATCCCAGCAAGCTCTGCCCCTCTGCCGCCTATGCTCCGCGCCATGCCCCCGCGCGCCCCTGGATCTGTGCTGTTTTCTGCGGTCCTCGCGGCCATCGCGGCCTGTGGCTCTCCCCCCCAGCCGGTCGTGGCACCCGCCGCTGTGGACGTCCCCGCAGCGCCCGCGAAGTCCGCGCCCGCGCTCTGCGATGCCACGCCGCGAATCCTGGGCGAGCTCACGGAGGCGCTGGAGCTGGACGTCTACGTGGCGCGCGGAACGCCGGCGCTTGCGACCTTCGCGAAGGACCTGGAGACGCTGCTCTCGAGCATGGCGGCGTCCACGAAGAAGGGCCGCGTGTCGTTCCGTATCATCCCGACGAACACCGACGCAGGCAAGGCCGCGGCGAAGGACGCGGGTCTCGTGATGCAGACGTTTGGCGAGGCCATGAAGGACGATACGGCGCTCATCACGCAGGGCTACTCCGGTGTGGTGCTTCGCTACGCGGGTCAGAGTGATGTCATCAAGTACCTTCCGCCCGACGGGATCGACGGCGTTGAGCTCTGGGTGGACACCAAGATCCGCGAGCTCCATGCGAAGGCATCGAACACCACGTTCCACATCGGGCTCGTTGCTGGACATCACGAGCGGAGCCTTGCCAGCGAGAAGCTTTCGCCTGGCGCGCACGTCAGCATGCAGTCGCTCTTCGCGCAGCACTATCCGTTCTATCGCCTGGAGCAAGTGGACCCGACCAAGGGCGACATCGACGCTGCATTCGACGGACTGATCCTCACGCAGCCAGAGGACGACCTCGACGATACGTCCCTCGCGCGGCTCGACGCGTTCGTGATGCGTGGCCGCGCGCTGGTCGTTGTCGCGAGCGCGGCGAACATGAAGGAGGGCGATCCGACGATGACCGTGAGGCTCGGCACGCACCGATTGAACAGGCTGCTGATGGGCTATGGCATCGAGCTGCACGAGGACCTCGTGCTGGATCTGGGCAAGTCTTGGTCCGCGACGACCACCACGGGGACGGTGCGTTTCCCCTATATTCCGCTGCTCTCCGGCGACGACGCTGGCAAGCGCTCCACTGCGGTGCAGACACGCGCGTCCGTCTTCCTCCGCGCCAACGACGTCGCGTTCCCGTTCGCGTCGTCCCTCGCGCTCGATCGGGCGAAGCAACCCGCCGCTACCTTCACCACGCTCGCCACGAGCAGCGACGAGACGATCCGCTCGCGAACGAGCGGACCGATGTGGCCGAAGACCTCCTTCGACAAGGGCCAGGCGGGGGCTGCGGTCGTGGCGGTGCAGGTGGAGGGGCCGATGACCTCGGCGTTCGGCAAGGGCAAGAGTCAGGGACGTGGGCGCGTGCTGGTGCTCGCGTCGTCATGGGCGTTCGCGAATCCGTTCTGGTCACCGAACGCGAGCGGGGACGCAGTCGTGGCTGGCGCAGAGGACTCGGCGCTCGCCGCGATGGGAGCGCCGTATGCGCAGAGCCAGATGCTGCAGGACATACTCACCATGAAGAACACACTCGACTGGGCCTCGGATGGAGACCTTGCCCGATGCGCGCCGTCTCGGGACGTTCAGACGCGCAGCACGGGGACGTCGGGCGACAAGCGATAGCCGCCCTTGTCGCTCTCGAGCGCGGAAAGGCCAGAGCTGCGTAGAGAGCTCACGAGCACGCGGAGGCGGTTCTTCGCGGCCTGTTCCGCGATCTTCTCGCCGGGCCATCCCGCGAGCACGAGATCGCTGGACGCCACGAAAGCGCCTGGCTCGGCGAGTCGTCGTTCGAGGAGGAGCGTGACCACGCGCAGCGCGGCGGGGCGGCTCGCAAGATCGACCTCACCGTTGCCGGGGAGCGTGACGCGCGTTCCCGAGAGCACCAGCGCGTGTGCGGGCGGCGCAATCCTGAAGATCGCCGCGGAGAGCAGCGCAGCGACGATGCGTTGATGCTGTCCGAATGGCTCCGCGGGAAGCTCGGCAAGCGCGGCGCGCGCGGCGTCCACGTCGCCCTCGGCGAGCGAGATGTGCACCGCCGCCACGGCGCAGAGCTCGTGTGACGAAGGAGCGGCAGCAGAGACCGCGGCCTTCGCGCGCGTGAGCGCGGCGCGCGCACCGTCCACGTCGGAGGTTGTCGCGCAGGCCGTCGCCAGGTAGCCGAGCGAGATGGTCGCAAGCGTCGGATCGCCCACGAGCAGCGCGAGCTCCGCGGCGGCCTCGAGATCGCCGCGGGCCGCCGCTGGCTGCTCGAAGACCAGCTGGGCGATGGCGCGATCCATGAGGAACGTTGCCTCGTAGCGGCGGTCGCCTGCCACACGCAGGAGATCGATCGCACGGGCATAGTGCTCCATGGCCACCGTGTGGTCGCCGCTCGCGCGCGCCGCGTTGCCAAGATAGCCAAACAGGATGCCGCGCATCGCCGGTGCCCGGGTATCGCCGAGCCGCGCGAGCCCCGCCTCGTACTCGTGGCGCGCTGCCGCGTGCTCGCCAAGATCCTGGAGCAGGAACCCGAGCCGCGCGCGCGACCGCACCTCCAGGAGCAGGAGGCCTGCCTTCGCGCACAGGTCGAGCGCCCGGAGGTAGAACTCGCGGGCGCGATCGGGCTCGCGCAACGAATGATGCACGACAGCGATGCTCGCGGTCGCGCGCGCGAGCAGCTCCGGGGAGCTCGCGGTCTCTGCCGACGCGAGGGCGCTCGTCTGCGCTCGTAGCGCATCTCCGAGGTCGCCCTTGGCCTGGTGAACGTCGCCGAGGAGGTTCAAGAGCCGCGCGCGATCGGTCTCGTCTGCGGCGAGCGAGAGCGCTTCGTCGTAGCGTGTTCCCGCCTCTGCGAGCTGGCCCAGCGCAAAGAGCGCTGCGCCCCAGGCTGCCTTCGCGTTCATCTCCAGGGACGGCGCACGCGGAGAGGTGCGCGGCAGCGTGCAAGCATGTGCCGCGTGCGTGACCAGCTTCGTCGCCTCACCTGCGGCGATCAGCACCGGGCCGAGCGCCGTCACTGCGGCGAGGGCGAGATCGTTCATCGCGTCGCCATGGACGCCCGCATCATCTGCGCGCTCGCAGATCGCCAGCAGGTTCTCGATCTCCATGGCGACGCTCGCGCCCGGTTCGCGTGCATACTGCACATAATATCGCGCGTGTGCGAGCACCAGATCGGCTCGACGCGAGCCCACCTTCTGCGCCGCGAAGTCGCGGATGGACTCCAGCATGTCGAGCCGCTCGGTACCCACGAGCAAAAGGCCCCCGTCGGGGATCGCGATGCGCAGGAGCGATTTGTGGCGGAGCGAGAGCATGAGCTCGTCTGCGTTCGCGCCGACCACAGCGCGTGCGGCCGCGGCCGAAAACCCAGCGCGAAAGACCGACGCCGCTGCCAGCGCGCCGCGCTCTTCTTCGTCCAGCAGGTTCCATGACCAGTCGATCGCATCGTACAGCGTGCGCTGCCGCGGCTCCGAGCGCGCGTGTGGTCGCCGGAGCACTGTGAAGCGATCCGAGAGCCGCGAGAGCAGCTCCGGCGCGCTCATGGTGGACAGACGAGCGGCCGCGAGCTCGAGGGCGAGCGGGAGGCCGTCGAGGCGCGCGGCGATCTCCTCCAGCACCGCGGGCTCCGCGTCGAACGCGGGCCGAAGCGCGCGCGCCCGCACGGAGAGCAGGACCGCCGAATCCGAAGGCGCTTCGCGCGTGCCGAACGTGGCGAGCGGCGCAAGCTCGAACGGGACCTCGCCCGGTATCCCGAGCACCTCGCGCGACGTGACGACGAAGGACGCCCCCTTCGCGGCCAGCCCGAGCTCGTGCAGCACGCTGGCCGCCGCATCTGCGATCTGCTCCACGTTGTCGAGCGCAAGGAGGACCCGCGACCGGGCCGTGAGGGCTCGCCGCACGAGCAAGAGCGCCTCGTCAAAGGTACGCGGGCTCACGCGAATCTCCAGCGCCTCGCACAGCCGCGACAACAGATCGGCACGCGTGCGAGCGCTGGCGAGCGACAGCCAGTGCGCCTCGTCGAACGCGGCGCGAGAGTAGAGCTCACGCGCGAGCGTGGTCTTGCCGATGCCACCAGGCCCCCAGATCGTGAGGATGCGGCTCGCACCGAGCAAGTCCGTGGCGCGCGTGAGTTCGAGATCGCGGCCGACCAGCACTGTCAGCTCTGGGCTCGAAGCGCGTCGATCCGCTGGCGAAATGCCGCGCGCCCGCGCGTCTGCTTGTCCTTGTCCTTCGCGAGCGCCGCCAGGATCTGCGGCGTGACGCGCGCGGCGAGAGGTACCCAGCGACGCACGGACTCACTCTTGTCCTTCGCGGCCTCCGCCAGGTGCTTCGGTGTCGCGTTCGGGCTGCGCGGCACCCCACGCCGCGTGTAGGCGGCGGCGTTCTTTGCCATGCGATCCAGGTGCTCCACTGGCAACGACGGATGCGACGTCGCCGTCTCACGCACCACGTCGTCGGGGTCTTTCAGCAGCACGAGGAGCGACTCCACGGGCAGGTGCGGATGCTGCGCCGCAGCCCTCCGCGTGATGTCGCTGGGGTCGTGAGCGAGCCGCTCGACGAGCAGCGCAGGCGTCTCGATGCGCTCCACCAGGTTTGCCCGCGTGTACGCATACGAGTCCTT